>CP014963.1:1917500-2217500 GCA_001628815.1 Geobacter anodireducens
GCCGCTGCTCGAAGCAGAGGGCCACGGTATGCTTGAACTCATCATGATTGAACGGCTTGAGGATATAATCGCGGGCGCCGTTCTTGAGGGCGTAGACGGCCGATTCAAGATTGGCATGACCGGTAACGAGGATGACATCAACGTTCGGGGCTTTCTGCTTGACGCGGGACAACACCTCGATACCGCTCATCCCCGGCATGACCAGATCGGTGATAACGAGGTGATATTCATGCCTTTCAAGCCGCTTCAACCCCTCGGTGCCCGATGCCACGGTATCGACCTCGTATCCCTCCTCTTTCAGGAGATCGACGTACATCTGACGAAAAAAACGGTCATCTTCGACAACGAGAATCCGTTCCATGCACAGCTCCCGGGATAGTGGCAAATCTTTTCAAGACTATCAGATAATGCGGTCCACTTGTCAACGAAAATGCCCGTTCGCGAAGGTACCCACGTCCCACGTTTTCCCGGTGCAGATAACCTGCACCGTCCCATCCCGGTCAGTGCGATAGACATCGATCCCGCGTGTCTCCAGGCGGCCGAGCGTTTCCGGAGCCGGCAGGCCGAAGCTGTTCCTGCGCCCGGCGGAAATCAGGGCCACGTGAGGCGATGCTGCGTCGAGAAAGGAAGGTGATGACGAATAACGGCTTCCATGGTGCGGCACCTTCAGCACCGTGCAGCGCAGACGCGCCGGATCGTTCGCCAGGATGCCTTCGGCCGGTGCGCCGATGTCGCCGGTAAACAGGATGGATGTGTCGCCATGGACGAGTCTGAAGACCAGCGAATCATCGTTGTCGCCCCCCGTCCCCGTTCCGTTCCCGGGCGGCCAGAGCGGCTCGACCCGAGCTCCACCCACGGTGAACGGCGATGTTGCGGCGGACAGGTGCTTGACGGGAACTCCCCGTTGGGCCAGTCGATCCCGCAACTCTGCCAGGGACGCACTTTCCGTCGGCAGCCCCGTTTCCCAGAACTCGCCCACAGGCATTGCCGCTGCCAGATAGATGAGGCCTTCCAGGTGGTCGGGGTGAGGGTGGGTCAGGACAAGGTAATCGATGGACTCCACCCCCATGCTCCGGAGAGCAGGGACAAGGAGCCGTTCCCCCACATCGGTGCCGCCTCCATGAAGGGCTCCGCCCCCGTCCACCAGCATGGTCTTGCCGTGGGGAAGCGAAACGAGCGTCGACTCCCCCTGCCCCACGCTCAGAAAGGTAAGCACAAGCATGGCATCGCCTCCCGCCACGGCAGGCAAATGAAGGGTTGAAAGCACCACGGCGGCGATTCCTGCGGTCAGCATCCGCGCCCGCCGGCCGGGCAGCAGAGTCAATCCCAGCAGCAGGAGGAATGACACGAGCAGATCAGTCCTGGTGACGCTGTGAAGGGGGAGCGGGGGAATCCGTGCCAGAAGATCTATGATCCGGTTGGAAAGCGCTACGAGCCAGGACGCCGCCGTAATGAGCGGTCCGGCCGCAGCCGGGGCAACCGCAATGAGCGGCAGCGCGGCGAATCCGGCCACCACCGCTCCGTACCCCATCAGCGGGACGATGAAAACGTTGCTGATAATTCCCGCCGCAGAAGCCCGATGAAAGGCATATCCCACGGGAAGGATCGTTGCGAGGGTCGCCGCAGCCGAAGCGGCCAGCAGGAGGATGACGTTCTTTACGGCTCTGTTATCCAGCGTGCGCAACGGATGAATGAAAACGGGCGTCAGGACTACAAGTCCCCACAGGGCGAGAAACGACAACTGGAAGGAAATATCGAACAGCGACGGGGGATTGGCAGCGAGCATCGCCAGGGCCGCCATGATCAATACGTTGGCCGGGTCTGTTTCGCGTTCCAGCCAGAGAGCCACGGTGACAACGGCTATCATCAGCACCGAGCGGACCGTGGCTGGGGCGGCACCGGAGAGAAACAGGTAGAAGGTGACCGGAGGCAGTGTTGCCAGCAGTGCTGTCCGGCGCAGGTTGAGATGCAGGGCGAGGCGCTCGAAGCGACTGAGCAGCATGAGCAGGGACCGGTAGATGACCAGAGCAATAATCCCCACGTGGAAGCCGGAGATCGAGAGGATATGATTCACACCGGCCCGCGTGTAGGCCTCTTCCAGCTCTTTGGAGACGAATCCCCGCTCCCCCAGCAGGAGTGCCCTGAGTACGCCTCCCTCGCGGGGGGAATACCGGCCGATGACATCGCCGAGCATGGCTGCCGATCGGTCGAAAAAACGTTGCACCGGAAAGGCCACGGCCTGTCGCATCAGCAGAATATCATCGGCATGCCTGACAAACGCCGTGGCATGGATGTCCCGATACGCCAGATGACGCCGATAGTCGTATTCGCCCGGAATGCCGTAATTGAAGGGCTCCGCAACCGTGGCCCTGAACCGAACCCGATCACCGGTGAGAAATGGTACCATCCCTTCCTTCACATAGACCATGAGCCGTCCGCTGGCGGGCCGTGCCGAACCGTCAGCCATGACGGATTCGGCGGCAAGACGGAATTTCCCCTCACCGGGGCGGATGTCGGGCCGCGAATCGACAATGCCTTCGATGATTACCGCTCCGCGGCCGGCTGATCTGACTATATGGGTCGACAACAGCTCCGGGTGGAGAAAAGGGGCAAGAGACGAGGCTCCCCAGGCGAAAAAGGTGAGCCCAACAGCAATGGCCAGAGGAACTGCGCTCCTGAAGAAAATGAGCGCCGATGAGCCTGCCAGGCACAGCCAGGCAAGCCAGTAAGGGAGCGTCAGGTCAAAATGGTGCGTGGCGCAAAGCCCCCCCATCAGGCCGAGCAGCGGAATGAGAAAGGGGTGCTGACGCACTTGGCAGGCCAATCGTCAGTACCGCGCCGCGCCGAGAGGGTGCGCGGGGAGAGAGACAGGCCAGGCAACGGCAAGCGCCGCTGCTGTCCACGCAGTTGCTGCGCCATTCATCCCGGAATTCAGGTGCCAGGCGAGATCCATTGCACGCAACATGGGCTACCCCCCTGAAAGTTTTAGGTAATTTGGGCACCTTATAGCACAGCTTCCCCAATTTGCCAATTGGCATCGGGATGTTATTACTATATACATAGAGACAATGTCCGGGATATCAGAAGACGTTTGCAGCGTGTCGCCAGTGCCGAAGCCCGGCACCGTGGAGCTATTCTTGTCACCTCCACTTCGCGTACTCATCATTGAAGACTCGGAAGACGATTATTTCTTGCTCGTGAGGGCTCTCAAGCGCGAGTTTGATATCGTCACCGAGCGGGTTGATTCGGAAGAGTCGCTCCGCGCCAATCTTCACGACAAAAGATGGGACATTGCGCTGTCGGATTATTTCATGCCCCAGTTCGATGCCTTGGCAGCCTTGACCCTTATTCAGGACATGAACCTGGATATCCCCTTTATCATCGTCTCGGGCAAAATCGGCGAATTTGAAGCGGTCAAAGCAATGAAAGCGGGCGCCCACGACTACATCATGAAGGGCGATTACACCCGCCTGATTCCCGCTATCCGCCGGGAACTCCGCGAAGCCGTGATCCGGGAGGAACAACGTCGGACCGACCACGAACTCCGCGAACAGCTCCACTTCCGGCAGGCACTCATCGACGCCATTCCCGCTCCGATCTATTTCATGGATACCTCGGGAATTTTTCTTGGCTGCAACAAGGCGTTCGAGACATTTTCAGGGCACACTCAGGACGAAATCATCGGGAAGACAATCTATAGCCTGATGCCGCCCTCACTTGCAAAGCACACTGACAGTGCGGACAAGGAACTGTTCGAGCACGGCGGCATCCAGATCTACGAGAGCGCCATTTCCTTTGCCGACGGCGCGCTCCATGACGTGATCTTCTATAAGGCCACGTTCACCACAACTGAAAAAAAAATCGGCGGTCTCGTTGGAACCATCCTCGATATCACCGAAAGGAAGCAGACCGAGGAGAGGCTGCGGTACATGAGTACCCACGACCCGCTGACGGGGCTCTACAACCGGGCCTATTTTCAGGAAGAGATGGAGCGGCTCGAGCAGGGGCGGCAGTTCCCGGTCAGCGTGGTCGTATTCGACGTGGATCGTCTGAAATTCGTCAACGACAGCCAGGGACACGCTGCAGGGGATGAATTGCTGATTCGGGCCGCCTTGGTGCTCAAAGGCGCCTTCCGTGCCGAGGATGTGGTGGCAAGGATAGGAGGAGATGAATTCGCCGTTCTCCTCCCCTCCGCAGACGCCGATGTAGTGCAGGAAGCGCTGCGGAGAGTGGTCGGCAAAATAGAGCAGGGCCAGACAGAGAACCATCCTGTCGCCCTCAGTATCTCATTCGGCGCTGCAACGGCCAGCAAGGGAGACCGCCTCGAAGAAACGCTCAGGCTTGCCGACCACAGGATGTATGAAAACAAGTTCAAAAAAAGCTGCATGCTGCCTGCATGAATCAGTCTCATGCAGCCCCCCCTTTCACTGTCCTGCCATATAACCAGCTACCGGGCCATGCAAAGGGACCGACAGTGCTAAACGTATCCCGTTTTTTGCCGATGAGACATTAAGAAACAGTCCATTCCGGGACTGTTTACCGAAACGGAGCACGAATTATGGAGTTGCCACCCCTGCGCGTGGTGATTGTTGATGACTCTTCCCTTGACGCCGAACTGATCCTCAGGGAACTTAATCGCGGTTTTGCGACTGATTTCGTGCGCGTGGACACCCCCGGCGGCATGAGCGCCGTCCTTGAGGCCGAGCCATGGGACCTGATAGTCTCAGATTATTTCATGCCCCAGTTCAGTGGACTCGATGCCATCGCCCTGCTGAAGAAGCTCAACAAGGACATCCCGATCATCATCGTCTCCGGCAAACTGGGTGAAGATGCTGCGGTTGAGACCATGCGCGCCGGGGCAAGCGACTACATACTGAAGGATAATCTTGCCCGCCTGGTGCCGGCCATCCGCCGGGAAATGAATGAATTATCGGTCCGTCGGCAGAAAAAGAGGGCAGAAGAAGAACTCCGCAAACTTTACCACGCCGTTGAGCAGAGCCCTGTTTCGATTGTCATTACCGACCGGGAAGGCACCATCGAATATGTTAACCCGAAATTCAGCAAACTGACCGGATACGAATCCCATGAGGCCATTGGCCAGAATCCCCGCATCCTTAAATCGGGAGAAACTCCGGCCGAGGAATATCAACGCCTCTGGGAGGCCATCACAGCGGGGCATGAATGGCATGGCGAATTCCTCAATAAAAAGAAAAACAGCCAGCTTTTCTGGGAACGGGCATCCATTTCCGCCATAAAAGACGAAACCGGAACGATAACCCATTTCGTCGGGGTCAAGGAAGACATCACTGAACAGCGCAGGATAAAAGAAGCGGAGCGCCGCAGTTGGAAGCTCTCCGAGGCCATGGCATCTGCGAGCCTTTGCTTTCTGGAAACCGAGAACATCAGCAAGATGGCCCAGATACTGGTTGACCGCTGCGTCGAAATCACGAATGCGTCCTTCGGCTTTTTGTATGAACTGGTATTCGGTGGCGATGCGCGGATCCTCGCCGTGTCGTCCAGGACGGCCATGGCTGCCGGAGGCCTCTGCGCCCAGGTAAAGGGACATATCGAGCGGGAAGGTTTTTTTCTCGTCGCCCCCGGCGACGGCCTCATGTTTGAGCCGGTCAGGGCCGGCGCGACCGTTCTCACCAACAATCCCGCGACCCTGGATCACCTCATTTGCCGCGACAGCGGAAACTTCGGCCGGATCAATTCGTTTCTCGGCACCCCGCTCAAGGTGGGCAGCCGGGTCGTCGGCATGATCGGGCTCACTGACCGGCCGGATGGCTTTACTGAAATGGAGCGCCGGGAAATCGAGGCATTTGCTCAGACTGCAGCGCTTGCACTGCACAGCGCCAGGGCCGAGATCGAGCACAAAAAGGCCATGGACCAGCTTCGCCAGGCTCAAAAAATGGAGGCCATCGGCCAGCTCGCCGGGGGCATTGCCCATGACTTCAACAACCTGCTGACCGTCATCAACGGCTACAGTACCCTGCTGATCCATGAAATGCCCAACGACTCGCCGTTCAGGGGAGAGGTCGAGCATATCCTGCAGGCCGGCGAACGGGCGGCGGACCTCACGCATCAGCTCCTTGCCTTCAGTCGGCGCCAAATCCTGGAGCCCAAGCACATCGACATCAACCACCTCGTGAAAAATGTCGAAAAGATGCTGAAGCGGCTCATACGAGAGAATATCCTCCTCACGGCCCGCCTCGCCGAACAGCTTGGCACCGTAAAGGCGGACCCGGGCCAGGTAGAACAGATCATCATGAACCTCGTGGTCAATGCCCGCGACGCCATGGAGGAGGGTGGCATCCTCACCATAGAAACAGCGAACGAGGAACTGGACGGCACGTTCGCCATGAACAACCCCGGGGCGGTACCGGGGTGCTACGTCATGCTTGCCGTAACAGATACCGGCGTCGGCATGTCGGAGGAAGTGCGCCGCAAGGTTTTCGAGCCGTTCTTCACCACCAAGGCGCAGGGCAAGGGAACCGGCTTGGGCCTCGCCACGGTCTACGGCATCGTTAAGCAAAGCGACGGATACATCCAGGTGTTGAGTCAGCCGGGCAAAGGATCGTCGTTCCGGGTTTTCCTGCCTCGCGTCCAAGGCAAAAACGAGGGGGACGACCTGCTGGACGATGCGCCTGAGACATTGGGGTCGGAAACCGTGCTTGTGGTCGAAGATGAGGAGGGGGTCCTCAATCTCGTGGTACACACCCTCTCTGCCCGTGGCTACCGGGTGTTCAGTACGGCGTCCCCCGCCGAAGCCATGGAGATATTCAGCCGCGACCGGGAACGGATCTGTCTCCTTGTGACCGACGTGATCATGCCGGGAATGAGCGGCCCCCTCCTGGCAGACAATCTCAGGGAACAGCGAGAAGACCTCAAAATATTGTTCATGTCGGGGTATACTGATGACACCGCAATCCCGAGCGAGGCATCGGATGAACACACATCCTTCATTATGAAGCCGTTCACCCCGGATGCGCTGGCCGGCAAGGTCCGCGAACTGCTCGGCACGGTATCGTGATCATACCGGCGTACAGGAGGAAAACCACATGAAAGCCACAATCCTGACGGTCGACGATGAGGAGATGATCAGGGATCTGCTGGTGACGGCGCTGTCCCGCGAGGACTATAACTGCTTCCAAGCCGGAAGTGCCGAAGAGGCACGGGAGGTGCTGCTGAACAACCGGGTGGAACTCGCCCTGTTGGACATCATGATGCCTGGCACATCCGGGGTCGATTTGCTCAAGGAAATAAAGAAGATCAGCGCTGACACGGTCGTACTGATGGTAACCGCCATCAGCGACATGGAAACGGCCATGCGCTGCATTCATCTTGGCGCCGATGACTACATCCTGAAACCCTTCGACATCGAGCGGGTTCTGCTCACCATCAAAAACTCACTGGAAAAACAGCGACTGCTGATCGAGAACCGGGAGTACCAGGCAAACCTTGAGAAAAAGGTCCTGGAGCAGACGGGGCAAATCCGCTCGGCCATGGAGGAGCTCAACCTCACCTACGACCACACGCTCACAACGCTCGTGCGTGCGCTGGATGCCCGCGAAAAGGAAACCGGATCCCACTCGGAACGAGTCATGAACTACACGACTCTCCTCGCGGAAACCATAGGGATTCGTGCGGCAGAGGTGGCGATCATGGCCCGGGGCGCGCTCCTGCACGACATCGGCAAGATCGGTGTTTCCGACAACATACTGCTCAAGCCGACAAAGCTCGACGAGGCTGAATGGCGCCACATGAAACAGCACCCGCAGATGGGATATGACATCCTCTCCGGGATCAAGTTCCTCAAGGCTCCGGCGGAGGTGGTCTACGCCCATCACGAGCGCTACGACGGAACCGGTTACCCCAAGGGGCTACGGGGAAGCGAAATCCCGCTCGGTGCCCGGATATTCTCTCTGGTAGACACCCTTGACGCCATGACGTCGGACAGGCCCTACCGCAAAGCTCTGCCGTTTGCCGCAGTGCTGGCCGAAGTGGAGCGCTGCATCGGCAGCCAGTTCGATCCCTCGATTGCCGCGACGTTCCTGTCCATTCCAAAGGAAGAATGGGAAAAAGCGGGCAAGCGGCAGTTTCTGGACTAGGGGATGCCCGGTACGCTCTGCCCAGATCATCCCGGAATCCGTAACAGGGCTCCCTTTAAGGCGGCGGACCGCAAGTACGATTCACAACCAACCGCACGGGGCACCGGCTACCGCACTTCCGAGCGGGCCAACCTGTCGCGCAGGGTATTGCCGCTGATGCCGAGCAGTCGGGCCGCCACTACCCGATTGTTGCCGCATCGCTCAAGGGCCAGCCGGATCAATGCTCCCTGCTCTTCCGGCACAGGGTGTCAAGCTCCTGCTCAAAAACCTTCCTGAAAAACCCGAAGCAATCGTCACCAACACCTCCCTCGCCCTTTCGCGGCAGCACGGCAGCGGGCAGCGCGGCGCAAAGTCCTCGGCATGAGAAACTCTCCCTTGCAGCGGACCGTTGCCGATCTTGCATATCAGAGAAATTCACCTTGCGAATTATGGGTGTCCCCTTTACGTTCCCCTTCTCCGGCCGGTTGCACTGTGCCTTTCTTCTGCTATACTGACACACACTCAAACATTAAAATTTCTAATGAAATAACGCGAAGGAGGGACATCGTGGCCAATGACGGAAGACCCTGGAGCCCCTATCTGGCAGGAGCGTTGGCGGGGGTGGTAAGCATCGGCTCGGCCTGGTTTGCCGGCAGGCTGTTCGGCGCCTCAAGTACCTTTGTCCGTACCGTCGGTCTTATTGAACAAGTGATCAGCCCGGAACGGGTGGCGCAGATGGAGTACTTTCACAAAGTGGTTCCCAAAGTCGATTGGCAAACCCTGTTTGTGGTCGGCATCTTTATCGGATCGTTGATCGCTTCCATCGGAGACGCGTCGTTCCGCTACCGGGGGGTTCCGCCACTCTGGGAGCGCAGGTTCGGGCCAAGCGCCCTCAAACGGGGGGTCGTCGCCTTTTTGGGAGGGACGGTCGCCATGTTCGGCGCCCGCCTGGCCGATGGCTGACCGAGCGGCCATGGGCTGAGCGGTTCGCTCCAGCTAGCAATAAGCGGCTACATCTCACTGGCCTTTTTCTTCATCGGCGGCATCATTATGGCGCGGTTGCTGTACGGTGGAGGTGACCAATGAACGACTTACTCTACGGCCTGATTACCGGCCTGCTGTTCGGCTTTTTGCTTCAGAAAGGACGGGTGCTGCGCTACGACAAACAACTGGGCGGCTTGCTGCTGAAGGACATGACCATCGTCAAGTTCATGCTGTCCAGCATCCTGGTAGCCATGGTGGGCACCCATCTGCTGGTGGATCTTGGCGTGATCCGGCTATCGATCAAGGCCACCATCCTGGGCGCCAACATCGGCGGCGGCATCATCTTCGGCCTGGGCTGGGGGATGTTGGGCTACTGCCCTGGCACCTCGGCCGGTGCTTGGGGGAAGGGCGCTGGGACGCCCTGTTCGGCATCTCCGGCATGCTGCTGGGGGCGGCGCTGTATGCCGAGGCCTTCCCGGGTCTGAAGGATACCGTGCTGACGTGGGGCAATCTGGGCGAAATCACGTTGCCGCAGGTTCTGGGGGTCAACCACTGGCTGGTCATTATTCCTCTGTCAGTGCTTATTTTGCTGCTGTTCCGCTGGTTTGAAAAAAAAGGGCTCTAGCCCCGCAGCCGTCCTGCAGGAACAGGGCGGCAAGGTTTGAGGTAAACCGCGCAGGATCACGACGATCAATCGGTGCAATGGCAGGTGCCGCGTAAACTTCTGAAACCGTAAACGTCGCACCACTCTGCCAATCTCCCAACCAACGGGGTACGGGAACGAGGTGTAGAGCTGCAAGTCGCCTTCGTAGAACGGTTTCTGCCACCTCGTCGCCAAAGACCGGCAGAATAGCCCAGAGGAGCTTTCTGATAGTGAAGCCGCACCCCGCAAGGAGGGCGTTGATGCTATCGCCTTCTTTGCCCTTGAGGCAGTTGCGATCCATCCGGTGATCCTTCTTGGCGTGGCCGATGATCGATTCGATGCCGCTACGTCTTCGACACCATTTCCATCCGCCGGTCTTCGTGATCTTCTTTTTCTTTTTGCCCAGTACTGTCGAGACTCCCTTGTACCCCTTGTCACAGTAAACATGCGTGGGGCGCCAACCGCTGACTGCCTGGACTTGATTTTGAGGGTGTGCCCGTCACACGGATTACTCAACCAACTGAGCCTGATTGCGGTTGTATGAAATCATCGGATTTTGAGCGTATTGATTCAATTCCCGGCGATTCCACCACACAACAACTACAAGTCATGTCAATAACCTCATTTGGTTACGCTTTCCCGTGACGACTGCAAGGTACCATTGGCTTTGTATTTACAATCCAATTGCAATATTCAGCAATCATAATAAGTTACACATATCATTAAAAAAGGGGCCTCCGATATCGGTAGGCCCCTCTTGCTGCATACAGGTGCGCCAGCACACTACTCTTCATCCTCTTCGCCATATTCGTCGACGCCGAACGCTTCGTCATAGCCGAGGTCATCGGCCCCTTCAGCATCGTCGAGCTCCTCGGCGAAATACTGCTCGGGCGAGCGGTCATCATCCGCAATGGCCTCGAACCGTGCCAGCAGGTCCCCCTTGGTGCAGTAGCGTCCATCGCGATGACCGCACACATCGGCGGCACCCTCCTCGCAGAGGTCGAACAGTTGGATTTCCGAGCAGAGTCTGGGCTGCTTTTGGTTCTCTTCCATGGTCATCACCCTCCTGGTTGAAAACTGCGGCATGGGTTAGCCGCCCATGAACTCCATGGCCGTGGCCACGTCATTGGAGCATCCGATGAAGATGGGAGCCCGCTGGTCAAGAGATTGCGGCTCGATGTCGAGTATGGGGGTCCTGCCGTCAGTGGCCGCCCCCCCCGCATTTTCGATAAGGTAAGCCATGGGGTTCAGCTCGAACAGTACGCGCAGTTTGCCGTTGGGCGAACCGTTGAGGGCAGGGTACATGAAAATCCCCTTCCCCTTCATCAGCACCTGGTTGATGTCGGGGACAAAACCGCCCGAATAGCGAAGCTTGGATCCCTTGCCTTCCAGGTGCTGCACGAATTTTTCCGTTTCAGGCAGGTATTTTTTGCGCAGTCCGCCAGGGGAGTAGATGTCTCCGTCCGGCTTCATGGTGACGTTCTCCCGGCTCAGGGTGTACTCCATGAGATGGTTCATGGTGAACTCGTGAACGCCTTTGCCCACGGAATACACCAGCGACACACGGGGGCCGTAGAGTATGTACATGGCTGCCACCTGGTTGCGCCCCTTCTGGAGCAGGTTGCACCCTTCGTAAATGGACACGATGGTTCCCACGGCAAGGTTCACATCAACGAGCGACGAGCCGTCGAGGGGGTCATACGCCACCGAGTAGAGACCGTCGGCGTCGGCCTGGGCCTGGAAGATCTCGTCCATCTCCTCGGATGCAATGTTGCAGACAACCCCCGAATGGATGAGCCGTTTTCTGATGATCCGGTCCGAAAGCACATCCAGGGCCAGTTGCTCCTCGCCGTAGAGGTTAGAAGTACCGGCCACGCCGAGATCACCGGTGCGTACCGCGTTGATCACATACTTGCTTGCCTCGGCAATCTCGCAGATCAGGTGCACGAGGTTATCGCTGATATCCTGATTGCGCAGATGACGGCGTAGGTCTACCTGGAATTTCGTCTTGCCCGGCTCGCTGAACGACATTCGCATCCTCCTGTAAGTATCGAATAGGTGAAAACGCTCAAAGATTACATGTAAACATGGCGTAGAATCAAGCGAAATGTAACCTCTCCGAGCCGTGTCGCCATGGGGCAGGCAGGTACATGCGATTGCAAAGCGGGGCTCAGCCGCTATACTAAGAGCTTGTTCGCAACTAATTCATTGCATGGAATCGCTCCCGCTGCGAGGTAGATGCTGCCGGGCCGTTTGAGTGCAACCGCAGGCGCAGCAGGGTTGCCGCAAGGGGTGCGAGGATCAACATGCTGTGACCGCGGGAGGCGCGCCGTGAGAGCCCTGGTTGCGGACACGATCTAAAGTATAAAGCGCGAAACCGATCTGATGGAGGTTCCATGCAGACCAGCACGAGACGGACGTTTCTCGGATATTGCCTTGGCGCCATCGCCATTGCGGGGGGTGCAGCGGCCACTTATCCCGTGTTCCGCTATCTCGCCCCTCAGGGAGAGAGCGACAGCGGCTACAGAGTGACCTTTCCCGAAACGGAAATTCCGCCCGATGGGGCAAAATTCTTCGACTACCGCGGCACGACCGGTGTCATCGTAAAGACGCGGGCAGGCGGGCTGGTGGCCCTGTCCGCCGTCTGCACCCACCTGGGGTGCATCGTCCAGTGGGAAAAGGAGAAGCAGGACTTTCTCTGCCCCTGTCATGGCGGCCGTTTCAGTGCTGATGGATCAGTCCTTTCGGGACCTCCACCCAAGCCGCTCGCCCGGCTTCCTCTCGCCGTGGAAAACGGCATCGTTACCATCGGATAGGAGGCCACATGTCGCTGCCGGACAAACTCCGAGAATGGTTCGAAGTGCGCCTCGGTATCGCAGAACTGGTTGAGAAACGCCTGACCGGCTATCTGCTGCCCCGCAACATCAATGCCTGGTACTCACTGGGAAGCGTCCTGCTGGTAATCTTCGGCATCCAGGTGGTCACCGGCATCCTGCTTCTCATCTACTACGTTCCTGACGCGGACAAGGCATTTCGCAGCGTCACCGCCATAATGAACGACGTTCCTTTCGGGTGGCTCATCCGGATGTGCCATGCGGTCGGCTCAAACATGATGGTGGCGGTGCTGCTGCTCCACATGCTGTCGGTCCTGTTCATGGGGAGCTACAAGCGGCCGCGGGAGTTGAACTGGCTCACTGGATTCATCCTTTTCAACCTGGTATTGGGAATATCCCTGACCGGCTACCTCCTCCCCTGGAGCCAACTCTCATTCTGGGCAACCACCGTGGCCACCAACAGCGCCGGCGCCATACCGGTCATCGGCGGCTACCTGGTGGAGTTCCTGCGGGGCGGCAAGCTCGTCGGACCGCCGACCCTCGGCCGATTCTTCGCCGTCCACGTGGCGCTGTTGCCGCTTCTTATCGCCGCGCTCATCGGAGCACACCTCTTTTTGCTTGAGCGGATCGGCGTTTCCACGCCTCCCTTCGGCCTCGCCGATACGCGCACCCGCTGGGCCGGGGACCGGTTCCGCCATGAATCCCATCCGGACGGCATCCCGTTCTACCCCACCTACCTGCTACAGGATGCGACCTCTATTTTCATCTATCTTGCGATATTCTTCGGGGTGGTATTCTTCAACCCCTACCTGTTCTTCCCCCCAACCGCCTTCATTCCGGCCGACCCATTCAAGACCCCGCCCCACATCAAGCCGGAATGGTACTTCCTGGCAAACTATCAGACCCTCAAGGTCTTTCCCAACGAGTTGCTCGGCCTCATGGTTCAGGGGGCTGCCATGAGCTTTCTGGCCCTGCTCCCCTTTATCGACCGCAGCGCAGAGCGGCACCCTCTCAAGCGGCCGCTTTTTCTCGCCTGCTTTATCGGCGGCATCTGCGTTTATCTTGCCATGGCCATCTGGGGGCACTACTCATGAGATTCGCGTTCTGTTCACGAACCGGAGTCCCTTTCACGCTTTCGATCCTTGCGCTCTTGGTTGCGCTCCTGGGACCACCGTGCGCCCATGCCCTTGAGACGGTCTGCATTCAGTGCCACGGCAGCCAGCCGGGCAAAGGCGGCGTGCCGGTGGGACAGTGGCGCGGCAGCATCCATGAGGAAAACGGCATATCGTGCCATGACTGTCACGGTGGAGATCCCCGCGATGCGGTCAATGCCATGAGCTGCCCGGGGTTTCATCGGTGCCCCGACAGAAAAGCAGACTCCGGCATTCTGTGGTCGATGCCATGTGGGAATCGCGGAAGATTATCTGAAGAGTGCCCACGGCAAAGCGCTCGGTACCGGCGGTCCCACCTGTGTCACCTGCCACGGCTCACACAGCGTGACGGCTGCCACCCTCGACATCATCAATGAGAACCGCTGCGGCATGTGTCATTCCTATGAACGGGCCGCGGCAATCAAGGATGCCATGACCCGGACCGAGGCCATGATTGCGGGCATAGATGCGAAGATCCGCCTGCTCAAAGGGGAAGGAGTCGACACGGACAGCAGGGAAAAAAGCCTGTTCGCCCTCCGCAACACCTTCCGCCGCCTCTTTCACGAGATCGACACTACCCACGTCGAGCAGGAATCGGGACGGATCCGCACTGAACTCAGTGCCATCGACCAGTCCCTGGCACAATACGACCAGGCAAAGCAACAACGCAAATTCATTGGTGCCCTCGTGGTCGGGGCACTCCTACTGGCGGCGCTTTTTTCCCACCTTCTCAAGAAAACCTGGAACTGATCCTCATCAATAGCAGATCTGTCCGGACCATGCGCCCTGCAGTCCGGGCCGGGCAGATCTGCTTTTCCGCACACTTCTTGCTACTCATGATGCACAGTTAATTCGCACTAATTTTTCCCTTTACTCCCGAATTCTTTTTATGTATACATAGCTCCGTCGTTCAATGAAGTTGGGAAATGGAGGTGACGTAACGTTCAGCACCATGCAAGCCGGATGACGCTCCGCATGGAGTGCACGACATCAACCTACCCCTCGAGCCGATACGCTAAAGGAGGAACACATGGTTGTACTTGTACGCTGTATTGACGACACCATCACCGTTGCACTGGAAGCACATCTGAAGCAGTTGATCCGGGAGGGAAGCATCACGTCGTTTCTCCGGGCCGGAGAATGGGTCGACGCAGTGGCTTCGCCTGAAAGAAAAAAGCGCCCCGCCGCCCTCAACAAAGCACGCTACGTTACTCTCATCTCGGGATTTTGAGCAGCTCCTGCCCTCCACACACCGGGTACGGGCAGTTATTCATACGGACGGCCGCGAGGTCGTCCGTTTTTTATGGTGAAACAGGAACCGATCCTTTACTATCTCTATCCAGGATCACATCTCAATGGTTCGGATTTGACCGGGTTGTTCAACTGAGAGTCGCCCACTCTACCGGCGCGCTGTGCTATTCCTTTGAAAAAGGGGGGCCTATGACCTTGCGCTTACTGCCGCTTCTGCTGCTTGCTCTCACCCTTGCCGGGTGCGGGGATTTTGAGTGGTTCCCGGATACCCGGACGAACCAGGAGAATTTAGGCACAGTGACCGATGCGGAACGCAATGCTCCGGTGGTCTCGCAGTCTTTCACCGTCACGGGTGGGTCAGCGGCCATCAGCATCGCCAATGGAGAATATTCGATCAACGGCGGTCCCTATACCTCTGCCAGCGGCAACGTGCAAACGGGCCAGAGCGTGACCGTGCGCCACATCACCTCAAGCGCCTACGGCACCAGCAAGACGACGATCCTGACCATCGCCAACGAGAACATCCCCTTTACCAGCATGACCATGGGCAAGCCCCCCGTTTTTGTGAACAGCTCAACGGCCACAGACTTCACGTTTGACCCCAAACTCGATGTGGAACCGAACACCGTGATTGTATCGGACAGCAGGACGGTTACGGGCAATACGTCGCCGGCGCCCATAAGCATCACCGATGGTGAATACTCAACCAACGGCACCTCCTTCACCAGTTCGGCCGGCACCATCAATGCCGGTCAGCCATTGCTCGTGCGGCATACCTCCCCAGCCACATACCAGACCATCAAGACAACCCGCCTGACGGTGGGCGGCGTGCGAACCAACTTCTCGACCATGACCAAGGCGGCACCGTTTGTGAACTATTCGACGGTGAGTTCGGTCGACGCCGATCCGACCAATGTGATCTCGGTGGCTCAAGCGCTCAGCGCGACCAAGGATTTCACAACTTCTACCCATGTGAGCTTTTCCATCCGTTACTTCTTGAACAACTCCTCCAGCGCGCAGAAAAACGTCGGGTTGACGATCGCCGGCGCCGATGCCCAGAACCGGCGTATTTTTTCCGGAACCATCGATGCCGCTGTCCCGGCCAAAGCCAGCCCTTATACCAGCACGCACAGTTTCGGAGCAGTCCTCACCATTTCCCAGTACAACAGCATTACCCAGTGGCTCGTGACGAAAATCGTCATCTATCCGTAGGGAGCAGTGGTGGCCCGCTCCCCCGCTACGGGCTGCAAGGACGCACAAAGGGCCGGCGGTTTCCCGTCGGCCCTTTGTGCGTGTAACTACTGTCGCCGGCCCTATGCCCTCGTCAGCTGCCGGTATTTGATCCGGTGCGGCATGTCGGCGGCGGCACCGAGACGCTTCTTGCGATCCTCTTCGTATTCCGAGTAGTTCCCGTCGAACCAGATGGCCTGGCTGTCCCCTTCGAAGGCGAGGATGTGGGTGGCGATACGGTCGAGGAACCACCGGTCGTGGGAGATGACCACGGCGCAACCGGCGAAGTTTTCCAGCGCCTCCTCCAGTGCCCGCATGGTGTTCACGTCCAGGTCGTTGGTCGGCTCGTCCAGAAGGATGACGTTTCCTCCCTCCTTGAGCATTTTTGCGATATGGACCCGGTTCCGCTCGCCGCCTGAGAGCATCCCCACCTTTTTTTGCTGGTCACTTCCCGAAAAGTTGAAGCGCGAGACATAGGCTCGGGAATTGACGCTCACCTTGCCGAGCTGGAGCGTTTCCTGACCGCCGGAGATCTCTTCCCAGATGCTCTTGTTCGGATCAAGGGCGTCGCGGCTCTGGTCCACACAGGCGATTTTCACGGTTTCACCGGTGCGTATGGTGCCGGCATCGGGTTCTTCCTGGCCGGTGATCATTCGGAAAAGGGTCGTCTTGCCCGCTCCGTTGGGGCCGATGACACCGACAATGCCGCCGGGCGGCAGACGGAAGCTCATCCCTTCCACCAGGAGGCGGTCCCCGTAGGCCTTGGAAACATTGTCCGCCTCGATGACGATATCGCCGAGCCGGGGACCGGGCGGGATATAGATTTCCAGGTCCTTGGCCCGCCTCTCGCTCTCCTGGGACAGGAGCTGCTCGTAGGAACTGATGCGCGCCTTGCTTTTTGCGTGGCGTCCCTTGGGACTCATCCTGATCCATTCCAGCTCGCGCCGCAGGGTCTTCTGGCGTTCGCTCTCCGCCTTCTCCTCCTGGGCCAGGCGGTTCTGCTTCTGGTCAAGCCACGAGGAGTAATTGCCCTTCCAGGGTATCCCCTCGCCCCGGTCGAGCTCAAGAATCCAGCCGGCCACGTTGTCGAGAAAGTACCGGTCGTGGGTGACTGCGATAATGGTCCCGGGGTAGCTTTGCAGATGATGTTCCAGCCAGGCGACGGTTTCGGCGTCCAGGTGGTTGGTTGGTTCGTCCAGCAAAAGAATGTCGGGCTTTTGGAGGAGCAGGCGGCACAGGGCAACCCGGCGTTTCTCGCCGCCGGACAGAACGTTCACCGGCGTGTCGCCGGGGGGACAGCGCAGGGCATCCATGGCCATTTCGAGGCGTGAGTCCAGATCCCAGGCATCCAGATGATCGAGCTTCTCCTGCACTTCGGCCTGGCGCTCGAGCAGCTTGTCCATATCAGCGTCGGGATCGGCAAAGGCTGCAGTGATTTCGTTGAATTCGTTCAGGAGATTGACGGTTTCCTGGCACCCTTCCTCGACGATTTCACGGACGGTTTTCGACTCGTCGAGCGTGGGCTCCTGCTCCAGATAGCCGACAGTGTAACCGGGCGAAAGCACGGCCTGGCCGTTGAAGTCCTTGTCAACCCCGGCCATGATCCGCAGTAGCGTTGACTTGCCCGAGCCGTTGAGACCCAGGACACCGATCTTTGCCCCATAAAAGTAGGAAAGGGAGATGTCCTTGATGACGGGCTTCTTGTCGTAGTACTTGGACACCCTCATCATGGTGTAGATGATTTTCGTGCTGTCGGTGCTCATGCGTGCGTGCAACCTCCTCGGAGTAAATGACCTATCCTTTTACCCCGGCGCCCCGTGGCATGTCAACGGCGGAGTCGCCAACGCACGAGGCCGCCGGCATGAGCGGCTGCCCCGGAAATCCGGAGAGAACCAGTTGGCCGTTTCAGAGTTGTACCCGCACGCCCGGTTTCTCCCCTTCCCCTTGGCCGGGCAGAGGCAGCGGTCGACCCGGCAGAACTCGGTCCCGGCCACGGCAGACATGACCCGGTTGATAATGACCAGAGTAGAATAGCCGCAGTGGATACGCGTGGGCGCATCCTTGCCGTCAACGGCAGCCGCCATATTTGACATCGCTCCATTCTTCGCTACGGTTTAACCGGAAGCAGCTACTCACATCGTCCCCAAGGAGGCAACACATGTTCGACATCGACGTTCAGGAGGCCATCTTCAAATCCATTCAGACAGAAAAAAATGCCATGAATTTCTATCAGTTCGGTGCCGGCAGGATGAAAAACCCGGACGCCGTAAGAGTTTTCGAGCTTCTTGCCCGTGAAGAGCGCGAGCATGCCGGGCACTTCCACAAAATCTACCAGAGAAACGACATCCCCGATCTGGAGGCGTTTCTGAACACTCCCCCCGACCATGCCTCCGACTGGATGGCATCCCTGGCAAAGACCGTAGATGCCGACTTTACCGAGCAGAAGGCAATGGAATTGGCCATGGAGAAAGAGCTGGGACTGGAAAAAGCCCTGCGGGAGACCGCAGCCCGTATTGCCGACCCCCAGGTGCGGGCCGTGTTCGAACTGACGCCCGGGAGACCCGCAACCATTACGAAATGATAGAGTCCGAGTACGCACGGCTCATGGCCATGGTCCACGAATCCGACATGGACACCTACGTTCGGGAATAGCGTCCATCAACAATCGGGCACGAGGGGGACGGTCGCCGTCCCCCTTCCCGCCCCCCGCTGCAGATCTCTCCGATGGTTCCCACCCCGTACATTCCAAGGGGCTGCAATACAAATCGCAACTGCTCGAATCTCTCCACGAAAACCGTTTGCAAAGCGTCTATCCACGGCCTTGTCGTGCCGATGCGGTGAGGCCACAGCAGAGCTGACGTCTCTAAACGTATCGGCGGATTTGAGGGTGGCAGCATCAGGAAAAACAGCACGGCAAAGGGGCTACCACCGGAAAGAGCCCACGGTCAATGGGCTCTTTCCGGTGGCGGAAGGCGGGAACGGATGTATCAGTAGGCGTGTGTATCGTTGAGAACGTCTGCCTCCGTGACCGGAGCCCGGAATATCCGGTACACCCAGATCTTGTAGGCGATGACGATGGGAACGAAGATAAAGGCAACCGCGGTCATGATTTTGAGCGTATAGGGGCTCGACGATGAATTGAAGATGGTCAGGCTGTAGGCCGGGTCGAGGCTCGACGGGATCAGGTTCGGGAAGAGCCCTGCCACGCCGGTCGCAGCCACCATGAGCACTGTCACGCACGAGGCGGCAAAGGCAGCCAGGGTCGCCCCCTTGGCCGAGAAGAGACGCGTGCCGACCAGCCCGGCCACGGCAAGCAGAGGAACAATGAACAGAACCGGCTGGGACAGGTAGTTATCGTACAGTTTCGTGGCAAATTTCGTGTACGCGAGAAACGCCACCGCAACCACCAGGAGCGCCGGCCAGACCTTGTCGGCAACGCCCTTTGCCCGGGCACTCAGGTCGCCAACCGACTTGACCGACAGGTAAAGGGCTCCGTGCACCGTGAAAAGGAGCACGAAGAGCACTCCCGTGAGCAGTCCGTAGGGATTCAGCAGGCCGATGAGGCTGCCGTGGTAGCCGTCGGCGTCCATGGGAAGGCCGGCGAAGATATTGCCGAAGGCCACCCCGAACAGGAGCGCGGGCAGAAAGCTCGACACCTGAATAGCCACGTCCCATGCCTTTTTCCAACTGGCGCTCTCAATCTTGCCCCTGAACTCGAAGGCCACCCCGCGGATGATGAGCGAGAAGAGCAACAACAGGAGCGCCGTGTAGAGATAACTGAACATGAGCGCATAGGTGGTCGGAAATGCGGCAAAGGTTGCTCCGCCGGCGGTGAGCAGCCAGACCTCGTTGCCGTCCCAGACCGGTCCCACGGCGTTGATGAGCACCCGTTTCTCGCCGTCGGTCTTCGCTATTACGTTGTGCAGGATGCCCGTGCCGAGCACAAATCCGTCGAGCATGAAGTAGACCGCCCAGAGTACACCCCAGAGAACGAACCAAGTAATCTGCAGTTCCATGTCAGGCCCCCTTTGCCGTCGCAGGCTTAATGATGCCGGAAAGATCGTCGTCGGGTCCCTTGCGGGCATACTTGGCCAGCAGGTAGATATCGATGGCACCCAGCAGGCTGTAGATGAGCGTGAACCCCACCAGCGAACCGACCACCTGGGGCGTTGTCACGGCCTTTGAGACACCGTCGGCCGTCTTGAGCACTCCATAGACGATCCAGGGCTGACGACCCAGTTCCGCCACGATCCAGCCCAATTGCGCCGCAATGTATGGGAGCGGCAGTGCAAGCAGCATCACTCGCAGGAAAAGGGTCCGGTTTTCGAAGTGCTTCATGCGCGAAAGGATCACGCCGGCCAAGGCGGCCAGGGCCATGAACGTACCCAGGCCCACCATGAGTCGGAAACTCCAGAAGGTGGGCTGCACCGGCGGGCGCAGCTCCTTGGGAAAGTCCTTGAGCCCCTTGATCTCGGCATCGGGGGTGTGGAAGGCGAGCATGCTCACCATGTTCGGAATACAGAGCCGCTCCACGGCGTTGCACTCATTCTTCGGGTCGGGGAGCAGAATCAGGTTCATGCCGACCCCCTTCCGGGTCTCCCAGACTGACTCCATGGCAGCGAACTTGGTGGGCTGAGTCTTGGCTATCTCAACGGCGTGGAAGTCACCGGAGAGGAATACCAGGATGGCGGCGACGAAGCCGAAGGTGGCTGCCATTCTGAACGAACGGACGAAGAAGTCGATGCGGTTCTTTCTGAGCAGGTGCCAGGCGGAGATCCCCATCACGAAGAAGGCCGCCACCATGTAGCCGGACGTCAGCGTGTGAACGAATTTGATGATGCCGTAGGGATTGGTGACCACGGCCAGAAAGTCGACCATTTCGGCCCGGCCGTTGCGCAGCACGTAGCCGACCGGCTTCTGCATCCAGCCGTTGGCCAGCAGGATCCAGAGAGCCGAGAGATTGGTACCGATGGCCACGAGCCAGATGGCAACCGCATGGGTCACCTTCGACACCTTGTTCCACCCGAAGATCCAGACACCGATAAAGACCGACTCCAGGAAGAATGCCACCGTGGCCTCGATGGCCAGCGGAGCGCCGAAGATATCGCCCACGTAGCGGGAATACTCGGCCCAGTTCATGCCGAACTGGAACTCCTGGGTAATGCCGGTGACCACGCCGAGGGCGAAGTTGATCAGGAAGAGCTTGCCCCAGAACTTGGCCATTTTCAGATAGGTTTCATCACCCGTACGCACGTACCTGGTTTCCATGTACGCCGTGAGAACGGAGAGGCCGAGGGTGAGCGGCACGAAAATGAAGTGGAACATCGTCGTTGCCGCGAACTGGAGCCTGCTCAGGGTTAGTACGTCCATTCGCCGTTACCTCCTTTGAGAATGTACTTCAGATCGTTCATGCGGTTGTCTGCGCCGCACATGTAACGCGCCCATGAATGGGCGCGGCTTTATTAAGAGTACCATACAGGACTAATTTTATCCTGTATACGGGCAAAAAAATTTTCAGAGTTTCGTTGTGGCGGCCAGTTCTTCGAGGGTCACCGCATCAAGGGTTTCGGCGACTCGTTGCTGCACCTTCCGCCATACGGGGTGAACGCCGCAGATGTTATCCCGCTCGCAGGTGCCGCTCCCCAGGAGGCAACGGTTGGGCATGATGGGTCCTTCCACCGCCTCCACCACTTCGCGCAGGGTAATGTGCGACGGGTGACGCCCGAGAATAAACCCGCCCCCGGCACCCCGGAATGATTTTACAATGCCGATTTTGGCAAAACTCTGCAGAATCTTGGCGAGAAACGTCTGGGGGACGTCCGTTGCTCGGCGATCTCGCTGATGAGCGCCACCCTGCCCGGTGGAATCTGGGCAAGATAGATGACGCCGCGAATTGCGTATTCACCCTTTCGGGTTAGTTCCATCATAACAATCCCTAAAAGACCGAATTTGTCTTTTTTATACCAGAGCTCATCGAAGCTGTCAAAAAGAAAATGTGCCTCAGCGAAAGTTATTTACTGCCAGCGTCGGGGAGAGACAATGCGGCGAGGCGGTTGCCCCAGGAGAGCCAATCAATGCTGTCGAACGCAATGACAAGGGCGGTCGGGATGAAGGTGTCCACTTCGCTCAGGGGATGGCCGAGAAGGCGGCCTGCAAAGGTCCGGATGAGCCGGACTTCCTCGGTGAATATCCGGTTGAAATCGCCACGCAGGGCTGGATCGGCCAGAGGGTCGGCATCCATGTAGTTGAGGGTGCACCACTCATCGTGCATGATCTCGCCCGACACATCGATAAGGGGAAGCCCGTGCAGGCGGCAGGTCATGGGGCGATACCCGTAGACGAGACAGCGGCCACGTTGATCCAGAAGCGGACAGGGAGTCTCGTCGTCATCTGGCATGAGCGCTTCCCACTCATCCTCGGGGCGCATGTTGAGGATGAAGGGCTGATCGAATTCGGGCCACACCAGTCCGAGTCCTGCGATACGCTCCCGGCATCGGTCAAGGACCTGCCCGCGCACCTCCGGGTCGAGCCGGTCAAAGCCCCGGCGCAGAAAGGCCGCGTCCAGGAGCGTTATGTCGAAGAGCCCCCGGCAGCAGTCCGAACAGCCGTCGGCACAGCGGATGCGGTCGCCCGAACTGCCGAGGCAGGCGCGGAACCAGTCGTCGATGCGGGAGAGCAGGCTGCCGTAGTGGTCGAGAATTTCTTCCATGGTTCCATTAAAAAGGCAGGCGGGAGCGCACCCGCCTGCCTTCTCCTCATGCTTTCGAAGCCTCCGGCCCTTGTCAGGCCAGCAGTTCGGACTTGGTAAAGATGGTTCGGAGCTCGTACCCTTCCTGCTCGATATTCTCGCGGCCCCCCTCCTCGCGGTCAACCAGGGAAACGATGCAGAGCACCTGGAGCCCTTCCTCTTCAGCCCGCTTGACCGCCTTCATGGAGGAACCGCCAGTGGTAACCACGTCTTCGACAATGACCACCTTTGATCCAGGAGGGAGGTTCTTGCGTCCTTCAAGCCACTGGCCCGTGCCGTGCCCCTTGGGTTCTTTGCGGATAATGAACGCGTGCATGGGGCGACCGTCCAGAAATGCGGCAATGGAGGTTGCCGTGGCAATGGGGTCGGCGCCGAGGGTGATCCCCCCTACCCCCTGGACCCCTTGCACATCCTTGATGGTCTCATAGAAAAGCTTGCCCACCAGCAGTCCCCCTTCGGCATGGAGGGTGGTCTGCTTGCCGTCGAAATAGAAGTCGCTTTCGCGGCCCGAGGCGAGAATTACCCTCCGCTTCTCGTAGGACAGCTCCAGAATGATCTGCTTCAGTCGTTCCTTGTCGGTCATTGGTCGGTTCACTCCTTTCAGAAAAGGTCCAGTTGGGGTTCGGCCATGAGGCGCGGAAATGTAATCGGGTAGCCGCCGGAGAAACAGGCCTTGCAGAAGGGGTTGCTGCCGGCGCCCACGGCCTGGAGCAGCCCTTCCTCCGAAAGGTAGCCCAGCGAATCGGCGGTTATGTACTTGCGGATTTCCTCGATGGTGTGTGACGAGGAGATGAGTTCTTTGCGGGTAGGGGTGTCGATGCCGTAGTAGCAGGGATAGCTCGTGGGAGGTGATGAGATGCGAACGTGAACCTCGGATGCGCCGGCATTGCGTACCATTTTCACGATCTTGCGGGAAGTGGTGCCGCGGACGATGGAATCATCGATGACCACCACCCGCTTTCCCTTGAGCACCTCCCGCACCGGGTTGAGCTTGATCTTCACGCCGAAGTGCCGGATCGACTGCTGTGGCTCGATGAAGGTGCGCCCCACGTAGTGGTTGCGGATCAACCCCAACTCGAAGGGAAGGCCCGCCTCCTGGGCATAGCCCAGGGCCGCGGGGACCCCCGAATCGGGAACCGGGATAACGATATCGGCATCGATGCCGTGCTCGCGACAGAGCTGGCGCCCGAACTCCTTGCGGACCTGGTAGACGTTCTTGCCGAAGATGTAGGAATCGGGGCGGGCAAAGTAGACGAACTCGAAGATGCAGGGTGCCGGCTCGATCTTCTTGTGGGGGAAATGGGAGGTGAGCCCGTCCTTGGTAATGACCACGATCTCGCCCGGCTCGATTTCACGGACAAACTCGGCCTCGATCAGGTCAAGGGCACAGCTCTCGGACGCAACCACCCAGGCATCGCCGAGCCTGCCGAGACAAAGGGGGCGGAAGCCATGTGGATCGCGGGCCGCCACCATGCGGGTCTCAGTGAGAAACAGAAGACAGTAGGCACCCTTGATCCGGCCGAGGGTATCGATGATCCGATCCTCCAGGGAACTATGCTTGGAGGTGGCCAGCAGGTGGAGAATCACCTCCGTGTCCATGGTGGTCTGGAAAATGGAACCCCAGGCCTCCAACTCGTCCTTGATGTATTGGGCGTTCACCAGGTTACCGTTGTGGGCAACGGCAATGGAACCCCGGGAGTAGTCGACCTTGATGGGTTGTACGTTCTTGAGGACCGAGTCCCCGGTGGTGGAGTAGCGCACATGCCCGATGGCGGATTCGCCGGGGAGATTGCCGAAGATCTCCTGGTTGCCGAAGACATCCGCCACGAGCCCCATGCTCCGGTGGGTATAGAGACTGCGACCGTCCGAGGAAACAATGCCGCAGGCCTCCTGCCCCCGGTGCTGCAGGGCATAGAGCCCCAGATAAGTCAGGTTGGCCGCCTCGGGATGGCCGTGGATACCGAAAATGCCGCACTCTTCCGTTGGTCTGTAGAGCTTCATCATCTCTCCAAAATGGTTTGGCGGACACCCGCCCCTACAGCAGGTTTGCCTTGACGTAGGCGGCCGCGTTGCGGAACAGGACAAGTCCATCCCCCTCTTCGGGAAGTTCTTCGCGGGTCCAGCGGGGATGATTGGTCCGGTGAAGGAACGCCTCGGGATGAGGCATCATCCCCATGAGCCGGCCGGATTCGTTGCAGACCGCAGCGATGGCATTGACCGACCCGTTGGGGTTCAGCGGAAACTCCATGGTGGGTGCCGAATATGTCGCGTCTGAATAGGTGAAGACCGCCAGGTGCTTCCCTTCGATGGCGGCAAGGGTTGCCGGGCCGTCCACAACGAACTTGCCTTCGCCGTGGCGGATTGGCAGATAGAGCCCCCTGTCCACTCCCCTCGTGTAGATCGACGGCGATGCCGGGTCGACTTTCAGGTAGACCCAGCGATCCTGGAATCTGCCGCAGTCATTGAAGGTGAGAGTTGCCGTCTGGGTCAGATAGGCGCCGTCAATGGCAGCCAGCAGTCCCATCTTGGTCATGAGCTGGAACCCGTTGCAGACGCCGAGGATCAGCTTGCCCGCATCAATGAAACGCATGATCTGGTCGATCAGGTGTTCTTTCAGGTCGTTGATCCGGGCATATCTGAAGCGGTTTGCCTGGGCCTTGGCGCTCCCCAGGTCGTCCCCATCCAGGAACCCGCCGGTGAGATTGAGGAAATGGAACTCGTCGAGCCGGACCTCGCCGGTGAGAATATCGGAAATGTGGGCGATGACGGTTTCGTCGAAGCCGCCGAGGCGGCAGGCGTGGGCCGCTTCCATTTCGCAGTTTGTGCCGTTGCCGGTAATGACTATCGCTCGTGCCTTTGCCATTGATTACAGCTCCCTCAGCGGGCTCTGCCACGCTTGCTTGAGTTCGTCGATCCCCGCGTCGATGACCCCGGTGCCCGAAAGACCGGCAATGGTCACCCTACCCTCTTCCGTCACCACTCCGATGGAGGAGAAGCAGTTCCCTGCCATGACCGACTCGAAGGCATCCCGGTTTTCGGGACGAACCGTGACCAAGTGCCGCGACGCAGACTCGGAGAACAGGAGAGCTGCGTCGCTCTTCCGGGATTCATCGCCGCTCCAGAGGACCCGTGCCAGTTCGGCGGCAATGCCGAATCCGCCGGCAAAGGCCGTTTCGGCCAGGGCCACGGCGAGGCCGCCGTCGGAAAGGTCGTGACATGAAGCAACCAGCCCTTGGCTGATGGCCCGGTGCAAGGCACGGTAACGCGGCAGCGCCTCGGCCGTATTCACCTGCGGCACGCTGTTGCCCACGTATCCCTTGAGGGCCAGGTACTCGGAGCCGCCCAGTTCATAGCCGGTCTTGCCCAGGAGGTAGACGATGTCGCCCGGACGCTTGGCATCCATGGTGACTGCAGTGCGGATGTCGTCGATCTTGCCGATCACCGAGAACAGGAGGGTCGGCGGGATGGATATCTTCACGTTGCCGTCCCAGAAGTCGTTCTTCATGGAGTCCTTGCCCGAGATGAGAGGGATGCCGAAGGCAACGCAATAGTCATAGAGGGCCTTGTTGGAGCGAACCAGTTGGGCCATCTTGTACTCGCCGTCAGGGGTCTTGTCGGACTGGACCGGGTCGCACCAGCAGAAGTTGTCGAGCCCCGCCACCAGATCCAGGGAGCCGCCCACGGCCACATAGTTGCGCAGGGCCTCGTCAATGGCGTTGGCGGTCATGTGGTAGGTATCGATGTCGCTGTACCGCGGGCAGATGCCGTGGCTCACCACGACCCCCTCGAAGGAGTCGAGCACCGGCCGGATCACCGCCGCATCCGAGGGGCCGTCGTTGGCAACGCCCGTGAACGGCTTCACCACGCTCCCCCCCTGCACCTCGTGGTCATAGCGCCGGACCACCGACTCCTTGGAGCAGATATTGAGCGAACCGAGCAGTTGCTTCAGGTCGGCAGCATAGTCTTCCTTCACCTCCGGCGCCGGCTCCTCGTGACGCTTCACTTCCCATACTCCCCGCATCTGCATGGGAGGAAGCCCTTCGTGGAGGAAGTCCATGGGAAGGTACGCGACGGTTCTGTCCCCGTACATGATGTGGAAATAGCCTGAATCGGTGAACTCGCCGAGTATGGTCGCCTCAACGCCGAAACGGCGGGCCATGGCCATGAACTCGTCGATGTGCTCGGGCGGCACCGCGAGGCTCATCCGCTCCTGGGCCTCCGAGATCAGGATTTCCCAGGGATCGAGCCCCGGATACTTGAGAGGCGCCTTGGACAGATCCATGCGGCAGCCGCCGCACTCGCCCGACATCTCGCCGATGGACGAGGAAAGCCCGCCGGCGCCGTTGTCGGTGATGAAGTTGTAGAGCCCCTTGTCCCGCGCGCGGATGAGGAAATCGGTCATCCGCTTCTGGGTGATGGGGTCGCCGATCTGCACCGCCGTCACCGGAGAGCCTTCGTGGAGCTCTTCGGATGAAAAGGTGGCGCCGTGGATGCCGTCCTTGCCGATGCGACCGCCGGTCATGACGATCAGATCGCCGGGACGGATGAACTTCTCGTGGGCCGGGACCCCGTTGATGGTGGCGGGCATGAGCCCTGCCGTGCCGCAGAAGACCAGGGGCTTGCCGGCGAAACGGTCGTCAAAGACGATGGAGCCATTCACCGTGGGGATGCCGCTCTTGTTGCCACCGTGCTCCACCCCTTCCACGACGCCCTCATAGATGCGGCGCGGGTGCAGCAGCCGGCTCGGAAGGGGCTTGTCGTAGAACGGCGATGCAAAGCAGAAGACATCGGTATTGAAGATGAGTTTGGACCCTTTGCCGGTGCCGAAGGGGTCGCGGTTCACGCCGACGATGCCGGTGAGCGCTCCGCCATAGGGGTCCAGGGCCGACGGAGAGTTGTGGGTCTCCACCTTGAACACCAGGGACCAGTCGTCGTTCCAGCGGATGACCCCGGCATTGTCCTTGAAGACCGAAAGGCAGAAGTCCCGCTCGCCGAGCTGCTCCCGTACCTTCCTGGTGGTTCCCTGAATAAAGGTCTTGAACAGGGAGCGGATCTCCTCGCGGTTGCCGTTTTCGTCGACATATTCGATGTTACCGGAGAAAATCTTGTGCTTGCAGTGCTCCGACCAGGTCTGGGCGAGGGCCTCCAGCTCCGCGTCGGTGGGTCTGGCCGCAAGCCCGACCTTGGCCCGTTCCGCTATCACGGCGGGGTCGCGGTAATGGCCCTGGATCACCTTCATTTCGTCGAGCGTGAGGGCAAGAACCCCTTCGCGGCTGATCCGCATCAGCTCCTCGTCGGAAACGTTCAGGTCGATCTCCCGAACCTGGGCGCGGGTTTCTCCCGTCACTTTGGGGACAACGACTGCAACCCCGCCGGAAGCGGTGAATTCCGCCCGATCCAGGACAATGTAGCGCTGGATGAGCGTGTTGCAGAGGAGGTCGCGGGCAATCCGTTCCACATCGGTCCGCGACAGGGCTCCGGAAAGCAGGTACTGCACCGAGGTGTAGACCCCCTCTCCTGCGGCAAAGGGACGGCCGGTGATGTATTCGATGGCCTCCCGGGCCGTGCGGCCCACGTTGTCGGTAACGCCGGGTCGGAACCCGACCTCCACCAGGTAGTCGAACCCGTCGGCAAGAGGCCGGTCCAGGCTCCAGGTCTGGATGACCGGGTCGCTGAACGGCTCCGAGGCGGCTTTCACCAGCTCTTCCTGCGAAATGCCGGCATCCACCGTATAGACGTCGATGGTGCGCACCTCGCGCACCGGCAGGTGGAAAAAATGCTCGATCTCCCGCCGAACCCGCTCGCCGCGGGCATCGCGAACTCCCTCTTTCAGGGCGATTTCGATTCGTTGCGCCATTTACTGTTCCTTTTCCATGATGACCGTCCGTATCGGATAGGGAATGGTGATCCCCTCCTCGCGGAACCGTGCGATGATCCGTTCATTGATTTTATCGGCAGTGGCGAAGACAGAGCCGTATTCACTCACCCAGAAGAAGAGCGACATATTGAGGGCGCTTTCGCCGAACGACACGAAAAACGCCTCTGGCGCCGGCTCCCGCAGCACCGCGGGGACATCCAGAGCCGTTTCCACCAGCAGCGACTTGGCCCGTTCGACGTCGCTGTCATAGGAAATGCCGATGTTGATCCGCCCCTTGGCGCGGACGTCGGGAAACGCCAGATTGATGATGGTGGTGTTGCAAAGCTCCGAGTTGGGAATGATGAGCAGCGTATTGTCCACGGTCTTGATCTTGGTGGTTCTCAACCCGATATCGGCCACGTCGCCCCATTGGCCGGAGGCAAGCTGAATCCGGTCGCCGATGCGGAAGGGACGGTCCACCATGAGGGTAAAACCGGAGATCATGTTTGCCAGCGTTTCCTTTGCCGCCATACCGATGGCAAGGGAGCCGATGCCCAGTGCCGTCACCACCGATATGATGTCGTAGTTGAAGTGCTGCAGCACCACCATCAGGGCGATGCCCGAGAGGAAAATGGTAATGAGCTTTTCAAGGGGAGGGATGATCTGCCGGTCCACTCCGGCCCCGTGACGCTCGGCAAGCCGGCTTCCATACCACACCAACAGCTCGTTTGTGACCCGCCAGGCAATATTGGTCACAACGATGGTGTTAATGATAAAGATGGCCCCGGCACTGAGCACGTGGGCCTTCTCCGGAAACGGCAGCGACTTGACCGCATAGTAGAGCCCGGCCAACACCACCAGCAGACAGGCAGGCGGCGTCACGCGCGTCAGAATGCGGTCGTCCAGGTCGGTGCTCGTGAACGCGGTGAACCGGGGGACCCATCTGCTAAGCAGAGTCCGGAGCAACAGAGACAACCCCCAGAAAAAACTGAAGATGATCAGGGCGATGAGGGCTTCCTTCAGCCAGAAGAGCAGCAGATGATCCCCTGCCTCCAACCGGTAGAAGCTGCTGAGAAACGCTATGATGTCAGCCACCGAAGACCCTCGTGAAGATGGTGTCCACATGCTTCAGGTGGTAGTTGAGGTCAAAGGCCTCACGGACTTCATCCTCCGGGAGGAAACCGCGCACTTCACTGTCGGCCAGGAGCTCCTCCTGGAAATCCTTGCCCTGCTCCCACACCTTCATGGCATTGCGCTGGACCAGTTCATAGGCCTTCTCGCGTGACGCACCGGCAGTGGCCAGCTTAAGGAGTACCCGTTGGGAGAAGATGAGGCCGCGCATGAGGTTCAGGTTCCGCATCATGTTCTCGGGGTAGACCACGAGATTGTCGATGAGCCCGATGGCCCGGTTGAGCATGAAATCGAGACAGATGGTGGCGTCCGGGCCGATGACCCGCTCGACGGACGAGTGGGAGATATCCCGCTCGTGCCAGAGGGGCACGTTTTCGAGGGCGGATACCGCGTAGCCCCGCATGAGCCGTGCAAGGCCGGTCAGGTTCTCCGAAAGGACGGGATTGCGCTTGTGGGGCATGGCCGACGACCCCTTTTGCCCCTTGCTGAAAAACTCCTCGGCCTCAAGCACTTCGGTTCGCTGGAGATGACGGATCTCCACGGCGAACTTCTCGATGGAGGCGGCGATGATCGCCAGGGTGGAGAAGAACTCCGCGTGGCGGTCCCGCTGGATCACCTGGGTCGAGCAGGGAGCCGGTTTGAGCCCTGCCTTGGCGCAGACATATTCCTCCACCTGCGGATCGATATTGGCAAAGGTGCCGACCGCGCCGGATATCTTGCCGTAGGCAACGGTTTCCCGGGCAGCCTCCATCCGGCGGAGATTGCGCTTCATCTCGTCGTACCAGAGGGCCATCTTGATGCCGAAGGTGACCGGTTCGGCGTGAATGCCGTGGGAACGCCCCATCATCGGCGTATCCTTGTGTTCGTAAGCGCGGCGCTTGATGACCTCCATGAGGCGTTTGATGTCATCGATGATGAGATCGGATGCCTCGGTCAGGAGCATGGCGAACGATGTGTCGAGCACGTCCGACGACGTGAGTCCCAGGTGGACGAAGCGCGAATCATCTCCGATGTAGTCGGCAACGGAGGTGAGAAAGGCGATGACGTCGTGCTTCACGGTCCGCTCGATCTCGTCGATGCGGTCCACGTCGAAGTCAGCCTTTGCCTTGATGCGCTCCACCGCGTCGCGGGGCACGTTGCCCAGGCCGGCGTGGGCCTCGCAGGCGTAAATCTCGATGTCGAGCCACTTCTGGTAGCGGTTGCGCGGCTCCCAGATACGGGCCATTTCGGGACGGCTGTAACGTTCGATCACGGGCGGGTCCTTCCTTTCGTTCAATGAAGTATGTGCAGCCCCTGACAGGAGTCGGAACACACGAAGCATCCATCCTGTGCGGGTCGGTCGGCAGGCTGCAGAAAACGACGCCAGCAGCCTGTCAGATATTCAAAAACTCGCTGGGCCGATACTGATCACCCATAATGAGACGTGGGGAGCAGATGTTCTGCCCGGCCAGGAAGCTGGCGGTTACCTGGCGGGCCATGACGGGATCGTTGTTTACCTCCGAGAGGTGGGCAAGAAAAAGCCCCTCCAGTCCGGGGTTGATCACCTCGGCCAGGAGGGCCGCTGTATCGTTGTTGGATAGGTGTCCGTGACGGGACTTGATCCGCTGTTTCAGGTGCCAGGGATAGGGCCCGTCCATCAGCATCCCTTCGTCGTGATTCGACTCCACGACCAAGGTCCGGCAGCCCGCGAGCTTGTCAGTCACGAGACGGGTTGCGGTTCCCAGATCAGTCGCGACCCCGACCTTTCCCTCCCTGCTTTCAATGGAGAACCCCACCGGATCGCAGGCGTCATGGGTGATCCGGAACGGATCCACGAGCACATCCCGAAACGTGAAGGAATAGCCCGACTCGAACTCGATCACATCGGCGCCATGGAGCTGACCGCTGATCTCCCGGTGTGTCGGATAGCTCACGTGAACCGGTATCCGGTACTTCCTGGCCAGAACTCCGGCACCCCGCACATGGTCCGTGTGCTCGTGGCTGATGAACAGCGCATCGAGATCAGCGGCCTCAACCCCGACAAGAGCAAGCCTGCGGACCAGTTCCCGGGCCGAGAGGCCCGCATCAACAAGAATCCTGCTCTCGCCGGTCTCGATGAACAGGGAATTGCCCTTGCTCCCGCTGGCGAGGAGACAAACCCTCACACACCCTCCATTCATGGCCTTTCGGTCTACCGGCAACCGGACAGCTCAACCTATCTTATATACAGGAAACAGGGGGGATGATTCAAGGCGAAAGGCGGAAAAATTTTCTAACGATCAACGGTTGCCGGATGCCGGCTTCGGTCAGGATCGCGAAGGTCACTCAAGCAGATTGAGGTAATCGATGCTTCCATCTCCGGTGATGGGATTCAGGGGCAGCACGATATGGAAGGTGGAGCCGGGAAATTGCTCGGGATTGTAGCCGGGCGACTCGACCCATATCTCGCCGCCATGCATCTCGACGATTCCCTTGGCAATGGAAAGCCCGAGCCCCGCGCCGCGCGCCTTGAATGCCACCTTGCCCGAACTGTGCTCTTCGATATTTCCCACCTCGTAGAATTTGTCGAATATTCGGAGCTGATCATCCATATCGATGCCGATGCCGGTGTCTGTGATAGTGATTTCAACGTAAAGGTGCTGTTCCTTGCCGATATTGACCACCGGCTTGGCCAGTTCCGGAATCGGCGCCTGCTTGGAGCGGAGCAGGTACTTGGTCCGGGTGGAAACGGTGATCCGGCCGCCATCGGGGGTAAACTTGATGGCGTTGCCGATGACGTTCGACATGAGCTGCATGAGCCGCACAGGGTCTCCCTTGATCCGGGGGACCGTCTCATCCAGTTCGCCGATCAATTTCTGCTTGCGCATGGAGACGAAAAAGCGGAGCTCGTTCATGGAGTCTTCGATCAGCCGGTTCACATCGACATCGTCGAGCTTGAGCCGGAGCCGCCTTTCGTCGATCATGGAGATATCGACCATATCCTTGACGATATTGTCGAGCCGAGCAGCGGCATTGGAGATGTTCTGCACCATGTCGACCACATTCCGGTCAACCTTGCCGCTCATGTCGGAAAGGATCAGCTCCGCATACCCCATGATCACGGTGAGCGGCGTTTTGAGCTCGTGGGAGGCTATCCCCAGGAACGAGTCCTTCATCTTGTTGAGCCGGGCCAGGTCGGTGGCGCTTTTTTCCAGGTTGAAAAGGATCTCACGTTCGCGGGTTACGTCGCGGATGATTGCCTGAATGAGGCGTTCGGACCCGATGGTAACGGTGTTGGCGTGGATGAGCCCCACAACCTGTTCACCCTCCACCCGCGAGAAGCGGATCTCCTCTGCCACATGCCTCCCCTTCCCCACCTCCTGGAAAAAGTTGTAGACAATGGGGATATTGTGGGTCTTGACCAGGACAAGCATTCTGCTCAGGGGCAAGCCGACGACCTCCTCTGAGCTGTGGCCGAAAAATTCCTCCGCCATCTTGTTAACCATCTTGACGATCTCGTTCTCATCCACGACAACGATGGCGTCACTGGCGTCCTCCAGCAGAGACTTGTACAACTCTTCGCTCTTCTCCAGCTCGAGACTCAGGCTTTCCAGCTTGAGGTACGACGAATGGAGATCGTTGTGGATATTCTCAAGTTCCTGGTAATTGCGCTTGATCTCCTCCTCGCGGTTTCCCAGGGCTTCGGACATGACGTTCACATTCCGGGCGAGTTCGTTGAACTCATACACGGATAGTTCGTCGATCCGGTGATCGAAGTTCCCTTCCCTGATCTTTTTCACCCCGCCCAAAAGGGCGGAAATGGGCTGCACAATGCTCTTCTTGACAAAAATGACCACCAGCGAAAACGAGATCAGGAAAAAAAGCCCCAGCACCATGACGGAGCGGAGGATGATCCCTCCAACCTTCTGATCAACCACCTTTTGCGAGAAACCGATATGAACGAGCGCCACCTGCTTGCCATCCGATGAACGGACCGGCGTCACCGTATCGTAATAGGCACCATCTTCCCCGATCAAATGGATACTCTGGTCGAGCCGGGTGGTAAAAGCCTTCTTGATGATGTCGAAGCGTAGGGAACGATAGACGGGATCGTTGAGAAACAGAACGGAACTTTCACTGTCCGTGATGACGCAATAGGCGATTTCAGGGCTGGAGTTGACCAGCTCCCGACACTTTTCGCTCAGACCCTCGATATCCCTGATGTCGATGCCGAGGCCGACAACCTTCTCGATACTCCCGCGCAAAGAGGTCCCGAGGCTTTGCGATCGCAGGATCAGCGCCTGGATATAATCACGCCTGAACCCCACGACATCCATGCCGGAATTGGCGGCAATCGTGAGAAACAGGATGATGAATGAAAAAAGGATTATTCGTTTTTCAAGGGTATTTTTCATGGAACCGTATGAACAAGGACGGAGAAAACGCTCCTTCTTGACGGGCCTATAGTAGCACAACTTTCATAACCTTCTCATCATTTTTATACATGCGGCGCCTCGCCCGATGCAGCGTGAGACCGTCCCTGACGGCACAAAACGGTTGACGCTCGGCCCGCAACCCTATATGATTGCGGGGTTTGTATACTACAGGCTCGCCGAGCTCTCACATCACGCGACAGGAGGTTTCAATGGCTCTCAGGGTTGCAATCAACGGTTTCGGCAGGATCGGACGCTCCGTGCTCCGCGCGGCTACCAAGGAGAAGGGTATTGAGATCGTTGCCATCAACGACCTCACCGACGCCAAGACCCTGGCTCACCTTCTTAAATATGATTCGGTCCATGGCCCGTTCCCCGGCAAGGTTGAGGTAGGCGACGGCGCAATCATCGTGAATGGCAAGCCCATCACCATCATAGCCGAGAGAAATCCCGAGCTTCTCCCGTGGAAAAAGATGAAGATCGACGTGGTCCTGGAAGCGACGGGCCTGTTCACGGCGCGCGAAAAGGCCGAACTCCACCTGAAGGCCGGCGCCAAGAAAGTCATCATCTCGGCTCCTGCCACCAACGAAGACATCACCATCGTCATGGGGGTCAACCATGACGCCTATGATCCTAAGAAGCACAACATCATTTCCAACGCCTCCTGCACCACGAACTGCCTCGCCCCCGTGGCAAAGGTTCTCCATGAAACCTTCGGCATCGAAAAAGGACTGGTCACCACGGTTCACTCCTACACCAACGACCAGCAGATTCTCGACCTTCCCCACAAGGACCTGCGTCGCGCCCGGGCCGCGGCCATGTCCATGATCCCGACCACCACCGGCGCCGCCAAGGCGGTCTCTCTCGTTCTTCCGGAGCTGAAAGGCAAACTTGACGGCATGGCCATTCGCGTCCCGACCCCCAACGTCTCGGTGGTCGACCTCGTGGTCACCCTCAAGAAGAAGACCGATGCCGAAAAAGTGAACGCAGCCCTCAAAAAAGCAGCCAAAGGAAGCCTCAAGGGAATCCTCAGATTCGAGGAAGAGCCCCTGGTCTCCATCGACTTCAACGGCACCACTCACTCCTCCATCGTTGACGCTCCGAGCACCAAGGTCATTGACGGCACCATGGTAAAGGTCCTTTCGTGGTATGACAACGAAACCGGTTTCTCCAACCGGGTCGTGGACCTGATGAAACTCATCGCGTCCAAGTAAACCGGATACACGCAAGGGGGGGGATCAATCCCCCCTTTTCTTTTGCCCGCCAGTCAGACCACCCCTGCCCCCTGCATTACTGACAACCATCTACTCGGGAGGAAACCATGGCAATCCGCTATATTGACGAAATACCTGAACTTAAAGGCAAAAAGGTCTTCATCAGGGTCGACTTCAACGTTCCCCTGGACGAACATCAGAATATCACCGAAGACACGCGCATCAGGGCGGTCCTCCCCACCATCAACTTCGCCCTCGATGCCGGCGCGAAAGTGATTCTCGCTTCCCACCTGGGACGCCCCAAGGGGGAGCGCAAGCCCAAGTACTCCATGACCCCGGCGGCAAAGCGTCTCTCGCGGCTCCTGGGTAAAGAGGTACTCCTGGCGCCCGACTGCATCGGCAGCGAAGTTCGGCAGATGATCGACGCCATGAAATCCGGCGACATCATCATGCTGGAAAACGTACGCTTCTATGAGGGCGAGGAGAAAAACGACGAAAACTTTGCCCGCGAACTGGCCAACGGCTGCGAGATCTACGTGAACGACGCCTTTGCCGTCTCGCACCGGGCCCATGCGTCAGTTGAAGCGATAACAGCGTTCTTTCCGGTAGTTGCGGCCGGATTTCTCATGAAGAACGAAATGAACTACTTCGAAAAGGCAATGCAAAAGCCGATCCGCCCGCTGGTCGCCATCCTGGGCGGGGCAAAGGTTTCGGGCAAGCTGGAAGTTCTCGAAAGCCTGCTCAACAAGGTGGACAAAATCATCATCGGCGGAGGCATGGCATTCACTTTCCTGAAGGCCCTCGGCTACAACGTGGGCAAGTCGCTGGTGGAGGAGGATTTGATCGAAACGGCCCGCTCGACCTACGCCAAAGCCCGAGAAAAGGGGATCAAGTTCTACCTCCCCGTTGACTGCGTGGCTGCCGACCGGTTCAACCCCGAGGCCGAGACCAAGGTGACCACCATTCAGGAAATCCCCGAAGAGTGGATGGCGCTTGATATCGGTCCCGCCACGGTGGCCCTCTTCACCGAGGCGCTCCAGAACGCCAAGACCATCATCTGGAACGGCCCCATGGGGGTTTTCGAGATGGATGCCTTTTCCCGCGGGACCTTTGCCATGGTGACAGCCGTGGCCAACTCCTACGCCCTTACCATTGTCGGCGGCGGCGACACCGACTCGGCGGTCCACCGCGCCGGTGAATATGCCAAGATCAGCTACATCTCCACCGGCGGCGGCGCCTTTCTTGAGCTCCTCGAAGGCAAGAAACTCCCCGGCATCAAGGTGCTCGAAGAAAACGGAAAATAGGAGGAGCGTCCATGAGAACACCCGTCATTGCAGGAAACTGGAAGCTGTTCAAAAAGCGCGCCGAGGCCCGTGAACTGGTCAATGGGCTTGCTCCGCTGGTGAAGGATGTGCAGGGGGTCGAAATCATCGTGGCTCCGGTTTTTACCGTGCTGGCCGCCGTAAAGGGCGCCCTGGACGGCTCAGCCATCAAGCTCGCTGGCCAGGACTGCTTCTGGGAAGAGGAAGGGGCTTACACCGGCGAGATTTCGCCGGGCATGCTCGTGGATGCCGGATGCAGCCATGTCATCATCGGCCATTCAGAGCGCCGCCAGTATTTCGGCGAAACCGATGAAACCGTGAATCGCAAGATCAAGGCCGCCCTCAAGGCAGGACTCACGGCCATTGCCTGCATCGGAGAATCCCTGGTAGAGCGCGAGGCGGGCACAACGTTCGACGTGCTGCGGGCACAGTTGAACGGCGGACTGGCCGGGCTTTCCGCCGGCGACCTCAAAGACGTCATCATTGCCTATGAGCCGGTATGGGCCATAGGCACCGGAAAAACCGCCACGGACGCCCAGGCCCAGGAAGCTCACGCCTTCATCAGGGGCGTAGTGTCCGAACTTCTCGGCAAACCGGCGGCAGAGGCGGTTCGCATCCTTTACGGAGGCAGCGTGAAGCCCGAGAACATCAAAGGGCTCATGACCCAACCCGATATCGACGGCGCACTGGTGGGAGGGGCCAGCCTCAAGGCGGACTCTTTTGCGGCCATTGCTTCATTCAGCATGTAAACACGAAAGAACGCCAAGTTAGGACTTGGCATTTCAATTAACCTGTGGTATGGATTTCAGGTTACTAACATACAGTGGAGTTGGCATTATGATGATCTTTTTGACGTTTCTTCACATTCTCGTCTGTCTCGCGCTGATCGGCATCGTTTTGCTCCAGTCTGGCAAGGGAGCCGAAATGGGCGCATCGTTCGGTGCGGGCGGCAGCCAGTCGGTCTTCGGCGCCAGCGGAGGAACAACCTTCCTCAGCAAACTCACCACTGCCGCAGCCGTCATCTTCATGCTGACATCCCTTACCCTCGCGTACCTGTCCGGCCGCGCGGAAACCTCGTCCATCATGCCTGCCAAGGGTGTGTCGGCTCCGGCTCCCCAACCGGCTGCGCCGCCGGCGCAGCCTCAACAGAGCCAGCCAGCTCCCGCGCAACCGGCGGTCCCCACGCCGACACCGGCAGCACCGGCAAAATAGAGGTTCCGGAAAAAAGCAGTTGACACCCACACAGAGATAATGCTACAAAGTGGGTCCCTGATGACGAAGAAGCCTGATGCCATCAGGGTTCAGACAAAAACAAAGGTTTGCGGTAGTGGCGGAATTGGTAGACGCACCAGCTTGAGGGGCTGGCGGGGGTTACCCCGTGATGGTTCGAGTCCATTCTACCGCACCAACAACAAAGGCCCATCAACTAGATTGATGGGCCTTTTCTTTTGCCCACAAATTATGCAACACCTGATATGCCAATCTTACCCTTGCTCACAATAAAGAGGCGCGCCACATGAAACGGCGCGCCCCTTTCTTCTTTATCGAAAGCCGGAAAGGCGAGTAACGATCCTGGTAAGACGCCTCGGTAACTCTTAAATTAAACAGGCATAATCTCACCGTCACCCGCCAATGACAGCCGGAGCCCGTCTCCGGCTGTTTTTTTGCTAAACGAAACGGGCAACCTGCCGATATGAAATTATGTATGGAGAAATCAAACGCGTTCGGCGTGACCATAGGAAGGAGGAATGCATGAAAAAGGTTCTCATTGTGGACGACAGCATCTCGGTGGCCCGTCAGCTTGACAAGATTCTTTCGGAAAGCGGCGAATTCCAGGTGGTCGGACACGGCAAGAACGGCATGGAGGCCATCCGCATGCACCAGACCGAGCACCCGGATATCATCTGCATGGACATGAACATGCCGGGCATGGATGGACTCACGGCCCTGCGAACCCTGGTGGCCCTTGACAAGAACATCAAGGTGGTGATGGTCACCTCCCTGGGTGGAGTCGGCGACAAGTTCACCGAAGCCCTGCGGCTCGGCGCCCGGACAGTCATCTCCAAGCCCTTCGAGGCTGACAATGTACTGAAGATCCTCCGCGAGCTCTAACCCGGCTCGCCCCCCCCTTATTCATCAATCTCGCAGGGAGGACCGGACATGGCGGTCAAGTTTTTCGGACAGTTTCTCGTTGAAAAAGGAGTGGTAACGCGGGAAGTTCTCCTGCAGGCCATAGAATTGCAAGAATCGGTAAACCTGAGCTTCGGCGCCACGGCCATGGCCATGGGGCTTCTGACCGAAGCCGACATCGAAAAAGTCCACAACGCCCAGCGGTGCGAAGACCTGCGCTTCGGCGACATGGCCGTCAAGCTGGAGCTTCTCACTGCCGACCAGATGCAGCAGGTGCTCACCCGCCAAAAGAACGGCCACCTTTACATCGGCGAAGCCCTGGTCAAGGTCGGCGGGCTTTCCGCCGACGACCTTCCCCGCTATCTGGACGAATTCAAGGTGGATCAGGCTCAGTACGCCACTGACACGGTAAGCATCCCGGCCGGCCTTGCAAACCCGAACATCTGGGAAATGGTAGTCGACCTCTCCCGCAAGATGCTTACCCGGGTGGCGCTTCTCACGTTTCGTCCCGAACCGTGCTTTGTGGCGAATCGGCTGCCCAGGAAGGATGTCTACGCGGCCATGGATTTCTCCGGCGACGTCTCCGGGTGCTACCTGATGGGAGTGTCCACGGATGCCCAGGCCAGAATCGCCAGGCAATCCTCAAGGAAGCCAATGTGGACGAAGAGCCCAAGGAGGTTCTGGACGACACGGTGATGGAATTCATCAACGTGGTATGCGGCAACATAGCCGCCAAGGCGGCTCAACTCGGCAAATCAATCGAAATCGCGCCTCCCAGGATCGTTGAGGCATCCGGCGGCATCGTTCCGCCGGCCGATCACCTCTGCCTGTGCTTCCCCGCATGCCTGGCCGAGGGGGATCACGTGGAACTGGCAGTCTTTATCAAGGAATAACCGATCGTTACCCCCGTGCGTTGAATCCGGGCGCACGGGGGATGCCCCGCACCGCTTCTCCCGATTCGCGCCATTACACACCATCCTTCCCGAATCTCTTCCCCCTGCCCTGTTGCCTGACTCTATCCTAAGGCAATTCCCGCTCACTGTTTCCCATCCTTGACACCTTTGTTTTTTTCATGTTAGGTTGACATATGACAACCAACAAGGGAGCCGTCCCCATGGAAACACTTACCCCCCGCCAGCGCACCGTGCTTGAGTTCATAACCTCCCACGTGGATCGTTACGGCTATCCTCCTACCATTCGGGAAATAGCCCACCACCTGAACGTGAGCGGCACACTGGGCATTGCAAAGCACCTGGAGGCTCTTGCCCGGAAAGGCTACCTCCAGCGGGAACCGGGGAACTCGCGCGGCATAACTCTGACTGGGCGGGCACGGCGCGCCCCTGCCGTTTCGTTACCCGTGATCGGGGTTGTGCGGGCCGGAGTCCCCCAGATCGCCACAGAGGAAATCGAGGAGCACATCTCGATTGATCAGTCCCTGGTCAAAGGCGGCGCCTTTTTTCTCAGAGTCAAGGGCGACTCCATGATCAATGCCGCGATCATCGAAGGGGACCTGGCCCTGGTCCGCCCCCAGCAGACAGCGGAGAACCGCGACATCGTGGTAGCCATGATCGACGGCGAAGCAACGCTCAAGCGTTTCTACCAGGGAGCGGACCATATCCGGCTTCAGCCCGAAAATCCCAATATGGCCCCCATCATAGTTCGGAGCGGGGGACAGGAGGCATGGATAATCGGCAAGGTAGTAGGTATTTACCGGCGCATGTGCTGACAGCAGGCACAATTAATACATAGGTAAGCAGGTGCGCTGATACTTAATTATGAACGCCCATCGAACCATCCTCCATCTGGACATGAACGCCTTTTTTGCCTCTGTCGAGCAACAAGCAGACCCATCCCTCCAGGGAAAGCCGGTTGCGGTTATCGGGTCAGGCGCGCGCACCATCATCACCACCGCATCCTACGAGGCCCGCGCCCACGGGGTCAGGACAGGCATGACAACTCACGAGGCAAAACGGCTCTGCCCGGAATTGATCCTCGTTATCGGCAACAACCGGGAATACACCCGCATTTCAAAACTGATCTTCGAAATGCTCGGGCAATTTACCCCCCTTGTGGAAGTCTTTTCCATTGACGAAGCCTTTCTCGACCTGAGCGGTTCGCTTCGACTTTTCGGCAGCGCCGACGTGATTGCCCGCGAGATTAAAGCCCGCATCCTGGACCGATTCGGCCTCACCTGCTCCATCGGCATCGCTCCAAACAAGCTTTTGGCAAAACTCGCCTCTGACATGCAAAAGCCTGACGGCCTCACCATCATCCCACCCGAAAACGTGGCTTCACTCATGAAAACGACCCCGATCCGCAGCCTCTGCGGAATAGGCCCATCCACTGAACAACGACTGAAATACCTTGGCATTTCCACCTGCAACGACCTGGGACACTTCAGCCCGGGGATACTTAGCCGACATTTCGGTGTCATGGGAGCACGACTCACACAGATGGGACAGGGCATTGACGACTCCCCCGTAATACCGACCACAACGGAAGAAGAAGTGAAAAGCATCAGCCACAGCACAACCCTGGACCACGACCTCACCAGCAAGGAAGACGTACATAAGTACCTGCTTATGTTGTCAGAGATGGTTGGACGCCGCGCGCGCCGCTACAAAACCAAAGGAAAAACAGTTACCCTGACAATACGGTATGCCGATTTCACCACGTTCAGCCGCCAGGAAACCCTCCCCTCCCCATTGAATCGAAGCAGCGACATTTATCGAGCCGCCACTGCACTGCTCGACACACTCCACTTAACGCAACCAATACGACTCCTGGGCGTGGCCATCAGCAACCTTGTACATGCCTCGGAACAGCTCCCCCTCTTCCCGGAAGAACAGCGGCTCACAACCCTCTCGCAAGCCATGGACCAGGTTAACGACCGGTTCGGAGACACTGCCGTCACCTTTGGCACCCTGCTGGGACAAGACAACTGCTCACACGTTATCGCCCCTGCCTGGAGACCCGCTGGCATACGTGACGTAGAAGTAAAGTAATTACGATAGTAAAGCCACATAGACAACCATATCTCGCCTACCAACTCAACGCACACCAAACTTACATACATACCTAATCACCCGAGACCATTGGTCTCAGGATTCTGCCGCAAAGATGAATGCTCGCTCCAGAGTGGTACACTTGCTACAGATATCAAGTTCGGGCCGGGTGAAGACACAAGAAGAAATACCCGGCGCCCGAGCGGGAGACGAGCGATGATCAGGGCAAGAACGAGATGGGCGCCTTTCCCCGCTGTTGCCGCACTCCTGCTCTGCCTGACAATGCTTCTTGCCTCATGGGCAGAGACGACATCCCGGGCACCGGCTGTTACCCTTTACTTTTTCTGGGGTGAAGGCTGCCCCCATTGCGAACGGGCCAAGACCTACCTCGCTGACGCCCACCACCGCTTTCCCGGCCTGGAAATCCGCTCCTACGAAGTGCTGCACAATGAAAACAACCTCAATCTCCTCATGACCATGTCCCGCAAACTGGGAACAGAGGCTAAAGGGGTCCCAACCTTTATTATTGCCAACAAGATGCTCGACGGTTTTTCAGATGAAACCCGTCGTGAGCTGGAACAGGAGATCGTCAGACGCACCGCGACATCCCACCCAGCCGGCGAAAACGACACACAAGGCAGAGCCGGCAATGCGGCCCCGCTCACCCTTCCTCTCCTCGGAACCATTTCGGCCGAGAGACTGTCCCTGCCCTTTTTCACCCTCGCCGTTGCAACGCTCGACAGCTTTAACCCCTGCGCGTTCTTTGTGCTCCTCTTTCTCCTGAGTCTCATGGTTCATGCCCATTCCCGCCACAAAATGGCACTAATCGGCGGGGTGTTCGTCTTTTTCTCCGGCTTGGTCTATTTTCTCTTCATGGCGGCCTGGCTGAATCTCTTTCTGGTAACCGGACACCTGACCTGGATTACCGTGCTGGCTGCCGTCGCGGCTTTGATCATCGCAACCATGAACGTGAAGGACTTTTTTCTGTTCGAAAGGGGAGTGTCGCTCGTCATCCCCGAAGAGGCAAAACCCAGGCTCTTCGAACGAATGAGAAACCTTGTCAGGGCAGGAACCCTACCAGCCATGCTGGCGGGTACCGTAGTGCTCGCCTTGGCCGCCAACAGTTACGAACTCCTCTGCACCGCCGGCTTTCCCATGGTATTCACACGGGTTCTGACCCTGCGCGAACTGCCGTCATCGGCCTATTACCTCTATCTGGGGTTTTACAATGTCGTCTATGTGATTCCCCTGGCGATTATCGTGGGAATCTTTACGATCACCCTTGGCAGCCGGAAGTTGACCGAATGGCAGGGACGGGTTCTCAAGCTCGTGTCAGGTATCATGATGCTCAGCCTCGGATTCGTGCTGCTGCTCAGGCCAACGCTTTTGAATAACGCCTTCATCTCACTGGGGATCATGGCCGCATCCCTTGCGGTTTCATGGGTGATAGTAACCATAGTCAAGCAAATAAAGCCCGACTGGACCCGGCATTGAACGCACAGAAACGGATTCCGGCTGGTGATTTTCGCAAAAGGATATACAATCAATCTCGTCACAACACGAGAGGAGGACACCATGAGCACGAAAGAGCAGATCGACGCCTTTTTCGCCGCCAAGGCGTTCGGGTGGTGGGAGCCTCGGCCGACCGGCACAAATACGGCAACAAGGTCCTGAGGGTCTATCAGCAGAAAAACCTGAAGGTCGTCCCGGTGAACCCCAGGGAACAGGAAATTGAAGGAGTGGCCTGCGTGGCCAGCGTGATGGACCTGCCGGATGAGGTAACGAGCATCTCGGTCATTACGCCGCCGAAGATCACTGAAGAGGTGGTGGAAATGGCTGCCCGCAAGGGCATCCGCACTATCTGGATGCAACCGGGAGCCGAAAGCGACAAGGCGGTGGAGCTTTGCCGTCAAAATGGCATCGCTGTCATCGCTGACGGGAGCTGCATCCTTGTTGTCCTGGGGTACCGCGACCATTGAACAGGGGACAGGAGCTGACGCATCTCTTCCGCCAGGAAGGGCTCACGCCGGCCGTGGCAGACCTCTTCCGGCGGATCGTGTATGACTGGTACGTACCCCAGCGTCGCGAACTCCCCTGGCGGGAGACCTTTGATCCATACGCCATCCTCGTGTCAGAGATCATGCTCCAGCAGACGCAGGTGGAGCGCGTCAGGGAAAAGTACGCAACGTTCCTGGCCGAGTTTCCTGACCTGAGGGCCCTGGCTGCGGCGCCACTGGAACGGGTTCTTGCGGCATGGCAGGGGCTTGGCTACAACCGGCGCGCCGTGAACCTCAAGCGCTGCGCCGAGGCGGTTGTCGCAAGCCTGGGAGGAGAGGTCCCCGCCGATCCGAACGAATTGGTCCGGCTGCCGGGCATTGGAACGTACACGTCCCGGGCAGTGGTCGTCTTTGCCTTCAACACCCCCCTGCCCTTCATCGAGACCAATATCCGCAGCGTGTATATCCACCATTTCTTCGCGGACCAAAGCGGCATTCACGACCGCGATCTCATGCCTCTGATCGAACAGACCCTGGACCGCGATAATCCCCGCGAATGGTATTACGCTCTCATGGATTACGGATCGCACCTGAAGCGACTGCATGGCAATCCGTCGCGCCGCAGTTCACATCATACGCGACAGACGCCGTTCAAGGGATCCAACCGGGAGGTGCGCAGCCGCATCCTCCGGGCCGTGCTGGAAAATCCGGGTATCAGCCGCGATGCGCTTGAAAAGGCAGTGGGAGCGAGCAGCGAAATCGTGGGGAAAAACCTGGAACAGCTTGCCGCGGAAGGATTTATCGTGTCGCGGGGCCCAGGGTATCGCATCCTATAGCCCCTGACACACACATACTTACCTCTTCACCTGATCCGCCACCGACTGGGTGGCCCGGGCAACCTCGTCAGGATCACCCAGGTAATAGCTTCGTATGGGGCGCAGGTCATCTTCCAGTTCATAGACAAGGGGAATACCGGTGGGAATGTTCAGGCCGGCAATGGCGTCGTCCCCGATACCGTCCAGGTGTTTCACCAGGGCCCGCAGACTGTTGCCATGGGCTGCGATGAGCAGCCGACGGCCTGCCAGGATGCGTGGCGCGATTGCCTCATGCCAGTAGGGAAGGAAACGGGCTACGGTATCCTTGAGCGACTCGGTCAGGGGGATATCTGCGGGATCAAGCTCCGCATAGCGCGGGTCCCGTGCGGGGTTGCGCGGATCGCCGGCGGCCAGGGGCGGCGGCGGAACATCATAGCTGCGACGCCAGACATGAACCTGTTCCATACCGTGCTTTTCGGCGATTTCGGCCTTGTTGAGCCCCTGGAGCGCGCCGTAGTGGCGCTCATTGAGCCGCCAATGACGGTGCTCCGGAATCCACATCTGATCCATCTCCTCCAAAATGATCCAGAGGGTTTTGATGGCCCGCTTGAGCACTGAGGTGAACGCCTCGTCAAAGGCAAACCCCTCGTTTTTCAAGGTACGACCGGCACGCAGGGCCTCTGCCGCGCCCGTATCGGTCAGACCCACGTCAGTCCAGCCGGTAAAACGGTTTTCCCTGTTCCAGACACTTTCCCCATGACGAATCAGAACGAGCGTTCTCATGCGCTGACCCTCCGGCGGCCCGGCAGTTTCCCGACGAACCATTCCTGCATGCGGTCCATGTAGTAATAAATAACCGGTGTTATGTAAAGGGTCAGCAACTGGGACACCAGAAGCCCCCCCACCACAGCCAGCCCCAGGGTACGCCTGGCCTCGGCCCCGGCACCGATCCCCAGGGCAATGGGGAGCGTTCCCATCAGCGCCGCCATAGTGGTCATCATGATGGGGCGGAAACGGACGAGAGCCCCCTGATGGATTGCCTCCAGTGGTGGTTTCCCCTCGGTGCGCTGGGCCTCCAGGGCGAAGTCGATCATCATGATCGCGTTTTTCTTAACAATGCCAATCAGCATGATGAGACCGACAAAGCCGTAGAGATTCAGTTCCTTGCCGAAGATCATCAGGGTAATGAGTGCCCCGAACCCGGCTGACGGAAGACCCGACAGGATGGTGAGGGGATGGATATAGCTCTCATAGAGAATGCCGAGGACAATGTAGATTACCACGATCGCCATGATGATCAGGACAATTAGCCCCGTGGTCGACTGCTGGTAGGCCTGGGCAACTCCCTGGAAACTGGTGGTGAATGAAGCTGGAAGCGTATCGCGGCTCACCTGCTCGATGGCTGACACGGCCTCGCTGAGAGGGGTGTCCGGCCGCAGGTTGAAGGAGATGGTCACCGCCGGGATCTGCCCCAGATGGTTCACGGAAAGGGGACCGAGAGTCCGCCGCAGGGTAGCGAGGGTGTTGAGAGGAACAAGGTCGCCCTGCTGAGAACGGATGTAAAGCATGGACAGGGCTGCCGGGTCGGTCTGGTAGCGGGGCTCCAGTTCCAGGATAACCTTGAACTGGTTGTTTGGAGCGAAGATGGTGGAAACCTGGCGGGAGCCGTAAGCGTAATAGAGGGCATCCTCCACCTGGTGGGCGGTGATGCCGAGGGCCGACGCCTTGTCCCGGTCTATGTCGAGTTGCACCTGGGGATTATTGAGTTGGAGGTCGCTGGTCACGTCCAGCAGGAGCGGCACCTGCTTCAGCCTGGCCTCCAGGTCGGCTGCGCGCCGGTAGAGTTCATCCGTATCGGGACTCTGGAGCACGAACTGATACTGGCTCTTGGCCAACTGAGCCTCCAGTCGAATCGGCGGCGGATTCTGGAGGAACATGAGAATCCCGGGCACAGCCATGACTTTCGGCCGGAGCTGCTGGATGACCTGATCCGCGTTAAGCTTCCGCTCGTGGCGGGGCTTGAGCCGAATGAACATGAACCCCGAATTGGAGGACACCCGGCTCCCGGCGGCGCCCGCCGAAGACATGAATCCTTCAACGTTCGGGTCCTGGAGCACAATGGCCGCCAACTGCTGCTGCTTGGCCTTCATTTCCTCGAAGGAAATCCCCTGGGCACCCTCGGTAATAGCGAAGATGGCCCCGATGTCGTCGCTGGGCAGCAGCCCTGTGGGGATTCTCGTGAAGAGCCAGATGGTGAGCAGGGTCATGGCAAGGGTGCCGGCCAACACGGTCCGGCGGAGCCTCAGAACCTTTGCCAGAGTCACTTCGTAGAGGCGGTACATGCCGTCGAAAAACCGCTCCATGACCGTATAAAACCTGCCGTGGCCCTTTTCACCACTGTGCGGACGAAGGAAGCGGCTGCACAGCATGGGGGTCAGCGAGAGCGATACGAAGCCGGAAATGAGAATGGCCAGGCTGATGGTGACGGCGAATTCGTGGAGCAGCCGGCCAAGCATCCCTTTCATGAAAAGAACCGGGATAAAGACCGCCACCAATGAAATGGTCATGGAGACAATGGTGAATCCGATCTCGCGGGAGCCACGGAGGGACGCCTCCATGGGGCTCTCCCCCTTCTCCAGGTGACGGACGATGTTCTCCAGCATGACAATGGCGTCGTCCACCACGAAGCCCACCGACAGGGTAAGAGCCAACAATGAGATGTTGTTGACCGAAAACCCCATCAGGTACATGGCCGAAAAGGCGCCGACAATGGAGAGCGGTAGCGCCAGGCTCGGAATTACCGTTGCCGGCAGGTTGCGCAGGAAGAGAAAAATCACCATGATGACCAGGCAGATGGTGAGCACCATGGTGAACTTCACATCGGCGACCGACTCCTTGATCCCCTCGGTCCGGTCAAAGTGGATGCTCAGATCCACCGAGCCGGGGAGTTGGGAGCGGAACTGGGGAAGCAGCTCCTTGATCCTGCTTACCACTTCGATGGTATTGGTGCCCGGCTGGCGCTGGATGGCAAGGACAATGGCACGGGTCTGTTTGTACCAGCCGGCCACCTTGTCGTTCTCCACGCTGTCAATCACCCGGCCGATCTCTCCGAGACGGACCGGCGAGCCGTTGCGGTAGGCGACGATGAGCGGCTCATACTCCTTTGCGCTGTAAAGCTGGCCACTGGTCTGGATCGTCAGGGCCTCGTGCTTTCCCTGGAGGGTGCCGGTTGGAAGGTTCACGTTCCCCCGCTCCAGGGCCTGGGCCACCTCGTCAATGCCGATCTTGCGGGCCGCCAAGGCCTTGGGGTCCACCTGAACCCGTACCGCATACTTCTGGGAGCCGTAGATCTGTACCGAGGCCACGCCGTTGACCATGGAAATCCGTTGGGCGATCATGGTATCGGCGTATTCGTGGACCGTGGAGAGGGGAAGCGTCGGCGAACTGAGAACCAGATAGAGGATCGGCTGATCGGCCGGATTCACCTTCTGGAACGATGGGGGGGCCGGCATATCCTGTGGAAGCTGGCGCTGGGCCCGGGAAATGGCGGCCTGGACATCCTGGGCCGCGGCATCGATGTCCCGCTCCAGGGTGAACTTGATGGTAATGCGGGATATGCCGATGCCGTTGGTGGAGGTCATGGAGTCGACACCGGCAATGGTGGAAAACTCGCGCTCCAGGGGGAGCGCCACCGATGAGGCCATGGTGTCGGGGTTGGCGCCCGGCAGAGTGGCGGAAACCTGGATGGTCGGGTAGTCGACGGTGGGCAGGTCGTTGACCGGCAGCTTGTCGTAGGCGATGAGGCCGAAAAGCATGACCGCCAGCATGATGAGGCTCGTCATGACCGGCCGGCGGATGAAGATTTCGGCAATGTTCATGGGTGCTTACCCGGCTCAGGGGGGGAAGCGCCGGCACCTCCGGGTCGTTTTTCCGTTACCTTGGCACTGGGGGTCAGCCGCATCTGGCCGTCGGTCACAACCGTTTCACCCGGAGCGACGCCCTGCTCGATGACAGTGAGTCCTTCATGGGTGATACCCGGCGTTACGGGGCGGACCTCCACGGAGGAGTCGGCCTTTACCACAAAGAGATAAGGGCCGCTCTGTCCGGTCTGGAGAGCCTGGGACGGCACCACGACGGCATCGGCGCGGGACGCGAGGGTCACGACCACGTTGACGAATTGACCGGGCCAGAGCCGCCGCCCCTTGTTCTCAAAGATTCCCTTGAGTTTGATGGTACCGGTGGCAGCGTCGACCGCATTGTCGAGAAAGCTGATGGTCCCCTGCTCCGCCGGTCCCTGATCATTGGGAATGATCGCCGCCACCGCGAGCCGTCCGGACGCCAACCGGTGCTTGATCTCGGCAAGGTCTTTCTCAGGAATGGCAAAGGTTACGTAGATCGGAGTTATCTGGTTGATCGTAACCAGCGGCGGATTCTCGTTTGCCTTGACGATGTTCCCCGCATGCACCGCCAGGTTGCCGGTTCGGCCCGAAAGGGGCGAGCGTATGGTGCAGTAGGAGAGTTCGACCCTGGCGTTCTCCACGGCGGCCCGGTCGGCGGCAACATCCGCCGCGAATGCCTCCGCCTTGGTGCGGTACTGCTCATACTGCTCCTGGGTCACGATCCCTTCTGTCAGCAGTTGGGCATAGCGTTCCGCGTCCTGGCGGGCATTGCGCGCCTGGACCAGATTTCGGGAAAGATTTGCTTCCGCTTTTTTCAGGGCGGCGGCATAGGTACGCGGATCTATGGCAAACAGGAGATCGCCCTTTTTCACGTCCTGCCCTTCGGTAAAGTGAACGCTCACCACCTCACCGCTCACCTGGGCCTTGACCGCCACCGTGGCATAGGGCTCCACATTGCCGATGGCCTTGATCTGAACCGGAATCGTCTTCCGCTCCACCTTTGCGAGCACGACCGGCACCGGCGGCTTTACCGTTGGTTTCTGCTCCTTGGGGGAGCAGGCGCACAGCGCGAGAGCAGGCACGACCGCAGACGCCGCAACGGCATGCCGTCCCCAACGGCGAAGCGCGCGAAAGGCTGTCATCACATTCATCAAGGCCATTCAGAACTCCATCATCAGTCCGGACGTGTCAGTCTCGCGCACTTTGCTCGTAAAGGGAGTCCCCTTCTTTTTCCGTTACGGTGATTCCCTCCCGATCCAGAAGCTCTCCCGTGGCCCGCAGCAATTGGGTAACGGCATCGCCATATCCTGTCAAGGCTTTGATCTGGTTGCTCTTTGCCGTGGCCAGTTCACTCTCAACTTCGAGAACGTCCTTAATAGTGGCAAGCCCCACCTCGCTCCTCTTGATGAAAGAGCGGAGCCGCTCCTCGGCAAAGGCGCGGCCGCGGTCGGTCACGTCGAGCTGCTTGTAGCCCGAATCAACGCCCCTGATGGCCGTCTTGACCTCATTTTCCACATTGGCCTCAAGGCTCCTGATCTGGGTGCGTCCCTGCTCCACCTTCAATTTACTGCGGCGATACTCGTTCTCGGCGGCATTGTTCCCCAGGGGGTACTGGAATACGAGCCCAACGCCCCAAACCGGGTAATCGGCTGAGCCGACTTTTTCCAGATTGCGGTTGTAGTGACGGTCTAAGCCCGTCACGGCGGCACTGGCAGTAAGATTCAGATCCGGGAGGGTCCGGTTCCGGGCCACGCGCGTCTCCAGTTCGCTCGTCTTGAGGTTCGCCTTCTGCTCTCGCAGTTCTGGCCGCAAATCCAGCGCCTTGCGGATCAGTGCATTTTCCTCGGCCTCATATGGCTCGCGGGTCGGGATATCGACCGGAATGAACTCATCTTTGCCGGGTAGCTGAAGCAGCACGTGGAGCACATCATTCTGATCCCGTACCGCTTTTTCCGCATCGATGAGATCCTTTTCCCGGCTTGCCACACCGAACTCGGCATTGAGAATCTCCATGGCCGGCAGAACGCCCGCCTTCACCCGTGCCTGGGTATCGGTGAGTATTTTACGGGCCAGTTCCAGGGACGTCTTCTTGACCTCAAGATCCTCGCGCAGGCTGTAAAGCCGGTTATACTCGGTCCTGACCCTGGCCACCGTGTCCAGGAGCAGGGTCCGGAACCGCTCCAGGGAACCATCCTTGGCCGTCCGCGCCACCATGATGCCGAGTTCGGTGGGGTCCTTGCCGAAATTTTTCAACAGCGGCTGGGAAAGGCTCAGCGTCAGATCCGAGTTCCAGTATTCGCTCGGGCTTCGGGTGGAATTGGTGTAGTTGTAGGCATTATTGAACGTGAGCCCCACTGTCCCGCCAAGGGGCGTCAACTGGTTCACGCCGGGATTCAGAGTCAGCGTCCGGGTCCGGCTGGTATTGGTTCCTGAAAGAAACGAGCTGACCGGTTCGGTGACGGCATACTGAAAATCGGTTGAAACAATGAGTTGCGTATCATAAATACCGAGATTTTTGCGGATATCAGCCTCCGCCATGGCCGGATTGTACAGTTCTGCCCGCACATCCAGGTTTTTCTGCACTGCAGACTGGATTGCCTCCTTGAGGCTCAGCCGAACGCCGCCGTCAGCGGCGTGGACGGTGAGCGGAGCCATTACCAGAAGCAGGGCAGTCGTTATCCGTTTCATCAATCATTCCTCCTCAGCAGGCCGTTGGATGCTAATGTGAGAGATCCCCGCAGGTGGGCAGGGGCTCCGTTGATCATAATCATCGTAACGAGGAACCCCGTCAACGGTTGAACACGATCTGTGCATTTGTTCAAAAAAATGGACGTGCGTCAAGCGCAAATGCGTCCGGAGCGTGCCGAAACGAGCCTATTGGGCGATGAAGGTCGTCCGGTCGAGGCCGGTATTGCCGTTGGCCGGATCAAATGCATAGACCGTTACCTCGTATACTCCCGGCTGTCTGACCGTAAGCTCTCCCATAACCAGGCTCGACTCCCCGGCAAAATGGAGCGGCACCTCTTCCGCGGCTGAGCCGTCCCGCCTTACCATTGCACGGATCTCGTAGCCGTCGGCATTCCAGAGCCCTCCCGGCGAAACCGGACAGCCGCACATCATCATGACGCTGGCCCGCACGGTCACGGTGGCCAATCCATCCGCAAGAGTAACGGTATGATTGGCCGGCGGATCGAGTACATCAACGGCAAACCCCGGCAACTCCAAGACAAGACCGTCCCCGCCGGTCACGTGCCTGCCGGGAATCAGCCACTGGGTCACCGAAGCCTCTCCCATCCCCTGCCTCTGGCTTAATGGGCCTGCCGCCCGCACTTCAATCCGGGTGGGCACATCGATATCCAGAACAGCCCTGAACCGGGCGGATTGTGCGTCCGACAACACGCCCCCCCTCACATGCGGGTTGACCATAATGGTAGCGGTATTGCCAGTGGTTCCCGCCGTAACACCCGTGGCGAGCAACTCGCCGGTGTCGGTATTGCGGATGGTTATCAAAGCCCCTCCCATGCTCGTTCCGAGAAACTTTGCATCCTTGGTCCTCACCCGCACATCGACACGGGTTTCCAGGGCCTGGACGGTACCGGCCGAAACAAGAAACGCCATCAGTGCAACGCCGGTCAGAATTCTTGCCATTGTTGACCTCCCGTTCGCGAAGGGTCCGCGCCCCACTCGACCGCATAACCATAGAAGCATAGCAAAGAAAAAGGGGGATGCCGCGCGGCATCCCCCTTTTCAGGCGAATCAGACCAATACCTTTAAGAAAGCCGGTGGGCGTAGAGGGGAAAACGCTTCATGAGTGCATTGACCCTCCCCTTGATCTCAACAAGCTTGGCATCATTGTCCACGTTGGCCAGTGCCTCTGCGATGAAGCCCGCCACATTAGCCATTTCAGCTTCCTTGAGACCGTGGGTAGTGGCTGCGGGAGTGCCGATCCGGAAACCGGAGGTGACAAAGGGCGAACGGGTCTCGAAGGGCACCGTGTTCTTGTTCACCGTGATGCCGGCCTTATCCAGAGACTCCTCCGCCACCTTGCCGGTCAGTTCGGTGCCGGTCAGGTTAACCAGCATCAGATGGTTATCGGTGCCGCCGGACACAAGCCGGAACCCGCGCTTCACCAGCTCGTCGGCAAGGGCCTTGGCGTTTTTCACGATCTGGGCCTGATACGCTTTGAACTCGGGCTGGAGGGCTTCCTTGAGGGCAACGGCCTTGGCCGCAATGACATGCATGAGCGGCCCTCCCTGGATACCTGGGAAAATATTGGAATTGAGCGTCTTGGCGTATTCCTCGCGGCACAGGATCATCCCACCGCGGGGCCCCCTGAGGGTCTTATGGGTGGTGGTGGTCACGAATTCCGCGTAGGGAACGGGGTTCGGATGGAGACCGGCCGCAACCAGGCCCGCGATGTGAGCCATATCAACCATGATAACCGCGCCGACCTTATCGGCAATGGTGCGGAAGGCGGTGAAGTCGATGGTCCGGGGATAGGCGCTGGCCCCCACAACAATCATCTTCGGCTTATGCTCCAGGGCAAGACGCTCCACCTCATTGAAGTCGATCGTTTCGGTTTCCTGGGACACGCCGTAGGGAACCACGTTGAAGAAACGGCCCGAAAAGTTCACGGGGCTGCCGTGGGTCAGGTGGCCGCCGTGGGACAGGTTCATCCCGAGAATGGTGTCGCCGGGCTTGAGCACCGAAAAGTAGACCGCCATATTTGCCTGGGAGCCCGAATGGGGCTGGACGTTGGCATGATCGGCACCGAAAAGCTCCTTGGCCCGCTCGATAGCGAGATTTTCCACCACGTCCACGTGGTGGCATCCACCATAGTAGCGCTTGCCGGGGTATCCCTCGGCATACTTATTGGTCATTACCGAGCCCTGGGCTTCCAGTACCGCCTCGGAAACGAAGTTTTCGGAAGCGATCAACTCCAGGTTGTACTCCTGCCGCTCGGTTTCATGGCGGATCGCCTCAGCTACCTGCGGGTCAAAGGTTTCGAGAATCGACATGTCAGGTCTCCTTGTAAAAGTGGGAAAAAGGAAAACGGGACCGTATCCAGTCCCGTATCAGACTTCATGCAACCGCCGATCAGGCGCGATGTCTACTTCATCAGTTCCCGCTCCAGGGCCGCAATCTTGTCGAGCCGTCCCTGATGACGGCCGCCTTCATACACCCCGTCGAGCCAGGCGATGACCATCTCCCGGGCCGCGGCCTCCTCGAGCACCCGGCCACCGAGGACCAGGATGTTTGCGTTATTATGCTCCTTGGCCATGCGTGCCATGAAGGCATCGGTGGCAAGGGCCGCACGCACCCGGGGAAACTTGTTGGCAACGATCGACATGCCGATGCCGGTGCCGCAGAAGAGAATCCCCTTCTCCGCGTCGCCATTGGATACCCTTCGGGCCACCTTGATGCCGAAGTCCGGGTAATCAACCGAGTTGCCGTTATCGGTTCCGCAGTCTTCGAAGGGTTCCCCCCGCTCGGCAAGGAGCCGCTTAACCGCTTCCTTCAGTTCCAGACCACCGTGATCGCTCCCGACGACTATCACCCCGTGCCCCCCTATACTTTCTTGAAGAGCAGCGTCGCGTTCGTGCCCCCAAAGCCGAAGTTGTTGCTGAGGGCGTATGTGATCGACTTCTCCCGGGCGGTGTTGGGAACGTAGTCAAGATCGCACTCGGGGTCCTGCTCCAGGTAGTTGATAGTCGGCGGAATCACACCCTTGTCCATGGCCATGAGGGTAAAGACAGCTTCAACGCCGCCGGCTGCGCCGAGCAGGTGACCGGTCATGGACTTGGTGGAGGACACCATAACCTTTTTCGCATGGTCACCGAACACGCTCTTGACGGCAAGGGTCTCGTAGTAGTCATTGAAGGGGGTGGAGGTGCCATGGGCGTTGATGTAGTCCACCTCTTCCGGACGGACCCCGGCGTTGTTGAGAGCCATTTTCATGCACCGCGCAGCACCTTCTCCCTCCGGTGCCGGAGCGGTGAGATGGTAGCGTCGCCCGTGAGACCATAGCCGACGATCTCGGCATAAATTTTGGCCCCGCGCTTCTTGGCAGCCTCATACTCCTCAAGAACGACGATGCCTGCCCCCTCTGCGAGAACGAAACCATCGCGATTCTTTTCAAAGGGACGCGACGCAGCGGCTGGATCGTCGTTACGCGTGGAAAGAGCCTTCATGACCGCAAAACCGCCAATTCCGAGGGGAGTCACCGTGGACTCGGTACCGCCGGCAATCATGGCGTCCGCATCGCCGCGCCTGATCATGTGGTATGCATCGCCGATGGAGTGTGTACCGGTGGCGCAGGCGGATACCGACGACAGGTTGGGTCCCTTGGCCCCGTACTTGATTGAAATGTGGCCGGGTGCAAGGTTGATGATCAGCATTGGAATGAAGAAGGGGGAAATTTTCTTGTGCCCGCCTTCGAGCATGGCGGCGTGGTACTTTTCGATGGTCGGCAAACCGCCCAGCCCCGCGCCGACCAGGACACCCGTACGCTCCGCGTTCTCCTCGGTGATCTTGAGGCCGGAATCTTCCATGGCGTAATGGGCAGCAGCATGGCGTACTGAATGAAGAGGTCCATCTTCTTGACCTCTTTCTTGTCGATGTACTGCTCGGGATCAAAGCCCTTAACCTCGCCGGCAATCCTTACCGGCAGGTCGGAGGCGTCAAAGCGGGTTATGTGCCCAATGCCCGACGTTCCTGAAACGAGCGCATCCCAGTTGGCGGCGTTGCCGACTCCGAGCGGAGATACGGCGCCGACTCCCGTCACCACTACTCTTCTCATAGATATGTGCTCCCGATGGTCGTGAATCTGAACGCATCCGCCACGGAGCCGTTGAAGCTCACATGCGGATGCACGCGGACGCGGCCCAAAGGCCGCGTGCTGTGAAAAAGGGGAAGGTTCTCCTTCCCCTCCTGTGTGCTAGGTGTGCTCGGTGATGTAATCGATGGCATCCTGAACGTTCTGGATTTTCTCGGCGTCCTCGTCGGAAATCTCGATATCGAACTCTTCCTCGAGAGCCATCACCAGTTCGACAGTGTCAAGAGAGTCCGCCCCCAGATCATCCATAAAGGAGGCATCGTTCGTAACCTGCGCCTCATCGACGCCGAGTTGTTCGGCTACGATCTCTTTGACTCTTTTTTCTATTGACGACATGCTTGTTCACCTCCGTTTGGTTTGAGTCTTCGGGTAATGTTTCTAGCTACATACCACGAAACGCCTAAATTTCAAAAGATATTTTTCTACATGTACATCCCGCCGTTAACGGACAGGACGTGACCGGTAATATAACTCCCCATGTCGGACACGAGGAAATGGACCGCGTTGGCAATATCCTCGGGGGCACCGAACCGCTCCAGCGGAATCTGCTGCATGAGCGACTCACGTACCTTTTCGGAAAGAACCGCCGTCATATCCGTTTCGATGAAACCGGGGGTGACGGCATTGACGGTAATGCCGCGCTTGGCCAGTTCCCGGGCGGCAGCCTTGGTCATTCCGATCATCCCTGCCTTGCTGGCGCAATAGTTGACCTGCCCCGCATTCCCCATCTCGCCTACCACAGAGCCGATATTGACGATGCGGCCACTACGGGCCTTGGCCATGAGTTTTGCCGCCTCCCGCGTGCAATTGAAGGCGCCCTTGAGGTTCACGTCGAGCACGGCATCCCAATCGGCATCTTTCATCCGCAACAGCAGGCCATCCCGGGTAATGCCGGCATTGTTGACAAGGATATCCACCTTGCCGAAAGCGGCTACCACCGAGGCGAACAGCGCTTCCACAGCCGCCGCGTCCGCCACGTCCACAGCCAGCGCGAGGGCTCTCCGGCCGATCTGCTCTATCTCGTCCGCGGTTTTCCGGGCACTGTCGAGGGTTGTAGCGGTCACTGCAACGTCAGCGCCCTCGCGGGCGAGCCGGAGGGCGATCTCCCTGCCGATGCCACGAGAAGCTCCTGTAACCACTGCGACTTTTCCAGCAAGACTCATTCTCGTCTCCTTAGGCAAGAGCCTGATACCGGCCGTATCCTCGACGTTGGCGGTACCCGCTTCCTTCTCGATCCGCTTGACCAGCCCCGACAGAACTTTGCCCGGCCCGATCTCCACAAACCGGGTGACGCCGAGCGAAACCATTTCCCTCACCGAGGCATCCCAGAGCACCGGAGCGCTTACCTGCCTGACCAGGAGTTCTTTTACCCTTCCCTTGTCGGAGTTGGGCGTTGCCTCCACGTTGGTCACCACGGGAGCGACCAGATCGCCGACCGCAACCGCTGCCAGAACCTCGGCAAGCCGTTCACCGGCAGGCACCATGAGGCTCGAATGGAAGGGAGCACTCACCGGCAGGAGCATCGCCTTGCGGAACCCCTTTGCTTGGCAATCTCAATGGCACGGTTGACCGCACCGGTGTTTCCGGCAATGACGATCTGGCCGGGCGAATTGAAGTTTGCGGGAGAAACGACCTCACCCTGGGCCGCTTCGGCGCATATTTCGGCAAGAACAGCCGGTTCGATTCCGAGCATCGCGGCCATTGCCCCCTCTCCAACCGGCACAGCTCCTGCATGAAGGTGCCGCGGGCTCGAACCGTCCGGACAGCATCCGCAAAGCCAAGTGCCCCGGCAGCCACAAGCGCCGAGTACTCGCCGAGAGAGTGTCCTGCCAGGAAGTCTGCGGTGAGTCCCGTTTCAGCCTGAAGCACCCTGAATGCAGCAACACTTGTGGTCAGGATGGCGGGCTGAGTATTGGCGGTGAGCTTCAACTGCTCTTCGGGACCTTCAAAGCAGAGTCGGGAAAGGGAGCTGCCGAGGGCATCATCAGCTTCCTCGAAGACCTGACGGGCAACCGGAAAGGTATCGGCCAGATCCTTGCCCATTCCGGCATACTGGGACCCTTGGCCGGGGAATATGAATGCACGCTTGCTCATTGATAGCTCCTTGCTTGGTCCGTTACCAGCGCACCAGTGCCGATCCCCAGGTAAGCCCGCCACCGAAGGCATCGAATACCACTACATCGTTGGGCTTGATCCGGCCCGAGCGGTTAGCTTCGTCCAGTGCCAGCGGAATGGATGCCGCCGAGGTATTGCCGAACCGGTCGAGATTGACGTAGACCTTTTCGCCCGGCAGGCCGAGGCGTTTGCCGATGGCATCAATGATGCGGCGATTGGCCTGATGGGGGATGAACAACGAAATGTCTGCAGGCGTGAGCCCGTTTGCATCAAGGGCTTCAAGGGCGGCATCCTCCATGGCCCTCACGGCGAGTTTGAAAACCTCGTTCCCCTGCATCATGAGATAGATACGACGGTCGTCAAGAGTCTTCTGGACGGCGGGATTTCTGTTGCCGCAACCGGGTTGATAGAGCAATTCCCAGTATGAGCCGTCACTGTGAAGATGGGTTGACAGGACACCGCGGCCATCATCGCATGCCTCGAGAACCACGGCACCGGCGCCGTCGCCGAAAAGGAGACAGGTGTTGCGATCTGTCCAGTCGATGATCCGCGACAGGGCTTCTGCACCAATGACCAGAGCCTTGCGGACGGAACCCGCCCTGATTGCATTGGATGCCTGAGCCAATGCATAGATAAAGCCGGAACAGGCGGCGGACAGGTCAAAGGCAGCCGCCTTGGCGGCCTTGAGATTGCTCTGGACCACGCAGGCAGTGGCGGGAAATGGGAAATCGGGCGTAATTGTCGCAACAATCAAAAGATCAATATCAGCGGCAGCGACTCCGGCCATCTCAAGCGCCCGCTCCGCTGCCTGCGTTGCAAAGGTGGAGGTATACTCTCCATCAGCGGCGATGCGGCGCTCTTTGATCCCGGTGCGCGTAGTTATCCACTCGTCAGAGGTATCGACCATCTTCTCCAGATCGAAATTGGTAAGCACCTTGGAGGGAACGGCAGAACCGGTCCCGACAATCCTTGCTTTCATCATCCGTGACCTTTCTAACCCGCTGCTGCTTCCTTCACAGCGTCGCACTGCTGCATGTAGGCCGTAAACTCGGTTTCCATCTTCTCGGCGAGCCGTTGGTTGACCCCTTTGCACACATATTGATGAGCGAAGAGAATCGCGTTCTTGATGGCCTTCACGTTCGAACCGCCGTGGCAGATCATGCGACGCCGTTGATGCCGATCAGGGGTGCACCGCCGTATTCGGCGTAATCAACCTTTTTCTTGAAGTTCTTGAATGCCTTGCGGACAAACAGATAGCCAAGCTTGGACAGCAGACTGCCTGCTATTTCCTCGCGCAACATCTTCCCGACCGTTTCTGCAAGCCCTTCAGAAAGCTTCAGCACAACATTGCCCACAAAACCGTCGCAGACGACCACATCGACCATGCCGTTGAAGATGTCGCGCCCTTCCACGTAGCCTTCATAGTCAAAGGAAATATTTTTCAGGATTGCATTGGTTTCGCGAGTGAGTTCATTCCCCTTGCTGTCCTCTTCCCCATTGGAAAGGAGTCCGATGCGGGGATGCTCCACACCCATGACGTGGCGGGCATACACTTCGCCCATTATGGCGAACTGCACGAGGTGAATCGGCTTGCAGTCAACATTACCCCCCACGTCAAGAACAAGGGTCTTGCCGCGCAGGGTGGGAAATATCTGTGCGATGGCCGGACGGTCAATCCCTTTGAGCCGCTTGAGGACAAACATGCCTGCCGCCATGGTGGCGCCGGAATTGCCGGCACTCACCACGGCCTCTGCCTCGCCGCTTTTCACGAGATCAAAGGCGACGCGGATCGAGGAATCCTTCTTGCGCCGCACGGCGTCGGATGCAGCATCGTGCATGCCGACCACCTCGCTGGCGTGGTGAATGGCTATATCAAGCCCCTGTACATTGTGCTTGGCAAGCTCCTGACGAAGCTTTTCCGTATCACCGACCAAGGTGATGGGTATGCCGAATTCACGTGCTGCTACGACAGAACCTTCAACCTCGACGGTAGGGGCATTGTCGCCTCCCATCGCATCAACAGCAACTCTCATGGTACTCCCAGACAAGAATGAATCAGACCTACACGCGCAGGCAGGTTAGATCTCTTCGGTCTTGACCACTTCTCTCCCTTTATAGGTGCCGCAGGAAGCGCAGGCGCGGTGGGAAAGCTTGGGGCTCTTGCACTGGGGACAAACGGAAGCTGCCGGAGCGGTAAGGGAATCGTGGGATCTCCTCATGTTTTTACGGGACTTGGATGTCTTTTTCTTGGGTACAGCCATGGAATGTCTCCTTTTGTGGTTCTACTTGTCGACCTTAAAATCCTTGAGTGCACTGAATTTCAGACTGAATGACGAACCGGCGCACGTGCACTCCGCTTCATTCAAATCAACTCCGCATGTGGGGCACAGCCCCCGGCAGGACTCTTGGCACAGGGGTTTGAGCGGCAACTCCATGATCACCTGCTCGGCGATCTCCGGAGCGAAATCAATCTCGTCCCCCTGATAGGCAATCGAGATCAGATCTTCCTCTGCCAGTTCAACCTCTTCCTCGTCGAATGCGACGCGGTCTTCTTTACGATAGAACATCGTGAAAACGGAAGCGAGGTCGGCTTCAAAATCACCGAGACACCGGGAGCAATTCAGCCGAATCCGGGTCTTCAGGTTCCCTTTGACCCTGATGTGATCATATTCCCTGGCGACTGCCAACTCCACCGTCACCGGTGAGAGAAATCCGCACTCACCCGCATCCTGAACGGCAACAAGCCAGGGAACGTTTCAAGCGGCTCCTCGGAGCGGAGAACCCTTGGCTGCTCTTTTATGTCGTCGACTCTTATTTTCACCGCGACCTGCTGTTCATGGTGGCAACAGAAGCCACTCAGTATAAGGAACGGGTTCCGATTGTCAAGAAAAATGAGGCAAAAGCAAAACCGCCCTTTCAGGCGGTTGATTCTGCTAGTTCTATCCGATTCCATCCATTATTGCAAGCAATTTCGGTCTATCGCATCCACGAAAGGTGGAATCTCTCACATGGTGATGGTTTCACCCGGTCGGAGCGGAGGAGGACTCTCTGCCCCGCGGAAATGCGCCACCAGCAGCAGGATAAAGATAAAAGTAACAGCACAGAGAATGACGAGGCTCGGAGCAATGCGACAGGAGCGCTCGCGTACCGGACCGGCCCTGAGAAACAGACCGGTAACAGCCAGCACAACTCCGCAGCCACCGGCGATTCCCCCTCCCAAAAAACCGAGAGATACAAAGAGACCGGCAGCGGAAGGAGAAAGGCCGAATCCCCCTGCTATCTGCTCGTGGAAAAAAGTAGCCACCGTAACGAGGGCTACCGCCAGCGAAAGGGCGTATATCCCCACCCGGAGCGTCCGCCTTCTCATGCTATTCGCCGCACCAACTCACATCGCCGATCCCACGGCGCAGCACCTGGGGATAATCGCCGATAAGACTCACCACCGAGCTGACATCGGCGGTGAGATTCCCACCATCCACAACGAGATCGAGCTGTTTTCCAAGGGTTCTCTCGACTTCAAGCGGATCACCGATGGGCTCTTCCCCCGAGAGGTTCGCACTGGTTGTAACGATCGGGTGCCCCAGCTCCTTGACGAGCGCTATGCAGATGCGATTGTCGGGAATTCGGATGCCAACCGTCTTCTGCTTGGTTACTAAAAGATCGGGGACCACGCTCGTCGCATCGATCACAAAGGTGTAGGGCCCCGGCAGATAACGCTTCAAAATTCTATAGGCGTAATTGCTGACCTTGGCGTAGCGGGCCACCTCTGAGAGCTCAGAACAGATAAAGGAAAAGGGCTTTTTCTTCTCCCTTTGCTTGAGAAGGTAGATTCGTTCGATCCCCTTCTTACTGAAAATGCTGCAACCGATCCCATAGGTCGTGTCGGTCGGATACGCGATGACCCCGCCACGACCAAGAACTTGAGCCACATGGGAGACAAGTCGTGCCTGCGGATTGTCGGGATTAATGGAGAGAAGCATGGCATATCTCCGTCAGTGGCAGCAGTACACTTTATTTTCCGGGATTATTGCCCGGTGTGACCGAACCCGCCGTCACCCCGGGCGGTCTCATCCAGTTCGTCCACGTCCTGAAATTCGGCCCGGGCGAAGGGCGCAAATACCATCTGGGCGATCCGTTCGCCCCGCTTTACGACAAAGGTGTCAGCACCGTGATTAATGATGATTACGCCGATCTCGCCCCGATAGTCGGGGTCAATGGTGCCCGGCGAGTTGACGAGAGCAATTCCGTGCTTGAGGGCAAGACCGCTTCTGGGCCGGACCTGCGCCTCAAAGCCATCAGGCAGGGCTATGGCAATGCCGGTGGGAACAAGCGCCCGCTCTCCGGGTTTAAGCACCAGATCGGCATCCACATCGGCGCAGAGATCCATCCCCGCGGCATGGGGGGTCATGTAGCGGGGATGGGGGAGAGCCGAACCGGGCCGAACCCGGCGAATCTTTACCAAGCAAGGCTGCATGGACCGGCCACCTAAAGCGCAAGCCGCGAGACATCAAACGCAGCACTGTCAACCTTGCCCATGAGGGCAAGAGTCAGATAACGCTCGTCAAAAATCTCGCCGGCAAGTTCGAGAACACCCTGACTTGTTACGGAGTCGAATCCATCCGTCAGTTCATGAATAGGAATATAGCGTCCGAAATAAATTTCGTTTTTAGCGAGCTTAGTCATCCTGTTGTCGGAGCTTTCCAGGGAAAGATAGATGTTACCTTTTATCTGCTCCTTGGCCGACTCTAACTCAGTGAACGGAACAAGTTCCGTTTTCAGACGCTTCAGCTCAGCAAAGGCGATGTCGAGCACATCGTCGAGCTTTGCCGGACTTGTACCGGCGTACACAACAAGCGAGCCCGCATCCGTGTGGGAAACCACGTAGGAATAGACCGAATAGGCAAGACCCAGCCGCTCGCGGATCTCCTGGAACAGTCGGGAGCTCATGCTGCCACCGAGAAGCGTATTGACCAGATAGACTTCGAACCGACGCGGGTGATTCTGAGGAAATGCCTTGGTGCCGAGACAGATGTGAACCTGTTCCAAATCCTTTTCCACTACCTCAACCTGCTTTTCGTAAGCGGGCAGATGGCAGATATCCCGGCCCGAGCCGGTGGGAACCTGTCCAAAGAGACCGTCCACCAGGCTCAGGAGTTCGTCGTGGCGTACGTTGCCGGCCACAGCAATGATAATGTCGTCAGAGCGGTATTTTTCTCTCAGATGGGTAATGATCGCATCCCGCGAAAGCCCTTCGATGCTCTCTACGCTGCCGAGAATCGACAGGCCGAGGGGATGTCCCCGCCAGAAGCTCCGGTGGAACAGATCGTGAACGTAATCATCCGGCGTGTCCTCCAGCATGTTGATTTCCTGGAGGATCACCTTCCGCTCTTTCTCGATCTCTTCGGAGTCGAAGACTGAGTTGAGAAAGATGTCGGCAAGAAGATCAATTGTCTTTGGAAGGAATTTGTCGAGTACCTTAGCGTAATAGCAGACGTACTCGCGGCTCGTGAACGCATTGAGCACGCCGCCCACCGAATCGATTTCACGTGCAATATCAAGGGCACTGCGCTGCTCCGTTCCCTTGAACATCAGGTGTTCGATAAAGTGAGCGACGCCATTGTGCTCCCGCCGTTCATGGCGGGAGCCGTTGGCTACCCAGATACCAATGGAGACGGAATGGACGTGGGGCATGTATTCGGAGATGATCCGCACGCCATTGTCAAGGATTGTTTTATTGACCATGGATAAAACTATACCCGGACTGGAGCATTATGCCAGCGCCTGCCCTATTCGGGCAGCACGGCGCCGAGCGCCTCTTTCCGCGACAGCTTTATCTTGCCCTGCTTGTCAATGCCGATGCACTTTACCAGCACCTTGTCGCCCTCATTCAGCACATCGGTAACGTTCTTTACCCGCTCGGTATCCAGTTCGGAAATATGGACAAGTCCGTCGGTACCGGGGAAGATTTCCACGAATGCACCGAAATCCATGACTTTCTTGACGGTGCCCATGTAGAGTTTGCCCTCTTCCGCCTCGGCCGTGAGGTCGCGAATCATCTTGATAGCCTTATCGCAGGCCTCCTTGCTGGTGCTGGCAATATTGATACGGCCACTGTCCTCGATGTCGATGGATACGCCGGTCGCCTCGGTGATGCCACGGATGTTCTTGCCGCCGGACCCGATAACGTCGCGGATTTTATCGGTCTTGACCCAGATGGTGGTGATGCGGGGAGCATGGGGAGAGAGATCGGCCCGCGGAGCGGCAATAGCCTGATTCATCTTGCCCAGGATGTGGAGCCTGCCGTCACGGGCCTGCAGCAGGGCCTTCTCCATGATCTCACGGGTGACGCCGGTAATCTTGATGTCCATCTGGATGGCGGTTACCCCTGCTTCGGTGCCGGCCACCTTGAAATCCATATCGCCCAGATGATCCTCATCACCGAGGATGTCGGAAAGAATGGCGACGCCCTCCCCTTCCTTGATGAGGCCCATGGCAATACCCGCCACCGGGGCCTTGATCGGCACGCCCGCATCCATCATCGCCAGTGCGCCGCCGCACACGCTTGCCATGGAGGAGGAACCGTTGCTTTCGAGGATATCGGAGACAATGCGGATGGTGTAGGGAAAGTCCTCGTGCTTGGGCATAACGCGCTCGAGGGCCCTTTCAGCCAGCATGCCGTGACCGATTTCGCGCCGGCCCGGAGCAAGGCGAAAGCTCGTCTCCCCAACCGAGAACGGCGGGAAGTTGTAATGCAGGAGGAAACGCTTGCGGGTCTCGCCGTACAGTGAATCAATCCGCTGCTCATCAATGGAGGTACCGAGAGTCGATGCCACGAGGGCCTGGGTTTCACCGCGGGTAAAGAGGGCGGAACCATGGGCGCGCGGCAGCATGCCGACCTCGATGCTGATGGGACGGATGGTTGTGGTGTCACGGCCGTCAATGCGGTAGCCGTCCTTGATGATGTGCTCGCGGACGAGTTCATACTCGAAGTCGCCGAGGAACCCCTTAATTTCCGATTCGCGGCCTTCATACTCGGGCAGAAGTGCTTCAAGGGTTTGCGCGCTGATCTCGCCGATGCGGTTGTGACGCTCCTGCTTGGCCACAATCCGGACGGCTTCCTTGATCCCGGCATAGGCAAGCTCTTTCACCCGCGCCTTCAGGGCCTCATCAACGGACGTGGCCGCAACCTCGCGTTTGGGAACGCCAGCCAGCTTCCGGAGTTCGGTCTGGGCCTCGATAATCGGCTGAACAGCGGCGTGACCGAAGAAAATGGCTTCCAGGACATCCTTTTCGGACGCCTCTGCAGCCCCCCCCTCGACCATGATGACCGCATCACGGCTTGCCGCGACAACGATCTCAAGATCGCTTTTCTCCACCTGCTCTACCGTGGGATTGCACACGAACTGACCGTCCACGCGCCCGACCTTGACGCCGGCGATGGGGCCGAGGAACGGAATATCGGAGACCTCAAGGGCAGCAGACGCGCCGATCATGGCGAGGATGCCGGGATCGTTATCCTGGTCCGCCGAGACAACAGTCGCCATAATCTGGGTATCATTCAGGAAACTCTCGGGGAAAAGCGGGCGGATCGGGCGATCGATAAAGCGGGACGTGAGAGTCTCGTTGTCGGAGGGACGCCCTTCACGCTTGAAGAAGCCGCCGGGAATCTTGCCGCCGGCATACGCTTTTTCCTGATAATTCACCGTCAGAGGAAAAAAGTCCTGCCTTCGCGGGCCGTTTTTGTCGCCACAGCAGTCACGAGAACCACCGTGTCCCCACAGCTCACCACCACGGCACCACTGGCCTGCTTGGCCCACTTGCCCGTTGCGATCGTTATGGTCCGTCCGCCGAATTCTACGTTAACCCTGTGTTCAGTCATGGTGTGTTCCATCATGTTCGTTGGCCTCCCAGCCTGTGTAAATAGGTGCGTTGGGGCCGTCGATGGAGCGACCGAAGAACAATGCGGTCGGTCACTCCATCCACGCCCCCAACAGACAAAATAAATGGGCCATCAGGCCCATCTCCAGAAACCGGTTGCGCCACAGTGCCCACACTGCTTACCCCCGGATGCGATAACAACCACAGGGCACGACAGTGAAGACAAAGGGCAGAAAAAGGAGAGGCAATATACCCCGGCGCGGAGTATACTGCCTCATCTTAGCGACGAATGCCGAGCTTCTCGATGATCGAGCGATACCTCTCGACGTCTTTCTTCTTGAGATAATCGAGGAGCCTTCTTCTCTGGCCGACGATCTTCAGAAGTCCGCGACGGCTGTGGTGATCCTTCTTGTGCACCTTGAAGTGCTCGGTAAGGTAGATGATCCGCTCGGTAAGAAGCGCGATCTGCACCTCGGGCGAGCCCGTATCACTGTCGTGAAGCTTGTGGGTCGTGATAATCTCTTTCTTTTTGTCAGTTACCAGCACGTTTGCAACACCTCCTTTGCTAAGAGATTGTGAGTATGTGATGCATGGCGGCGCACTGCTGCGCCAGAATGATCAGTAACGTGTGTTTGTATCACAAAGGGTGCTTCCTGTAAAGGGGAAAACCTAGTTAAACACCCTTAAAAGCCTTAGGTTTTTGGTATCATTGGCCCACAGGCCGGTAAGGGCAACCGCCACAGCAACAACGATTCCGTCCCTCTGCAATCGCAGGCGAGTCCCCGCCGGAACTCCCGTGCCCGCCCCATGCTCAACGTCCTCGCAGCCAGGGGTGATGCCACGCCTGACACGTTCCGCGCCCTGGGCGGTGAGCGGCAATGCCTGAAGATGTCCCAGTGCTTCGGAGGGTGACATAAGGACATCAGCAAGACTGCCGGCCTCGGCCAGCGCGCTAAGCCGTTCAAGGGATATGGCCCGGTCCAGATCGAAGAGACCGCTGCTCAACCGGCGCAACTCAGTCAGATGAGCACCGCAGCCGAGGCGCTCGCCCATGTCGTGGGCCAGCGTCCTGACATAAGTCCCGCGCGAACAGGACAGGGTAAACGTCACCAGCGGCAGATCGATCGCGTCAATGACCAGTGAGAAGATCTCTATCTCACGGGGTTCACGCTCGACTTCCCTGCCGGTGCGGGCGAGTTTGTAAAGGGGGACGCCATCGCGCTTGAGGGCCGAGAACATGGGGGGCAGTTGGCTGAGTTTGCCCGTGAACGAGGAGATGACATCACGAACTGTCTGGGACTCCAGGTGCTGCCAGTCGCCGGCATGAACAACCTGGCCGGTGTGGTCCTGGGTATCAGTGGCAGCGCCGAGCATCAGCGTGGCTCGGTACACCTTGGTTGATTCATCCAGGTAGGGGATCGCCTTTGTCCCCTCGCCGACTGCAACGGGCAGAACACCGGTGGCGAATGGATCGAGCGTGCCGGTGTGGCCGGCCTTCTTCTGCCGAAGGGTCCGCCTGACTCTCGCAACCACATCATGGGAGGTGAGACCGGCCGGTTTGTCGATGACGATAAAGCCGTCCATGAAAATCAGAGAGCGGTCTCCAGATGATCGAAGACCCGCTTTCTGACTTCAGCCAGACCACCGGTCAGGGTACAGCCGGCCGCGTTGTGGTGCCCGCCGCCACCAAAGGCTGCGGCAAGGCTCGCCACATCGATCTTGCCCTTGGAACGGAATCCGACCTTGAACAACTGCGGCTGGATCTCGCGGAAGAAGACCGCGACTTCCACCCCTCTGATGGAACGGGGGTAATTGACGAAACCGTCGGTCAGTTCGGCGCAGGCTCCAACCTTCTCGTACATGTCGAGAGTCACGGTGATTGAGGCGCAATCCCCGTTCGCGGAAAAGGAAAGCGTCGAGAGAGCAAGCGCAAGAAGTTCCAGACGCTGACGCGGCTGGCTTTCATAGAGCTTCTCGGCAATGGACCACGTATTGATGCCTGTGGCGACCAACTCGCCCGCAATGGCAAAGGCCTCGGGGTTTGCGTTCGAGTAGCGGAAAGAGCCGGTATCGGTGATTATGGAAGTATAGAGTGCCAGGGCCGTGTCGTAATCGATGTCGTGGCCGGCAGCCTTGATAATCCGGTAGACCAGCACCCCGCTGGCCGCGGCTGCGGAATCAATGTAATTGATGGTGCCGAAGCGGTCACAGGTGAGGTGGTGGTCAATATTGATAAACATGCCGATGCGGCGGCACTCGTTCACAAGTGTGCCGGCACGGCGAAATTCCCCCACATCGAGAACGAAGCACACGTCGAAATCCTGATCCGGCAGGTCATGCCGGACACTGCCCGCCAAGGGGAGAAACCGGTACAACTCGGGCACGGGGTCGCAGAAATGGATGGTAACATCCTTGCCCAAGCCCTTGAGGTATCCGGCAAGGGCAAGGGATGACCCGACCGCATCGCCGTCAGGGTTCTCGTGGGTAGTGATCAGGAAACTACGGTGAGTCCGAATTTCGCGGAGGATGCTTTCAATCATCGGAACCTTTCTCAGTCTCGATTTCTTTCAGCAGTTGATCGATCCGGTTGCCGTACTCGATTGACCGGTCGTATTTGAAGTGAAGCTCCGGTGCGAATTTGAGCCTGAGCTGCTTTCCGATCTCCCGGCGCAGGAAACCGGTTGCGCTCGCAAGCCCCTGGGCCGTGGAGGCCCTGGCCTCATCATCGCCCATGACCGTGTAATAGATGGTCGCCTGGCGGATATCATCGGTAACCTTCACGCCGGTAATGGTGATGAACCCGATGCGGGGATCCTTCATGCCCTTGACGATGAGGCCCGAAACGAGCTCATGGATCGCCTCGGCTACTTTTTCTGAACGATTGAACATAAGGCACGGCACAGAACGACCGGCGGTCGCAGGACTACGGAACCGCACGTGCGCTCAGCACTCCCTTTCTACAGAGTGGTGGCGATTTTCTCGATCTCGAAGTCCTCGATAACGTCACCAATCTTGATGTCATTGTAGTTCTCAAGGCCGATACCGCACTCGTAGCCGGTGGCAACCTCTTTGACGTCGTCCTTGAAGCGGCGCAGACTGGACATCTTGCCTTCATAGATGACCACGTTGTCCCGCAGCAGCCGCACCTGGGCGTTGCGGATCATCTTGCCGTCCTGGACGTAGCAGCCCGCCACGTTGCCGATCTTGGGCACCGAGAAGACCTCCCGGACCTCGGCCCGGCCCAGGTACTTCTCGCGCAGGGTTGGCTCGAGGAGCCCTTCCATGGCCTTTTTGATATCCTCCACCGCATCGTAGATGATGTTGTAGAGACGGATATCGACCCCTTCCTTCTCGGCAAGGACGGACGCCTTCGGCTCGGGCCGGACGTTGAAGCCGAGGATGATGGCGTTGGACGCCGAGGCCAGGTTGACGTCGGTTTCGGTGATGGCACCGACCGAGGAATGGATGACGTTGAGCCTTACCGCATCGGTGGAGAGCTTGCGCAGCGATTCCGAAACAGCCTCCACGGAGCCTTGGACGTCGGCCTTGACGATGGCGTTGAGGTCCTTGACCTCGCCCTTCTGGATCTTGTCGTAGAGTTGCTCCAGCGACATCTTGCTGTGCTTGGCAAGTTCGGTTTCGCGAAACTTTTGCTGACGATGGGAGGCGATTTCCTTGGCACGCTTTTCATCGGTAAGGCTGATGAACACATCGCCCGCATCGGGGACCCCCGTAAAGCCGATGACTTCCACCGGCATGGAGGGGCCTGCTTCGGCGACCTTTTCGCCCCGATCGTTCTGCATGGCGCGGACCCGTCCCGAGTGGACGCCGGCCACGAAGTAATCCCCGACCTTGAGCGTTCCTTCCTGAACAAGCACCGTAGCAACGGGGCCGCGGCCACGGTCGAGCTTTGCCTCCACGATGGTGCCGCGGGCGTCCTTGCCCGGATTGGCCTTCAGGTCCATCACGTCGGCTTGGAGGAGCACCATTTCGAGCAGTTCCGGCAGATTGATCCTCTTCTTCGCCGAAACCTCGACAAAGATGGTTTCACCGCCCCACTCCTCGGAAACCAAACCGAATTCCATGAGTTCCTGCTTCACCCGCTCGGGCTTTGCCTCGGGCTTGTCGATCTTGTTGATGGCAACGATGATGGGAACTCCGGCGGCCTTGGAGTGGTTCACCGCCTCGCGGGTCTGCGGCATCACACCATCATCAGCGGCCACCACAAGAATGACGATGTCGGTCACCTTGGCGCCGCGGGCGCGCATGGCGGTAAACGCCTCGTGGCCCGGCGTATCGAGGAAGGTGATCTTCCGGCCGTTTAGTTCCACATCGTAGGCACCGATGTGCTGGGTGATGCCGCCGGCCTCACCGGCGATGACGTTGGCTTCGCGGATCGCATCCAGGAGTGAGGTCTTGCCGTGGTCGACGTGTCCCATGATGGTGACCACGGGCGGCCGTTTCCTGAGGTTCTCAGGCGCGTCAGGCACCGATTCGAGCATCTCGTCCACATCGATCGCAACGTTCTCGATTTCGTACCCGAATTCAGCCGCAACCAGGGTAGCGGCGTCCACATCGAGGGGATGATTGATGGTGACCATCATCCCCATCTTCATCAGGAGCCGAATCAGATCGGTCGCCTTGATCCCCATCCGCTTGGCCAGTTCGCCGACGGTAATCGACTCGGAAATCTTGATGATCCGCTTGATGGCCTTGGGCACCGTGATTTCGGTCTTTCTGCCGAGAGAGACCATATCCCTCTCGCGTCTCTTGCCTTTGCCCGTCTTTGGCCCGGGCTCAAAGATCCGTTCACGCTTCTCAAGAAGTTCCGCCTTCTTGAACGCTTCCTTCTTCTTGCCCGCACCGCCTCCGCCGGGCTTCTTGGCGCCCCTGTCGGGCTCGGCCGGAGCAACGAACTCCTTGCCCTTGCGAGGAGGGGGCGGAGGAGTTCCCGCCCTGCGGCGGTCATCGCCCGCAGACGCCGGCCGTTCGGCCGGAGAGGGGGTCATGATACGCTCTTCGATCCGCTTCCTGGGCGCTGTCGCTTCGCGCCTGTCCGCAGACCTGGGTGCAGGAGTCGTGATGCCTGGAAGCTCGACCCGGCCGAGAATCCGCGCCCTGTTGGGCGTGGGCCTGTCATCCACAGGAGGGGCGACGGGCGCGACCGGAGCCTTTTGCACAACCGGGGGCTCGGGGGCGGACTCGGCAACAGATGTAACCTGCTCTTGCGCCGGAGCGGCCACTGGCTCCTGCCCCACCGAAGGCTCGACAACGGACGGCGCCTGGTCGGCAGCCCCCGTGGCTCCTTCGATTTCAACCGGTGCGGCTGCGCTTTCGGCCGGAGGGACAGCAGCCTCGACCGGCGGCTCGACGGGAGCGACCTCTGCCACACGGCGACGACGGATGACGGTTGTCGTCACGCGGACTTCTTCCTGGGGGCCACTCTTCGGGGGCGCGGCAGGCGGCGCGGTTACCTTGCGGACATCTTCTTCCTCCAGCACCGACAGGTGGTTTTTCACCTCGATGCCAAGGCTCTTGAGTCGGGCAAGGAGCTCCTTATTTTCAATCCCCATTTTCTTTGCCAGTTCATACACGTGGGTTTTGCTCATCAACCGCACCCCCATCAAGGAAATTACCGTAACGTTCTAATTCTTTCAGAATTATAGGGACAAAGCCGCTCTCCCCGATTGCCGCGACACTCCGCAACCCCTTGCCGAGAAGAGCGCCGACCCGATCCTTGTCCAAGAGGCGGAAACAAGGTACCTGGTATCGTTCGGCCAGGGAAGTCACTTTTTCACCAATATCAGCGGAAATGTCTTCCGTGAGGATCACGAGACCAAGCCGGTCACCGCGCCGAAGGCGCTCCATCACCGTGTCGCTTCCCGACACGACCTTGCCTGCCTTGTTGGCCAAGGCCACATACGAGGATATCCGCTCCTCGAGACGTGCCCGTATCTCAGCGATCAGCGTATCCGCAGGGGCAACGCTACCCTCCCCCCTGAAGGCCCGCGCAAACTGCTTCCGCGCTATGGCAGCACGCACACAGACAGGATCGGGACAGGTATATGCACCGCGGCCGGGAAGCTTGGCGACGATATCGGGGACGACTCTTCCCTCGGGATCAAGAACGAAACGGAGCAGTTCGCTCTTGCCCCTCTCCTGCCGGCAGCCGATGCAGGATCTGCGTGGCTCGTCTCCCCCCATACCCTATACTTCCGCCTGCTCCTCGGCAACCACTTCTCCTGCGGCCTCAACGGCTTGGGGGGCCTCTTCGGCAGCCTCTTCGGCAACCTCTTCCGTAGCGCCATCATAGGAGGAATACTGGAGCAACTCCGCCTCAGCGGCCGTGGTTTCGCTCTTGATATCGATACGCCAGCCGGTAAGCTTTGCGGCAAGCCGCACGTTCTGCCCTTTTTTGCCAATGGCCAGCGACAATTGGTCGTCGGCGACGATGATCTCCATGGACCGGTTCTCGTCGTCGATGTACACCTTCGACACCACGGCCGGTTGCAGCGCATTGCACGCAAAGCGGGCCGCGTCCTCGGACCAGGGGATGATGTCGATCTTCTCGCCCCTCAGTTCGGACACCACATTCTGCACGCGGCTACCCCGCATGCCCACGCAGGCACCAACGGGATCCACGTCGGAATCATGGGAGTAGACCGCAATCTTGGCCCGACTGCCCGGTTCGCGCACAACCGCCTTGATCTCCACGATCCCCTCGGCGATCTCCGGAACTTCCGCTTCGAAAAGCTTGGCCAGGACGCCGGGATGGGTGCGCGACAGGACGATCTGGGGCCCTTGGGGGTCATCCGGATGTCGGTGATCAGAGTCTTGACCCGGTCACCCTGGCGATATACCTCGCGCGGCGCCTGCTCCTTGTGGGAAAGCACCGCTTCGGCGCGCCCGAGATCGACAACCAGATCACCCTTTTCAAAACGGCGCACAACGCCGGTCACCAGTTCGCCGATCCGATCCTTGAACTCGTTGAAAATGGTTTCCCGCTCCGCCTCGCGCACCTTCTGAATGATGACCTGCTTGGCGGTCTGGGCCGCGATGCGGGTGAAACCGCTCGCATCAAGCTTCATGCCGAGAGAGTCGCCCACCTCCACGTCGGGGTCGATCTCCCGGGCTTCCTCCATGTCGATTTCCTTGTAGGAATCCTGAACCTCGTCGACCACGGTAACAAACTCGAAGAGCTCAACCTCGCCAACTTCCGGGTTATAGTGGGCCTCAAGATCGCGGGTATTGCGGAACTTCTTGTTCGCAGCAGTAAGCACCGCCTGTTCCAGGGCCTCAACGACGATGTTCCGGTCGATCCCCTTTTCCTTGACGATCTGGTCAATAATGTGCTTGAGGTTGAAGGTCGTTTCCACGTCCAATCTCCTTGAGCTGATCTCTCTAAAATTCGAATTCCAGGTTGGCTTTAGCTATTTTGTCCAGAGGGATGCGGGCCAACTGCCCTTCCCGAAGCGTAAGGGTGACGACTCCGTCGGAGAGGCCGACGAGATCGCCCAGAAACGTCTTGCGCCGGTTCCCCTCTTCATCCGCCAGGAGCTCGAATGTGCGCACCTTGACAAGGCGCCCCGCATAACGCTCGTAGTCCGCCTCTTTCTTGAGGGGACGATTGAGGCCGGGCGAAGAGACCTCCAACATATAGTGCTCGCGAATAACATCCTCGACATCGAGGATTTCAGACAACTCACGACTTACCGCAGCGCAGTCGTCCAGGGTTACCCCCTCCGGCTTGTCAATGAAGAGACGCAGAACCATCTGCCGCCCCTCACGCTTATACTCAGCCTCCACAAGCTCCAACCCTTGAGGGGCGAGCAACTGCTCGGCAACCACTGTTATCCGACTGACAACATCATCCTTCTGCATGAATCGAAAACCTCAAAAAACAAAAAAAGTGAGCTGCTGAGCCCACTTTCTAGTGAACGATTTACTTGAAACAAATGTTTAACATGCGTTGCAAGGAAATGCAAGTAATTATTTTGATGTACCAAATCGATATCAGGGCGTGCAGCCGACCATTGTCAACCGCAAAACATGTACGGGTTGACAATGGCGCGCGGCCTATGGTAATCCAGGAAACCGGAGGAACCACACACAATGACCAACTTCCCTGAATCACTTGCAAATCGTATCATCGAAGGAGACATCCTCGACGGGGACGAAGCCCACAGACTGCTCCTGCTGGAGAGCACCGCTGCCTACGCCCTCTTCCTGGCGGCCAGTCGTGTGCGCGATCATTTCCTCGGCACCGGCGTGGACCTGTGCTCCATTATTAACGCCAAATCGGGCCGCTGCCCGGAAAACTGCTCCTTTTGCGCCCAGTCGTCCCACCACCCCACCAACGCGCCCGTCTACCCTCTCGTCGACGAAGAGCAGATCATCGCCTGCGCCAGGGAAGCGGCAGGGGCCGGCTCCCATTGTTTCGGCATCGTAACCAGCGGCTCGTCCATCTCGCCGGGCGGCGAGCTGGACCGGATTTGCCGCGCGCTGCGGCGCATCCGCCGGGAAACGGCCATAGAACCGTCCTGCTCCCTCGGCGTCATCGACTACGAAACCGCCCTGGCGCTTCGCGAGGCCGGAGCCGTAACCTATCATCACAACCTTGAAACAGCCCGCAGTTTCTTCCCGAACATCTGTACCACCCATGATTACGAAGAGGATGTGGAAACAGTGCGCGTCGCCAAGCGGGCAGGGCTCAAGGTATGCTGCGGCGGCATCTTCGGACTGGGAGAGACCCCGGAACAGCGGGTCGAAATGGCCCTTACCCTGCGCGAACTCGACGTGGATTCAATCCCCCTCAACTTCCTGAACCCCATTGAAGGGACGCCCCTGGCCGGTGCGGACCGGATCACCCCGCTCGAATGCCTCAAGACCATCGCCGTGTACCGCCTCATCCTCCCGGATCGAAAAATCGCCGTTTGCGGCGGCCGTGAGCGCAACCTGCGGGACCTGCAGTCGTGGATGTTTTTCGCCGGTGCCAGCGGCACCATGATCGGCAACTATCTCACCACCACCGGTCGCCCGCCCGAGCAGGACTGGCAGATGCTGACCGACCTGGGGCTCACCGTGAGGCAGTGCAATGGCTGAGAAAGGAATTTTCATCACTGGCACCGACACGGGGGTGGGCAAAACGATCGTAGCGGCGGCCATCGCCCGCCTGCTGCGGGGCCGGGGCGTCAACGTGGGCGTGATGAAGCCGGTCACCAGCGGCTGCATCGAACGCGACGGCACCCTGGTTTCCGAGGATGCAGAATTGCTTGCCTGGGCCGCCGGGGTTCCTCTGGACGAGGCCTGCGCCCCCTATCGCCTTCGCACCCCGATCGCCCCGTCCGTGGCCGCCAGCCGCGAAGGGGTCAAGATTGACTTCAACCTTCTGAAGGATGCCCATGATACCCTGCGGCAACGGCATGACTTCGTCATCGTCGAGGGAGCCGGGGGGCTTATGGTTCCCCTGTCGGGCGGCATGCTGGTGGCGGACCTTGTGGACCTCCTGAAACTGCCGCTTCTCGTGGTGGCCCGTCCGAATCTGGGAACCATCAACCACACGGTCCTCACCTGTTATGCCGCGCGCCAGCTCGGCCTTGATGTGCGCGGGGTCATCGTCAACAGCTATCCCGAGTCGCCGGACATGGCCGAGGAGTATGCGCCGCACCTGATCGACTCGCTCTCCGGCGCACCGCTTCTCGGTGTCTTTCCCCGCATCGAGGGAGCTGAAGGACGCGCCATGGTGGAACAGCTCGCGGCACGCCTGGCAACGGAACCAACCACAAAAATACTGGCAAGGGAGATCGGCTGTGCCTGACTATGATACTCAGACCCTGAGAGACTGGGACCGTCGCCACATCTGGCACCCCTTCACCCAGATGAAGGAGTGGGAGGAAAGCGAACCGGTGGTGATCGTCGAAGGGGACGGCTCCTGGATCGTCGATTCGGAAGGAAACCGCTATCTGGACGGCGTGGCTGCCATCTGGACCAATGTGCACGGACACTGCCGCCACGAGATCAACGAGGCGCTCAAGGCCCAGGTGGACCGCCTGGAGCATTCGACGCTCCTGGGGCTCACCAACGACAAGGCAGCCGTTCTGGCCAAACGCCTCGCGGAGATCACACCGTCCGGGCTGTGCAAGGTCTTTTACTCCGACAACGGCTCCACAGCCGTGGAAGTCGGCGTCAAGATGGCATTCCAGTTCTGGCGCCATGAGGGGCAGCCGGAAAAATCCCGGTTCATCTCCTTTACGAGCGCCTATCACGGCGACACCCTGGGGGCCGTGAGCGTGGGGGGCATCGATCTGTTCCACGGCGTATTCCGGCCCCTGCTCTTCCCGACCATCCAGGCACCGGCGCCCTACTGCTACCGCTGTCCCATGGGCAGGGGCACCCCTGCCGCCTGCGGTATGGAGTGCCTGGCGGAGCTGGAGCGGATCATGGAAAGCCATGCCGGAGAGGTGGCTGGCCTCGTCATCGAGCCGCTGGTTCAGGGTGCGGGTGGGATGATCGTGCAGCCCGAAGGTTTTTTGAGGGGTGTGCGGGAACTCTGCGACCGGCACGACATCCTGATGATCGCCGACGAAGTCGCCGTGGGCTTTGGCCGCACCGGCGCCATGTTCGCCTGCGGACGCGAAGGGATCACTCCCGACATCATGGCGCTCTCCAAGGGGATCACCGCCGGCTACATGCCCCTGGCCGCCACCCTGGCGACCCAGCGGGTCTATGATGCGTTCCTGGGCGAATACCGGGAGATGAAGACCTTTTTCCACGGTCACACCTTTACGGGCAATCCCCTCGGCTGTGCCGTGGCCCTGGCGAGCCTGGACCTGTTTGAGAGCGACCGGCTCCTGGAAAAGTTACCAAAAAAAATCAATAAATTAAAAGAAAAGCTTCAAGGACTGATTGAGCTTGGACACGTGGGAGATGTGCGGCAATGCGGCATGGTGGCCGCCGTGGAACTGGTGCGGGACCGGGCAACCAAAGAACCGTTCGCCTGGGAAGAGCGGGTGGGGGTCCGCGTCTGCCAGGAAGCGCGCACGCATGGTGTCTTTTTGCGGCCCCTCGGCAACGTGATCGTCATTTTCCCGCCCCTTGCCATCACTGTGGAGGAAATCGACTTCCTCGTGGACGGATTGGCAAAGTCAATCCGCACGGTCACCGAAGGGTGAGCCACACACTGCACAGGCATTGAGCACTGGCGATTGTCAGGCCGGGGCCGCCAGGCTCCTGACGATGCGCATCTCGTCCTCGCGGGTTGTCGCTTCACCGTTGAGGCGGGCGGAGAGGACCTGATCGAGGATCTCCCGATACCGCGGCCCTGAAGGGATCCCCAGGACCTTGAGATCATTGCCGGTAATGTGGGTAACAACGCTCCGCAACCGGGTCACGTACAGGGAAACGTAGCGCCTCACCTCGTCACTCCGGGTTTTTGCCATGATGTAGAGCAGCACCTCGGGAGAGAGCCCCCGGAGCCAGAAGTAGATATCGCTGCAGCGCACCCCCTCCCGCCGTCCCGCCCTGCGTGCCATGATCTCCAGGACCTGCTCGCCCTGGATCCTCATGTCGATGAGCTTTTCCCGGTAATGCTCTGACACGGAGAGCCGCGTGCAGGTCCCCCAGAACCCCTCGTCCGGCAGGCTTGAGGTGAGCGCCAGGAAATACACCACCCACGTCTCGACCTTCTCTCCCAGGTAGAGGAGCTCGAACCAGGTAATCACCTTCTTGACCTCGTCCAGCACCCGCAGGGTATCGGACGTCAGGGCCAGGTCCGGGTGAATGAAGTGGAGAAGCTCCAGGCCGGACATCCGGAGAATGGCCTTGACCGGCTCCCGCTCCCGCAGGATCAGCACCAGCTCGTTCAGCAGCCGCCTCCCCCCAAGCTTGTCCAGAAATCCCATTTTCACCGCATTCTTGATGAGATTTTCCGTGTGCCGCGAGATCGGGAAACCAAGCCGCTGTTCGAAGCGGATGGCTCGGAACACCCGGGTCGGATCCTCGACAAAGGACAGGTTGTGGAGCACCCGGATGGTCTTTTCCCGCAGGTCGCGGTAGGCGCCGAAGTAATCGATCAGGGTGCCGAACCCCTCGGCATTGAGCTTGACCGCCAGGGTATTGATGGTGAAATCACGCCGGTACAGGTCCATTTTGAGCGACGAACGCTCCACCGTGGGCAGGGCGCCCGGCGTTTCGTAGTATTCGAGCCGTGTGCTCGCCACATCCACCTTGAGTCCGTCGGGAAAGACGATAACCGCGGTTCCGAACTTGGCGTGGCTTTTCACGCGGCATCCCATGCGGGTCGCAACGGCCTCGGCGAACAGGATGCCATCGCCTTCCACCGACACGTCGATGTCGTCGTTCTCGGCGCCCAGGAGCAGGTCCCGCACAAAGCCGCCGACTGCATACACGGGCAGCTCCAGTTCGTCCCCCACCTTGCCCAGATCACGTAGTATGGCCACTGCAGGGCGCGGCAGGTGCTTGTTCATGAGATGGACCACCTCGCGTCGCCGCACCGGCAGATTCTCGCTGCCCAAGTCATAAACCGGTTCGGCGCTACGCTGCATGCCGGTGTACATGTACCGCAGGAGGTCGGTCCGCGTTATGACCCCTGCGAGCCGCTCGCCGCTGAATACCGGCACCAGCCGCCGATGCTGCCCGACGATATAGTCCTGGATGGCGGCGATGGGGGTATCGGGGGCAGCCCGCATGAACTCCGTGTGCATGTATTCGTCCACAGGCAGGTTGCCGAGGCCGTGATACAGAGCCTTTTCCACGATCCGGCGCGAGATGATCCCCGCCATCCGCTCCCCGTCCATGACCGGCATGGCATTCACGTTGTAGCGGGTGAGGATCTCCCGGGCCTCGGCGATGGTCGTGGCAAAGGGCAGGGTTATCACCGGCGACGACATAAGGTCCGCGGCGGTTCTGACCGGATTGACCAGCTCGGGCAGGAGAAGGTTGAGGCGGCCGAGGACCTGAATCACGGTCTGGCCCCTTACCGTAGCAGCCGCCGCGGTGGCATGCCCTCCCCCGCCAAAGGCGCGCGCGACAGCGCCGGCATCGACTTCGGCAATGCGGCTGCGCGCCACCAGGTAAACCCTCTCCCCCATCCCGACCACGAGAAAGACCGCGTCCAGATTCTGCATATCGCGCATCATGTGGGCAAGAACCGCAATATCGCCCACATAGTGGTCAAGGGTGGCATGGGCCACGGCAATGTCGACCCCGTTCACCGGGGTGCTGCGAAGGGACTTCAGCAGATCGTTCAGAAGCGCGACCTGTTCGGCGTTCAACTCCTGGGAGACAAAATCCGACACGATGTTCAGGTTGGCTCCCTGCTCCAGGAGCCAGGATGCTGCGGCATAGTCGTCGGGTGTGGTGGAGGGAAAGGTCAGGTTGCCCGTGTCTTCATAGATGCCCAGCATCATGAGGGTTGCCTCGACCGGCGTCACCCCGATGCCCTGCTCCATGAGCTTTTGGGCCAGGATGGTCGTGGACGAACCGCAACCGCGAATCTCTCCGCCGCTCGGCCGGATGTCGCCGCTGGAGCCGGGATGGTGGTCATAGATATGGACCTCGACGCCTGGCCGGCGCGCAACCTCCGCAAAGCGGCCGATGCGCGAGGTATTCTGGCAGTCCACGAGGACCAGTCGCGTGATGTTCGGGAAATCCACATCCCTGAGCCGGGTAAAGGGGAGTTCGTAGCCGGTTGTCTTGAGGAAGAGGTCCCTCATGCTCTTTTCCTGGGAGCCGGAGAAGACCATGAGGCGTCGGGGTAGAGCTTCCTGGCCGCGACCATGGCGCCGAGGCAATCAAAATCGGCGTTCATGTGGGTGGTAATGACGTCCATGGAGAAGAGTGTGCCGCAGCCTCGGCAAAAGTAAAGATCGGCCCGCTAGCGCGTGGCGACCATTGGGCGCAACGGAGCCGGCTGGTAGGCAGGGTTCTCGCCGACTACCTCCACAACGGGTCCATTGCCGATAAGTTCAAGGGTGCCACTGTCGGGGCCGAAATCGGCCTCTCCCACGGCCCAGTCGTACAGTTTCTTTGAGTCGTGCAGCACCGGTCGTCCGGGGGTACCGTACATCCGGTTCTGCATGGGCTCGTCAAACAACCCCACACAGCCGTGTGAAGCAGGTTTGCCCGGCAGATCGCGGGCATGGATCCAATACCCCACGTTCTGCTTGTCAATGAAGAATCTCATGGCGTAGTCCATGGGATACTGGGCCGACTTGTCGTCGGTCTGGTAGAGCGACGAGGTATGGGTACGATCCCGGGCATCGATCCGGAAGAGCCCCGTCGGGGTCTCGTTTCCCTTCTTGCCGGTTGCCGCCGGCATGGAAAACTTCAGCGTGCCCCGTTCGTAAGCCCCGATCCACTGTTCGGTGAGGCTGATCAGGATGTATTTTGCATAGCGCCTGGCCGGCTCGTGCTCCTTAGGCAGCGGGGAGTACGTGCGGGCAACCTCCATGTCCCGCGGCACCTTGATGGTCATGCCGGGGTAGGTGTGGCGGCGGTCGATGCGGTTGAAGCGGGCAACGTGGGCCCAATCGTCGCCGAAGAGCGATTCAAGCGTGTCGTTGGGCCTGATGAAACGGGGATACCAGTCCAGATCCCGCTGGCTCGGGTAGTCCACCCGTGACAGGTCTTCCTTGGCCGGGTCCAGGGGTGAGGCCGCCGGTTCGGCCGTGATGTTCGGCTCGTGCACGACAATGGCGGCAAGAATGATGAGTGCGACGACAACAGCCAATCTGCGGATCATGATAGGTCCCGGGAAAAAAGAATGGGGCTGTCGCCCCATTGGAATTCTTGCGCAAAACTAGCATGATTGACACATCGGGTCAAGATTCTTGGCAAGGGGTCCCGAAACGCTCCGAGATCACGGTGTCCACGGCACGGTAAGGGTCGGTGCGACCGGATGCCATGGCCTCCACGATCTCCCGGTAGCGGCCGTTCACCCGGATATGGCCGAAGACTTCCGCAAAGAGCCTTTCCCGAAGCAGCTCCTCGAAATGGCGAACGGACCGCTCCTGGCGGATGCGCTCCAAAGTCCCCGAATCCGCCAGCCATGAACGGTGAAGCGCTATTTCGTCCACCAGTTCGGCGATTCCCCGATTGCGGCTCGCCTCGGTCATCATGACCTTGGGCAGCCAGTCGCCGGGCGCTGTCTTCTTCATTTCAAGCATGACCGCCAGTTCCCGGGCGGTCCGGTCCGCGCCGTCCCGGTCGGCTTTGTTCACCACGAACACGTCGCCGATCTCAAGAACCCCGGCCTTGATCGCCTGAATGTCGTCGCCGAGCCCGGGCACCGACACCACCACCGTCGTGTGGGCCAACCGGACGATATCGATTTCATCCTGCCCCACCCCCACGGTTTCGATGATGACGACCTCCATCCCCATGGCGTCCATGACGTTCACCACGTCGGCAGTGGCGCGGGAAAGCCCTCCCATGTGGCCGCGGGTGGCGAGACTGCGGATGAAGACCCCCGGATCGTCGGCATGCCGGTTCATCCTGATCCGGTCTCCCAGGATAGCGCCCCCCGTAAAGGGGCTCGTGGGGTCGATCGCCACAACCCCAACCCGTTTCCCCTGCTCACGGTATGCGGCGGTAAGCTGATCCACCAGCGTCGACTTGCCGGCTCCCGGAGGACCGGTGATGCCGAGAATGAACGCACGTCCCGTATGGGGATAGAGTTCCTTCATGTCATCGACGGCACTCCGGAAACCGTCGTCCAGGTTACGCATGAGTCGGGCCGCGGCACGCAACTCGCCGTCGAGTATCCGAGAAGCCAGGGACATCGTCAGGTTCCTTCCAGAAAATCGGTCAACTCCGGTGTTCGCGGCAACAGTCCAAGGAGATGGCCGCGACACCGGAAACAATGGTGGTTACGCCCGCGGTGCCACGTTCTCCCGCACCCACTTGACGATGTCCTCCGTGGAGGTGCCGGGGGTGAAGACCTCGCAGACGCCAGCCCCCTTCAACCCGGGGATGTCGTCTTCGGGAATCACGCCGCCGCCGAATACGATGATATCGTCGGCCCCCTTCTCCTTGAGGAGCTGGCAGACGCGCGGCAGGAGCGAGTTGTGGGCGCCCGAAAGGATCGAGAGTCCCACGGCGTCCACGTCTTCCTGGATGGCGGAGGACGCGATCTGCTCAGGCGTCTGGTGGAGGCCGGTATAGATCACCTCGAAACCGGCGTCACGGAAGGCCCGAGCCACCACCTTGGCGCCCCTGTCATGGCCGTCGAGCCCCGGCTTGCCAACGAGAATACGCAGCGTTCTTTCAGTCATGACCATCTCCTTTATTTTTCGATTCCCGTACGCGCCGGCACGCCGGCACGGTAATAGTGCTTGATCTCGCGCATCTCGGTGACCAGGTCGGCCGCGGCAATGACCCGTTCATCGGCATTGCGTCCCGTGAGGACCAGTTCCACCCGGGGCGGCTTCAGGGCCATCAGATCCAGGACGTCATCCACCGGGACAAGGCCGAAGGAGACGGCACCGTTGATTTCGTCGAGGATCACCAGATCGTAGCACTCCCCGGTCAGCGCCGCGCGGGCCATGTCGAGGGCCTCGCGGGCAAGGCGCACATCCTCCGGATCCGGGTTCTCCCGATTCACCCAGCCCGGCCGGCCAGTGGCGATGATGGTCAGCTCCGGGGCCAGACGCTTGGCTGCCTCATGCTCGCCATAGGGGCCGCCCCCCTTCATGAACTGAATCATGAGAACCCGGAATCCCCGCCCGGCCGCCCGAAAGGCAAGCCCCAGGGCAGCAGTGGTCTTGCCCTTGCCATTGCCGGTATAAACCTGGATGCATCCCTGGTCGAGCTTCACGGAGTTTGCTCCTGCGGGGGCGAGCTAGTGCCGCGCTCTTTTGCCGTCACTGCGGGCCGATTCTGCCGCCCGATCAAAACCGCCTCCCGTTTTATTCTCAATAAAGAACAGGCACGGACTATAACAACAGCCTCAGCGCGCTGTCAAGCCGTATTCACGGAAGTATAACGGGTTTTTAGCGACAATGAAACAACGTCCGCGCAGCCGGGGCCGGTCGCCTTCCCCGGCTGTCCGAAAAATCGCCCTTGACATCAATGCCGGCATTTGATATTCAGTCAACTCTACTTTTTAGACGGGCGCTTAGCTCAGCGGGAGAGCACTGCCTTCACACGGCAGGGGTCACTGGTTCAATCCCAGTAGCGCCCACCAGAAAACACACCGGCCAGGTCGCAAGACCCGGCCGGTTTTTTATTGCCATCAGTCGGCACGCACGGATCAGGCAGGCAACGGCCTCACAGGCAAATATCGTCAATACGTCTGAACAGACACCCGCCGCTCCGCTCGATGAAGCGCAGAATCTGCAGGTTGATCGGGACGCCGACAAAGTCCCCGCAGTCCCTGATATCCGTCCTCAAACCGTAGCACTTCCTGCCAAGGGCCGAGGCGAATCCCACCTCGCCGGCCGTCCCCGAGTCGACTTCGGCACCGTCCAGTATCGCCAGCAATCCGTCGCACGCCATGATGCCTTTTTCGTTTATCTCTCCTATCCCTGACGCAATGGCCCTGAACTCGTCCACTCGGGCGTGGAAGTCCCCAATCCGGTACGCCTGTTCAATGCGCCGGACAAAGTGATCCTGTTCCCAGGGGTCGAACACATCGTGTCCCAGGGACCTGAGCTTATGTTTGACCTTTTCGAGATAAGATTTCGTTTCGGGGCTGAACCCAAGGGGCGATGCTAGATAGATGTTCATTGGCACCTTCCCTCGTGTCGCAGTCGCTTTACTTCTGCTGCCATTTCCTCGCCATACCGTGTTTCGGACATGATCAGCACCCCGCAGAAGCTGCTACGCTCCGGTGAACTACTCGCCTTCCCCCGCCACGAGCCGCACGGGCAGCGGCTCCTTGTCCCACGTGACCTCAGGATAGAGAGCCGGGTTGAGCCGCAGGTAGGTGCCGTCGACCCCCTTTTCGGCCCACCAGCATTCGGAGCCCCTGATGGGGAGGTCATTAAAGAGATACAGGTCGTTGTTCTTGTCTCGTGCCAGGTACATGGATGGGTCTCCTTTGCCGATTGAAAGGTTATGCGGTTGGAAAACTGCGCATCAGGTGGAGGCGGATCATGTCCTCGAACTCGGTTTCCCGGTCGCCCCGATAGACCATGGACGAGCCGATCTCCGCGGCGAGAATGGCAGACAGGTACTTCTGGGGCAGTTGGGCGAGGCGGCGGCGGAAACGGGGCTCTGCGACAATGATCTTCGGCAGGTGAGCCAGAATCGCCCGGCGGTAGAGGGGCTGGAGGCAGAGCTCGGGGCGCGTCTGGAAAAACCTGAAGAGCCGGGCGTAATTGGCGTTGATCTCGGTGCTCAGGGAGTCCGATATCTCGGTGCACAGGGCTCCCGGCTGTTCCCGGCGGCGCTTCAGGATCAGCCTGGCCTCGTCGCCGGCCCGCTTCTCCAGGATCCGGAGCACGTCGGCCACGTAGCGCTCCTTGTACTCCATGAACTCCTTTTCCGTCAGGAGCAGATTGGCGATGATCTCGTAGGAGGAGGAGATGACGCCGCACTTGTTGGCCGAGGCGTCGCGCATGACGATGATCCCCTTTTTCTGGAGCTCCACGCGGGCCGCCGGGCTGATGAAGGAGTTGGCCCCCTCCACGATGGCTTGGGCCGAGGGGGTGCCGTCAGGCAGGAGGAATCGGTCCCAGTTGTCCTTGTCGATGGTTTCCGGGCGCCGCCGGCGGGGATGAAGAGATCCGCCGGCACGCTGAATACCAGGTCGCCGAACTCCTTGGAGAATTCGTCCAGTGATATCCACTCCTCCACGAGCCCCGCATCGGCCCTGGTCACGCGCCGGAAGAGCTCCCGCAGCCCCTCGCGCCGGCTGCCGGTGCGGAACAGCATGAACCCGCCCGGATGGAGCGCCGCCGGATCAAAGGCATCCAGGTCCTCCTTCAGCATGATGCGGCCCAATTCGCCGTGATCAGCGCCTTCGGGGTCGCACAGGGCCGCGGTACCGTCGAGGATCAGGCCGATCTTCACCTTGGGGCAGCGCTCCAGCATGATCCGCATGGCATTGCCGGCCACGTCGCCGTTGGGGCCGCCGGTGAACTTGACGGTGAAGGGGTCCTGACGGATGTCGATGCCCAGCTCCGCCATGGTGATCTCGGCGAACGCTACCACGCCGGTGGAGGTGACGCCGTACTTCTTGTGGTTGATCCCCACCCGCTTGCTGGACATGATGCCGATGCCGAGCATGTAGCCGCGCCGTTTGGACATGCTGGCAATGGTCTCGATCATGTTGTCGTGCATGTTCTCGTCGGGACCCAGCTCGATGGGCTCGTCCTCCCGGTAGTAGTCCACCACGGCCGGATGGCGGGCCACGCCGTTGTCGGTGGTGAAAATGTCCAGAAAGGCGGCGGTGATGCCGTACTGGAGTTTGTAAAGACGCCAGGTCTCCAGGGGCCGGTCCTGCGCCTTCAGGTCCGAGACGTCCAGGGCCACCACCAGCTTTGATCCGCCTTCGTAGATGTCCTTGTTCTTCAGGTGCTGGGTGTGGGCCAGGACGAAGTTCTCCCGGAACAGGGTGTTGGCGTTGATGACCAGGTCGTCGGGGGTGCGGCAGATGACCGTGCGCCATCCGCCCCGGGCAATGTCGGAGAAGCCGATGTGGTAGCCGAACCCGAAGCGGCTGAAGAAGAAGGTGACCCGGAAGGGCATGGCCGGGGGCAGGTCCGCGGTGAAATCGGTGCCCAGTTCGGTCAGGTAGGTGGGGTCGAGCCGGAAGGCCAGGGCCTGTTTTTCCAGGACAAAGAAGTTGGTCTTCAGGGTGCGGGTGATGAAGATGAGGCAGCAGTGGAAAATGGTCCTGCGCACCTCATCCAGATAGCGGTGACCGGTGTTGTACTCCGCCACCTCGTGCCGGGTTTCGGCCAGTACCCGCTCGTAGAGCGCGGCCCGGTCCTCCGCGGCCGGGTCGAAACGAGCCCGGAAGAGCTTCGCCAGTTGGAGCGCTATCTCCGGGTGAGCCAGAAAGGCGCCGCGCACGTCGTCAAGGCCGAAGCGGTCGGGCTGGTTGTGGGCCAGGTTGGAATGGCAGAAGGCGATGAAGGCATTGGTGAGAGTGGCGTCCTCGCCGCTCATGAGCCCGGTGATCACGAACTCGCGGTAGGCATGGGAGCGGGTCGCCAGGAGCTGGGTGTTGGACAGTTCCCGCTGGAGCCTGCCGAAGAGCTCGGACCCCCGCTGCAGCACTTCCCCGTCGCGCCGCCGCACATAGAACGTGCCGAGGAAATAGGGATGGATGCCGTTGGAGATGGTCAGGCAATAGGCGCGATTCACGCCAAGGTCGAGCCGGTTGAAAACCTCCATTACCTGAAGGAGGAACTCCTTCTGGGGCGGGTTTCCCACGGCGAAGAAGACCCGCGATTCATTGCCGCCCGTTCCGTCCTCCCTCTCTTCCACATCCAGGTAGAGGCCGCCGCAACGGTTCCCTTCCTGGAGGAGGCGCAGCGCCTGGGCCACCCGGCGCGGGGGGGAGATGCGGACGTAATTCTCATTGTTGAGCCAGAGGATGCGAAGCAGCCGGTCCAGGCCGGCCAGGGCCAAGTCGGGGTAGTATTTCCGCACCGCTGCCGTCACCGTGCGCCGGATGCCCGGAGGAACCTGCACGTCCCTGCCGGCGAGGATATCTTCATTGGTCTTGCGGTCAAACTCGAAACGCTGGATCTCCAGGTTCTGGTCAAGCCCCGGGATGGGGTCGTCCGAGTGGGCGATCATGGCGTAGGATATCTCCCGCTCCTGAAGCCGGCGCAGGGTGTCGTAGAGGGAGCCGGGCTGATCGACCATGGCCATGATCAGGGCCTTGTCCCGGTCGGCCAGGATCAGGCGCCGGTTGCGCCGCAGCATGCCCAGTTCGCGGGTCAGAACGGCCAGGGCCTCGGGTTCGTCCTTCATGGCGATGAAGAAGTAGGGGTTCATCTGCTCGCGAAGCCATTGGCGGTTCTCCGCCCGTTCCGCAGCATGGGTCCTTCCGGTGGTTCCGGCAGCATTCATGGTTGTAGGCTCCTCTCGCTGTCAGACATGCCCCTTGTTCGCGGTCAGCGCAGCTTCTCCTGCACGCTCCGCACCTTGTCTTCCATGGTCTGGTTCCGGTCCGTGCGGGTTCCCAGCTTGATGGTGGTGGTGATGCGGGGCGCGCCCATGCCGTGCACCACCTCGTGGCAGCGCCTGACAGCGGTGAACACGGCATCCCACTCCCCCTCGATGTTCGTTCCGTAGGAATGGAGCGAGGTCTTCAGCCCCGCCTCGTCAAGCACCTTCTGACAGGCCGCCACATAGGGGGAAAGAGAAACCCCCACGCCGATCGGCACGATGCACAGATCAACCATCACGTTCATGCACGCCTCCTTGTCACATCGGATTGTCGGTGGCCGCAGGCTCCTGGTTTTCCCCTTCCGGCATCGGCTGGCCAGGCGGTTCGGGCATCAGGAGTTCCCCGCCGTGGGCAGGGCAGTATTCGACCGGTTCCGTGCCGGCCATGAAAAATTCCTCCCGCTGTTCCGGGCACTCCGGCGCCGCCCGGTACCCCGTGGCAGGATCCACGGCCACGGCAACGACCGTTTCCGGCCGGGCAAAGTCGGCGGCCGGCCGGCCAGCCAGGGCCGATGCCATGAACCCCTCCCTCCCGGCCGGGGCTTGTCGTGGCCGACCCAGATGCCGGTAACGACGCCGGGAGTATAGCCGATGAACCAGGCGTCCCGGTAATCGTCGGTGGTGCCGGTCTTGCCGGCGGCCGGCCGGGCCTGGCTGAACTTCCTGAGCGACTTGGCCGTGCCGTACACCATCACGTCCTTCAGCATCTGGGTCGTGACATAGGCCGCGGCGGGCGAGATGGCCGGGGTGACCGCCGGCGGATTGTCGGTCCAGGCGCGGCGGCGCTTGTCGTAGATTCGGAGCACGGTCCTCGCTTCGGCCCGGAGCCCGCCGTTGGCCAGGGGGGTGTACGCCGAAACGAGGTCACGCAGGGTCACCTCATCGGTGCCCAGGGCCAGCGAGAGGTCGTTGGGCGACCGGAGCGACAGCCCCAGATTCCTGGCGATCTCCACGAAGTAGGGAACGCCGACCGTCTCCAGCACCTTGACCGTGATGACGTTGTTCGAGTAGGCCAGGGCCTTTCTCAGGGAAAGTTCCCCGTACTGCTCGCCGCCGTAGTTCCTGGGCTTCCAGGTCTGATTGGCGCCGCGGACATAGGCAACCGGGGTATCGTCCCAGACGCTCGCGGCAGTGATCCCCTTTTCCAGGGCAGCCGCATAGATCAGGGGCTTGATGGCCGAGCCGGGCTGGCGCCGCGCCAGGAATGCCCGGTCATAGGAGCTCTTGGCGAAGTCCACGCCCCCCACGGCCGCCAGCACGTCGCCAGTGGCGGGATCCAGGGACACCAGCGCTCCCTGGAGGTCGGGCGAAACCCGCTTCACCCCATCCCGCAAGGTCTTTTCGGCCAGTTTCTGCAGGTTCAGATCCATGGCCGCAGTCACTTCCAGCCCCCCCGCCTCGATGACCTGGGGGCCGTACCGCTCCACCAGCAGGTTCCGGATATGGGACAGATACCACGACGCCTGGTCCGGCGGGGTAACGGCCACTCGCTGGCTGCGCAGCTTCTGCTTCTGCCGGGCGGAAATCATCCTGAGGTCTGTCATCCGCTTGAGGACCACGTCCCTGCGCCGCCCCACGTCAGCCGCCTTGCCCAGCGGGTTGTAGCGGCCCGGATTCTTGGGCACACCCGCCAGCAGGGCGCATTCGGCCTCGGTCAACTCATCCGGGTTCTTGTCGAAGTAGACGCGGGCCGCCTGGGCAATCCCCCAGGCTCCACGGCCGTAGTAGATTTCATTGAAATACATTTCTAGGATCTGGCTCTTGCTGTATTTCTTCTCGTAGTCCATTGCCAGCCGGGCTTCTTCCAGCTTGCGCCCGATACTCTTCTCCCCGGAGAGATACTTGTTCTTGATCAACTGCTGGGTAATGGTCGAGCCACCCTCGGCCAGCCTCCCCTTGGCCACATCCTTTACCAGGGCCCGGGCAATTCCCCGCACATCGATGCCGCCATGCTCGTAGAAGCGGGCATCCTCCACCGCCACCACCGCCTTTTGCAGGAAGGCAGGGATGCGGTCGATGGGAACCCAGTAGCGCTTTTCGGGAAGAATCCGGCCCGCAAACCGGCCGTTACGGTCGAAAACTTTGATGGAAGAATAGCCGGCGGGCAGGATTGGATGAGTGGCGATGGCATCCTGGGCCCCGGCCGGCGACGTCAGGCTCAGGGTCAGGACGATAAGTACGATCAGGCAATAGGACAGCTTGGACATTACTCCTACCCTCGCGGGCGGCATTCATCGGTTCAACGGGTGTTCCGCCCGTTGCGGGGCAGTCCGGACCGGTGACGGTGACGCTTGAAGTGTTTACGCTCAAACAGGCACCGCAAACGGTATATGCTTCGTTGAAGGATGTCAAGGGCAGGCACGGCAGGGAGCGGGGGCATTCGGCGCCTGCGGGGAGGCACCGCTGCCCGGAGCGGGAAGAGCAGCGAACGCAGAGGGGATCGCGGTCGCGGAGAGAATCCGGCCCCCCGGCCGGCGGCGGCGTGAGGCCGAACCCGCCGGCAATCCGTCCTTGCCCGTGCGCTACCTCCTCGCCCGGAGGCATTGGTTACGTCAAGTCAGCCCTGTGGGGCTATGGCGATGTCCCGCCGGATCGCACGTCAGCCTGGCCGAGCGGTAATCGCGCCGCGGCAGTTCCCGGCATATCCGGCACAGCGACCGGTCATCCCCCCTGCGGATTCTGGACCAGCACCACCTGGGCAGGCATTGGCGCCGGGAATCCGGCCGCGGCAAGGGCCTCGCGGATCGTGCGGTTACCGTCGAAATAGACTTGCCAGTAATGGTCGTTGTGGCAGTAGGGACGAACGGCAAGCACGGGCCCCACCAGGGTGAAATCGAGGATCTCCACATCGACCGCAGGCATTGACAGCACGTTCGGCACCGCCGCCAGCTTCTCCCGCAGCAACTCCATGGCAGCCACATGGTCGGCGCTGCCGGCCAGTTGGCATTTCAGCTCAACCCGGCGGTAGTCGTTGATGGTATAGTTCTGGATGGTGTCGTTGAAAATCTTGGCATTGCCCACCATGGTCATGACATTATCGGGGGTGTTGATGGCAGTCACGAACAGGCCGATTTCCTGCACGGTTCCGGTGATGCCGCCGATGGTGACGAAATCCCCCACCTTGAAGGGACGCAGCACCAGGAGAAACGCCCCTGCCGCCAGGTTGGAGAGGAGCCCGCCCCAGGCGGCACCCACGGCAATGCCGACACCGGCCACCAATGCGGCGAAGGTGGTCGTCTGCACCCCGAAGTAACCCAGGATCGCAACCACCAGCACGATGTTCAGGGCAACACCGAGGAAATTGCCCAAGTACCGCATGAGACTGGGATCGACCTTCTGCTTCTCAAGGACCTGCTGCAGCATCCGCTGGACCAGATGGATCAGCCAGCGACCGACGATCCAGAAGATAATGGCGGCGATGATCTTTGTCCCGATTTCCGTTGCGTAGGCGATAACAAGTTGCTGATACTGGCCAATGCTGTCCATGCCGTTCCTCCTTGATGTGAGCCGTTCTCCCGGATGGTGCGCACACCTGGAACGGCCGGCTTCCTGCCGGCGCCCGCTCCACCAGGAGCCGTTACTGATCAAGTCTACCGCTAATCGGGTGAATTGCCATTCATTCGGATGTCTCATCTCCCCGTTTCAGCCGGCCCGCGCAACCGGTGATGCTCGACTCCGGCGCCATTGTAGCTACAGAGTCTCGTCTGTTTGGACAAAACTAATTGAAACTCCACCTCCCAATGGGGACAAAAATCGACTATCCTAACAATGTTGTTCAGCCGTTGCGGGCAGCCCTGCGCAACAAATGGCGCGGTCGGGCCGGAGCAGCGGGTGCGGCCGGATAATCCGGCACAGACACGTAGTGAAAAGGTACCGCATCATTCACGGTCAGCACAAACAGAGATTCTTCCGGTCGCAGAACCCGGCCGGACCACTCTCAACCAACAGGAGGCAGCACGGATGATCCCCGAAACATTGATGGAAATACTGAAGCAGGACGGCATCGTCGCCATCGCCACCCTGGGCCAGGACGGCCCGCATCTGGTCAACACCTGGAACAGCTACGTCCGCATCTCCGACGACGGCCGCCTGCTGATCCCCGCCGGCTACATGCACCGCACCGAGGCCAACATTGCCGTCAACCCCGAAGTTCTGATCACCATCGGCAGCAGCAAGGTCAAGGGGCTGCACGGACCGGGCGCGGGGTTCCTGATCAGGGGCACGGCCGCGTTCCTATTCTCCGGCCCGGAGTTTGACCTGCTGAAGGCACGGTTCGACTGGCTGCGCGCCACCCTGGCCGTAACGCCCGGCTCGATCACCCAGACCTGGTAGCATATGGCCCTGCACGACATCTGAAAGGAGAACGGTTTCATGCCCTACGTGAACATCAAGATCACCCGCGAAGGAGCGACGGCGGAGCAGAAGGCGGCCCTGATCAGGGGGGCCACCCAGTTGCTGGTGGATGTGCTGGGGAAGAATCCGGCCACCACGGTGGTGGTGATCGACGAGGTGGATACCGACAACTGGGGGATCGGCGGCGAGTCGGTCACCGTGCGGCGCAGGGCCGGACGCTGACCGTCCGCACCAGCTCCACGTCGGGCAGGTTGGCGTACACGTCCCGATAGTCGTCATGGCGGCGCAGCACCGAGACCACGCAGTCCAGTGGCTCCGACCATATCTCGGGAAGATCGGCTTCCAGGCTGTCGTCCGGCGAGAATGCCAGGCGCTCGACCGGCGGAGTGAACCGGGCATCGATCCCGTCCCTGTTGCCCCGGGGATCGATCCGATACCAGCCATGCGCGGGCAGGAAAACCGCATTCAGGCCGTGCAGACAGTACGGCGCCCCGTGACCGCCCAGGCTCAGCCGCTGATAGCAGAATCCCGCCGGAATGCCGCATGCCCGCAGGAGCGCCGCGAGCAGATGGCTTTTTGCATAGCAATACCCGGTCCGATGGCGCAGAACGTCCGACGCCGTGCAGGTCACGGGGTTGAGCTTATGGTCCCAACTGTGGCGGACGTTGTCGCGCACCCACTCAAAGCATCTTCCGGCAATCTCGCTCTCCGGGCGGCAACCCGCCGAGAGCGCCGTTGCCAGCGAGAGGATGTCCGGGTGGCTCCAGTCAATGATGTCCGACTCCGCCAGGTATCGATCCATCTCGGTCGTTGTCCTTTCAGACGCGGGCTACCCGGGGAGAACGGCGGCGCACAGGTTGCGCACCTCCTGGAGCATCACGAGGTGCGCCCTCTCCTCGGCCATGATCGCCGTGATGACATCGGCATCAAGACCATCGAGACCGGCCGCCGCCTCCGCGTAAAAGGCGACGGCATCGGCCTCCATGGCTATCGCCATGTCCAGCGCCTTGCCCGGGTTCGAGGCGATGACCATCTCGCTCACCACGCTCGCCCGGGGCAGGACCTCCCTGCGCACGCGTTCCGCCGCAGCCATGAGCTCCTCTTCTGTCAGGTTCGGACCGCGCAGCCCCTCCGGCAGTCCCTCCCGCATGCGCGTAAAGGTTTCCAGGTGATCAATCTCCGCCTTTGCCAGCGTGGCGGCCAGCGCCGCGATCCGCCCGTTGCCGCAGCCGAGGGCCAGCGATTCATAGAATGTCCGGCCCCGCCGCTCCAGCTCCATTGCTATCTGCAAGATCACATCCGCAGTAAGCTTCACGGGTTTTATCCTCCTTCCGCCCCACCCTGCGGGTCATCCTGCCCGGCAGTTCCTCCGTGCGCAAGCATATCGCCAGGTTACCCCCGGGACAGATCAACCCCGGCGCATCAAACCTACCGACCGATTCCCCCATGATACTCCTGCAGGCTCCTGACTGACTCCTTCCCCTGCCTGCGGGCGGCAATGCCGTCAGCGGCGGCGATTGCCGCGGCAATGGTCGTAACATAGGGGATCTTGTGCTTGATGGCCGCCTTGCGGATGTACGAGTCGTCATGGATGCTGGCCTTGCCCGACGGCGTATTGACCACCAGGTGAACCTCGCCATTCTTGATGGCGTCGGCCACGTTCGGCCTTCCCTCGTGCATCTTGAGCACGGTCTTCACGGTTACTCCGTTGCCGGCAAGGAACGCCGCTGTCCCCTGGGTGGCCATGATCGCCAAACCAATGGCGGAGAACCGCTGTGCCGCCTCAAGGGCTCCGGCGCGATCGTGCTCGTTGACCGTGATGAGCACTGTCCCCTCCAGCGGCAACATGGCGCCGGCCGCCTCCTGGGCCTTGTAGAACGCCATCCCGTATGACGACGCCATGCCCAGCACCTCGCCGGTGGAGCGCATCTCCGGCCCCAACACCGGATCCACCTCCGGAAACATGTTGAAGGGGAATACCGCCTCCTTCGCCCCGAAATGGGAAACAGCCACTCGGGCCAGTCCCATGTCCTTCAGTTTGGCGCCCAGCATCACCTGCACCGCGATGCGCGGCATCGGAATGTTGCAGACCTTGGAAACCAGCGGCACGGTGCGGCTGGCCCGGGGGTTGGCCTCCAGGATGTAGACCTTGTCGTCGCTAATGGCGTACTGGATGTTCATGAGCCCCACCACCCCCATCTCCACCGCGATCCGGCGGGTGTACTCCTCGATGGTGGCAACATGTTTCGCCGGGATATTGACCGGCGGTATCACGCAGGCCGAGTCGCCGGAATGGACGCCGGCCATCTCGATATGCTCCATCACCGCCGGCACGAAGGCGTCGGTCCCGTCGCTGATTGCATCGGCCTCGGCCTCAATGGCGTTCTGCAGGAAACGGTCGATCAGGATCGGCCGCTCCGGGGTCACATCCACCGCCTTGGACAGGTATTCGCGCAGCATCTCCTCGTCATGCACCACCTCCATGGCCCGCCCCCCCAGCACGTAGGAGGGACGCACGATCAGCGGATAGCCGATCCGCTCGGCAATGACGATGGCATCCTCCAGCTTGCTGGCCATGCCCGATTCGGGCTGGGGTATGCCGAGCTTGCGCATTATGGCGTTAAACTGCTCCCGGTCCTCGGCCAGGTCGATGGTATCGGGCTGCGTGCCGATGATCCGCACTCCCGCCTCCTGAAGCTGACGGGCGATGTTGAGCGGCGTCTGGCCGCCGAACTGCACCAGCACCCCTTCCGGCTGCTCCTTGGCGTAGATCGACAGCACATCCTCCACGGTCAACGGCTCGAAGTAGAGCTTGTCCGAGGTGTCGTAGTCGGTGGAAACCGTCTCCGGGTTGCAGTTGACCATGATGGTTTCATAGCCTGCATCCCTGAGGGCAAAGGCGGTGTGGACGCAGCAGTAGTCGAACTCGATCCCCTGACCGATCCGGTTGGGGCCGCCCCCCAGCACCATGATCTTTTTGCGTTCCGTGACCGCCACGCTATCCGGGGCATTGTACGTGGAGAAGTAGTAGGCCGCATTCTCCACACCACTGACCGGCACCGGCTCCCACGACTCCAGCATGTCGAGGGTGATGCGCCGCTCACGGATCCGCTCTTCGGGAACGTGGAGGAGTTGCGCCAGATAGCGGTCCGAGAAACCGTCTTTTTTGGCCTGAACCAGCAGATCGTTCGGCAGGCGCCCCCATTTGTGGGCAAGAATCCGCTCCTCCAGTTCCACCAGCTCCTTCATCTGCTGCAAAAACCAGGGCTTGATATGGGTGCGGCGATGGAGCAGGTCGATATCGGCTCCCTTGCGCAGTGCCTCGTACAGGATGAACTGCCGCTCGCTGGTGGCCTCGGCCAACAGCTCCAGCAGTTCGGGCAGGGAACGCTTGTTGAAGTCCTTGGCAAACCCCAGGCCATAACGGCCGTTTTCCAGGGAGCGGATCGCCTTTTGCAGCGCCTCCTTGTAGTTCTTGCCAATGCTCATCACCTCGCCCACGGCCCGCATCTGGGTGCCCAGCTTGTCTTCGACCCCCTTGAACTTCTCAAAGGCCCAGCGGGCAAACTTGACCACCACGTAGTCGCCGGAGGGGGTGTACTTCTCCAGGGAGCCGTCCCGCCAGTAGGGGATCTCGTCCAGGGTCAGGCCGGCGGCCAGCATGGCCGAAACCAGGGCGATCGGGAAACCGGTGGCCTTGGAGGCCAGGGCCGATGAACGGGAGGTGCGGGGGTTGATCTCGATCACCACCACCCGTCCGGTCTTGGGGTCATGGGCAAATTGCACGTTGGTGCCGCCGATCACCTCAATGGCGTCGACGATCTTGTAGGCATCGGCCTGCAGGCGATCCTGCAGCTCCTGGCTGATGGTCAGCATCGGCGCGGTGCAGAAGGAATCGCCGGTATGAACCCCCACGGCATCCACGTTCTCGATGAAGCAGACCGTGATCTTCTGGTTCTTGGCGTCGCGGACCACCTCCAGCTCCAACTCTTCCCAGCCCAGGATCGACTCCTCCACCAGCACCTGCTTGATCGGACTGACCGACAGGCCACGGTTGACGATGGTCTCGAACTCCTCCATGTTGTAGGCAAAGCCGCCGCCGGTGCCGCCCATGGTATAGGCCGGCCGGATCACCACCGGGAAACCGATCTTCTCCAGCACCGCCTTGGCCTCATCCAGGGAGTGGGCAATGTCGCTGCGGGCCATTTCGATGCCCAGGCTATCCATGGTCTGTTTGAAGGTCTCGCGGTCCTCGCCGCGCTTGATGGCATCCAGGTTGACCCCGATCACCTTGACCCCGTACTTTTCCAGCACGCCGGCCTCGGCCAGGGCGCTGGACAGGTTCAGGCCGGTCTGGCCGCCCAAGTTGGGCAGCAGGGCATCAGGGCGCTCCTTGTCAATGATCTCGGTCAAGGTTGGCACGTTCAACGGCTCGATGTAGGTCACATCGGCCGTGCCCGGGTCGGTCATGATGGTGGCCGGGTTGGAGTTGACCAGCACGATCTGGTAGCCCAGCTTGCGCAGCGCCTTGCAGGCCTGGGTGCCGGAGTAGTCGAACTCGCAGGCCTGGCCGATGATGATCGGGCCGGAGCCGATAATGAGGACTTTGTGGATGTCGGTGCGTTTGGGCATTGGCGATACACTCCTTTGTGCATAGAGGTTGGGTACCTGTCAGCTATGATCTGGTTCTGTGGGCGCCCGACTCTGCCGTCGCCCCCATGGGGCATACGTGTCAGCGGTCATGGCGCCATTGCATGGCATCTTATCATCCTTCTCCGGTTTTGATCTCCGCGAACCGATCATCCGGGAATTTCCGATGGCAGAGTAAACGGCCGGGGCCCGAGTTGTAAACCCACTCTTCGGTAGCCACAGTCGTCAGGAACGTCCTGCCGCGAGTCACCGCCCGTACGCGCGCTTCCCGCCGCTGTTCCTTCCGGGCCGGTTCATCGCACTCTTCGCCCCCCTGCCCGCGTATGCCCGGACGCCACGACCCTGTCGCCGCAGTAGAACTTCGCCGTGGTGGAGCCGGGCTCCCTGAGGATCGGAAACGTATTTGCCGGCGGGGACTTTTTCTCGCTCTTACGTAAGTGTGGAACTCGTGGTGGCGACCGGTTCGTTACAGGCACTACTGGTCCCGCTGGAGAATGCCAGCGAAATCGATTGCAGCTATAATTGCACAGGATGCCGAGAAAATAAATCGCTTAACAAAGCTTACCCTTGAATAACGCACAAGCTCAGTTATCAACATGGCTGGAGGGCCGTTGCCCCCATAAACATCTTATGAAGTAATTCGCTCGGAAAAGCTTTGGAAAACTGCAGCGCCCCACTTCTTCCCTGCCTTGGATAAGACGCTGTGGTTCGGGATGACCGAGTCGAGATCGTATCCCGGAGACCAGAGCCAGTCCATTCGCTCCGGAACGGTTTTCATCACCTCCCGTTCCGAGCGGACATTTGTAGAAAACGAGAAAGAGCATCAACTTCAATATTATCAGCGAAATGACCGATTCATTGCCGTTGTTGCCGGAGCAATTCTTCACCTCGGCATAGGCAAAATCGAAGTCGATCAATTCATTGACCGTGCGAGGCGGGTGATCGTTTCTGATCCACTTGTCGAGGTTGACACTGTAATGGAATAGGTTGTGCTGAGGTTGTTCCTGTCTTCCCATCATAGCTGGACTCCGGCTGTAACGATGGACAGATTATACGTGCTTAGAACCGGCCTCGTCTTGGTTTCGGCAACAGGCCGTGCCACACCTGACCCGGTATGCAGTGCCGATTCGCTCGTGCCATGTTATGTTGAGTGCTCAATTATGACCCTGAAAATGCGCTTCTAACAGGTCTTTGAAAAACTCACTGTATTTACGTACAATTTGATTCGGTTTTGTGTTATGATGCCGCGCATATCTCACTGATATTACAGGAGAAACAGTATGCGCGGTTTTGAGCAGCAATCTGATGCTCTGTTCGTCTACATCTCGCCGGAATCCTTTGTGCCCAAGGATCATCTTGCGGCCCATCCGGCAGATGGTTGATGTGGCCCTTGATGATCTGTCTCCGGTTTTCTGTCAGATGTACTCCCACACCGGCCGGCCATCGGTTCCGCCAGAGCAATTGCTCAAGGCAATGCTGCTGCAGGTGCTGTACTCGATTCCCAGCAACGTCAAGCTGGTGGAACAGATTCACTTCAGCATCCTGTTCCGCTGGTTCCTCGGTCTCGGTCTTGATGAGCCAGTTTGGGATCACTCCAGTTTCAGCAAGAACCAGGAGCGCCTGATTGAGACCGATGTTGCCACAAAGTTCCTGGCAGCGATCCTTGAGCAGGCCAGAGGCAAGAAGCTGCTGTCAAAAGATCACTTCAGTGTTGACGGTACCCTGATCCAGGCATGGGCCTCCATCAAGAGTTTCAAACCCCGAGATGACGATCAGGAGCCGCCAGCGGGAAAGAATCCGACCCGTGACTTCCGGGGTGAGAAACTGGTCAACGATACTCATGCCTCGACCACCGACCCGGAAGCAAAGCTGTATCGCAAGAGCAGCACCCATGAGGCCAAGCTGTCGTTTGCGGCCCATGTCCTGACCGAGAACAGAAATGGGCTGGTCATGGTCAGCACCGTCACCGAAGCCGATGGCTTTGCCGAACGCGATGCCGCAGAAAAGATGCTTGGCAGCGTTGTCAATGGCAAGCGGCGCATCACGGTGGCTGCCGACAAGAACTACGACACCAAGGGATTCGTCAAAGCAGCTCGTACCATGAAGCGACGCCCCATGTTGCCCAGAATACAGAACGCAACGGTGGTTCAGCCATTGACGGACGCACCACCCGGCACAGTGGGTATGCAGTGAGCCAGAAATTCCGTAAGCGCATCGAAGAAGTATTCGGCTGGCTCAAGACTACCGGCCAGTTTCGGCAGACCCGCTATCGGGGAGTGACCAAAATCAACTGGTACTTCACCCTGGCGGTAACCGCTTACAACCTGGTCCGAATGCGAAACTTGGGGGTTGGTACCGCATAAAGTGGGGAGAAAACCGCCCACAAGGCGAAACCGGGCCGAATAATCGGCCAAAAAGAGTTTCAAAGAGCAAGATAACCGCAGAACAAACAACAAAATCAAACTGAGCCGTCCCGAAAAATCTCTCCTGGAGGTCATGGGGGCAAAAACAGGGAGTTTTTCAAGACCCTGCTAAGGGTAAAAAACCCTCTGAAATAGATGTAATTGTTGAAATATCGGCAGGCTGGCTTGGCCCGACCCGTTTCACGTACGGGTCGGCTCGCCGCACTTCTCGATCACCCCTGCCCGCGTATCTCCGGGCGCCACGATCCTGTCGCCGCAGTAGAACTTCGCCGTGGTGGAGCCAGGCTCCCTGAGGATCGGAAACGTCTTGGCCGGTGGAGGGTTCTTTTCGCCTTTGCGTGAGTAGTGGGCGACCGTGGCGGTCGGTTCGACACCGGCACCAGTGACTCCGATGGTGAAGACCAGTGAAAAGATCACTGCCATAAGTGCACAGGATGTCGATCGGGTCAATCGCTTCACAATATTCACCTTACTGAGGCTGCCCCGCCCCTTGCGGGTCTGTCCAACGGCTGAGCATGGTTACTGCCGTATTATGGGTTGACAGCTTGTAGCCAACTGGCTACAGTATAATCATGATTGAAATCCGCAAAACCGAACTGTTTGCCAAATGGCTTGACAATCTTCGTGATGTAAAGGCCAAGGCTCGGGTCCTCGTGAGGATTGAGCGGCTTGCGTCCGGAAATCCCGGAGACGTCAAACCGGCGGCGATAAAGGCAGCCAGTCTCGGGATATCAAGGCGGCAATCCGCCTCGCACAGAACCTATAGGAGGTGAACATGACCAAAACCGCTACCAGTCGCTATGACGTCGCCGAACATCTCCGCACTCCGGAGGAAATGGCCGCCTACCTTGAAGCCTCCCTCGAAGAGGCTAATGGCGATGCGACCTTCATCGCCAAGGCACTCGGAGACATAGCCCGCGCCAAGGGGATGTCGCAGGTTGCACGAGATGCCGGTCTTTCCCGCGAAAGTCTTTATAAGGCACTTTCAGGAGAGCGGGTTCCCAGCTTTGATACCATCCTTAAAATCATTGCGGCACTTGGACTTAAACTGCACGCAGAAGCCAGGTAACCTGCTGATAGCAGGAACTCCTGAGGGTCGGACCTCGCTAACCAATTGAAACTACATCGTAATCGTCCCAAAAGAATGCATTTCCAGGGCTTAGAGCCTCATTTTTGCCGGTAAAATGGGCATGGTAAGGCTCCGCATCCTCTCTCAGTAAACTCGCTCCGTCCACCTGTTCTTCCAGCTTCCGTCCCTTGGCGCTGCACCCCATCTTCCGTTGCGTGTCTGTGATAAAAGCCGAACTGCCGACTGCAATGCTTTCGGTCCAATGGCCTTCCCGATTCATGCCCTTCTTCAGTGCATCCTCAACCCATTTACGGTGCTGTTCGGCAAAACTCCCGTAATCCGGGAAACCGCAAGCATCGAAAAGACTGTGCCTGTCGATAATGGCGTATCGGTCCGGCGGATTCTGAATCTCGTTGTATCCGTTCATTTCCCATTCCGCTGGATGCGTTACGACACCGGCGCGGACCATGTTCAGATCGATGTAAACGAGGCAACGGACGAGATGCTCGTTTCTCTCGATCGCGGTTGCGTGGTACCGATCTTCCCAGAACGCCCCTTTTCGATCTTTCCGCTGATTGAATTCCTGCGCGGTTCTTCCGGCGATCAGTTGGATGCTCTTTGCCACGACCTCTGGTTTCGTATCCACTACCAGCAGATGAACATGATTTGAGGTGACGGCATAATTCAGAACCTGCAGCCCGAACCGCTTCTTCGCCTCGAAGAGCCAGTGCAGCCACCGACGCCGGTCTCTGGCAAACTTGAGAAGAAACTCTTTCTTGTGACACCGGTGTGTGATGTGCCACACCTGACCCGGTATGTAGTGCCGATTCGCTCGTGCCATGTTAAGTGCTCGATTATGACCCTAAAAATGCGCTTCTAAGGGTAAAAATCTCCCAAAATTGAGGTGTAATTGTTGAAATATCGTTATGTTAGCTTGGTCCGACCCGATTCACGTCACGTAATTGAGGACCTGCAGCCCGAACCGCTTCTTCGCTTCGAAGAGCCAGTGAAGCCACCGACGCCGGTCTCTGGCAAACTTGAGAAGAAACTCTTTCTTGTGACACCGGTGTGTGATGTGCCACACCTGACCCGGTATGTAGTGCCGATTCGCTCGTGCCATCTTCTTAAATGCTCGCTTTTAGCGGTGAAAAGGTGGTTCTAAGGGGGAAATTCGCCCTAATATTTAAAGAAAACAACGTTGCATCATTTGGTTAGCTTGGTCCGACCCCGGAACCTTCCGATCCATCATTTGGTTAGCTTGGTCCGACCCCGGAACCTTCTGATCCGAGACCTGGTCCACGCGCTTTGTTGGAACCTAAGTTATCCATTTACCAATGACTGGTACCTTTGGTTCCCGAAGTCCCTTTGGCCTTACCTAAACAACCATCGCTGAACAAGTCTTGTATAGCGGGGCATCACCACGTAAACCATGAGAAAAACGACTATCCCGGTCACGGCCAATGTAGCAAGGAGATGGTTGTCCGCAACGCCCAGGTATTGCAGGATGGGAGTAACGACCAGAGGCATGCCCAAGGCCAAAGGATAGATGGCGGACCACGTCAGCAGACACTGTTTCCAGCGCACCGGCACCTTGACCTTTGCCCCTGCAGGAGTGAACCAGAAATCCAACCCGCTACTGATAAAGAAGTCGTCGTCCGTAGCAAGAAGTGGCCGAACCTTTTCTATCAATCGGGCCCGCGTCGATGATTCCATCCACTCCCGCAGGTGCGTTTCGGTATCGAACCGGATTACGATGGTATAAGTTTCGGACAATCCGGGTATCGGACGGACGATGTGCCAGTCCAAATGACCGGGTGAGGCTTTGCTCAAGGGCGAAATTTCCTCGAGCCACCGTTCGTATTCTTCCTGCCTGCCTTCACGCAACCTGTGCGTAATTACTACCGTCGCTCCTTCGCCTGTCTTCTCGTCGTTCATTGGACCCTACCTCGTAACTTTGCTAAACCAAAAGCCATCAACGCGTTACCTGTGAGCCAGAGGGACATTGTTGAAGTTGTTGACTTATTCCCTCTGCTGCACCAGAACAGCCACGCCCGTAGAAGGGGTTCAAATAAGTCAACAACGGCAACTACGTCCCCTTGGCGCCTGCTCCAACGGGGCGGGAGAACACCGGCGGTTTTAGGCCGGTGCTTCTGCCTGGTTAGTGCTTAAAACTTATGTGCTATTGTCCACAGCATTTCTTGTATTTTTTGCCACTATTGCAAGGACATGGGGCGTTTCTAGGTATTTTAGATGTTTTTAGAGAAGTTGATTGTTTCTGTAATTTAATGTTTTTCTGGTCTTCAAGTAGGTGTTCAATAAATTTATCCTTAATGTCCATATCCTTCTTGAAGTACGAAGTTTGTATCTGAATAGCTAATGCTATGAGTGCTATCAACACAGCTATCCATTGTGCTGAATTATTGATTGCTGGTAGGACGTCCGAAAACCATTTTGCTACGTCCGAATCTTCTTCATTGATTTTATTGATTACTTCTTCACGTGAAGAGGCTTGTAAACGGGCAGATTTCAGTATTCGATCAAGGACGCGCAGTTTGTCGAGACTAGTTTGAGGACCAGTCAGAAATTGAATTGTCTCGTTAGCATAACTATACGTTCCGTCAGGGATAAGACCAGTACCACCGCAGGATGGGCAAGGCCCGACTCTCGTGTTGGTCATTTTAATTTTTACAGACCCAGGTCCACCAATGAAGTTAGCTATGTTAAATATTGTGCTGCAACCTGGATTTTCACAAAAGGCAATTAGCTCATTCATTCTTCACCTTTCTTGGTGCGCTAACGTCGTGGGGGCGCAGCGGCGGAGCGTCAGCGGAGCCCGTCTGCCGCCGCCTTGTTGGTTGTGTCTTTGATTATCCTTGCGCCGTCACCCTTGATGAATATCCTTGTCGGCCGACTTTTTACCGCTAGTTCGATGACTGGTAAAATTGCTTCTTTGTATTTAACGACGGTGAGCTGATCAAACGGAATAGAGATGGCTGGAATCCATCCCCAAATTCCGGTGGGGATGAGGCACAATTCGTTTGGGGTTATCCTGAGGTTGATGCTGTATCGATATCCGGCTGGAATTACTCCGTGAATGATGTCCACAACCGAAGACTCTTCGACCACTCCGCCAACTGAGCAAAGGCCTTCGAATTGCTTTTTTAGCCTTTTCAGGGATGTTACCGTGAAAAGCCAATATAGAAGCGCAATCGCTACGAATGCTCCAAAAATCAAGAAATTCATCTTCTTCCTTTTTCAGCCAACGGGCCGGGAGATCACCTGACGGCTTTTTGGTCAGGTGCATCTTCCTGGTTGAACATTTATTGTTTCTGTTGCCTATGAAGCCTTACGGGTTTGGGTTTGGATCAGCAGTCACGTTATCAAGCAGTATTTCCAACTGTGCCATGACTGATTGTGGGAGTTCGATGTTATGTGGTCTGACAACCGCCTCTATCAGCTCTCTACTCCACCTCCATGACTCACAATAGGCTCTGCACAAAGGAACACGTTCAGCGCTGGCCGTACAAGTCAGGTAGCGACGATATGCATTACCAGAAAGGTCGATCTCGAGACCCCGCGAAGGAGTCGGCCAATGGTCAGTCTCCCCTTCATGAAGTCGAGCCAGCTTTAGCAGATTTTCGTGCGCCTTGCCCAATAAAGCCCATGCACGAGCGTATTCGCCTCTATTGAGAAGATTTGCGCCGAACAGCATCAGGTTGATCAGGTTAAGGGACAGACCCTCTACCAGTTCAGCCCCTTCACGTTTTGGAGGCCCTCCCACAAGCAGCCGCGCATACTGCGACAATTCGCCTTCTCGATCCAGCAACACCGCCGCTTCAAGCGAAGGAAACCACCCGTATCCCTGCCAGCCGGCAACAACCGACTGCTCCGAAGCCCGCATAAAGTGGAACTCGCCACGCACGCCGTTCTCGAAAAGTGCTGTGTGGTGGCCGAAATCGTCCAGGAAGTAAGCGGCAACCGGGCTGAATGAATTGAGCCATGAACGCTGATCGAAATCATTTAACGAGTCGTCGCGGATGAACACCGCGAATTCTATATCCGAATATTGATCACCCTCGCCGGTTGCGAACGACCCGAACATCAGCGCGGACACAACGCGAATGTCCTGGTGACACTTCTCACGGATATTCTCAATCATTTTCTCTTGAAGCATGCCCTCTCCTTTACAAAATAATTCCTGTTCTTCTTTTCACTGATCAGGCAAGTAAAACTGCATCCGCGCACAGCCAGAAAAGCTTCTCGCGTATGGTGGTATTTGATTGCCATAAACGTTCATCCCACTCCACGCAGGTCAGATCGTCCCCGCCATATAATATCTGTCCTAAAGTTACACCACGAAATTGTGCAACTGCCATCATGCCGGCGCTTTCCATTTCTACAGCAAGACAGCCTTCTTCTTTTCTTTTGGCTATTCTATCCGGCGTCTCTCTGAAAGGTGCATCGGTCGTCCAGGTTTTACCGACAAGATGCGTAATGTTCTTTATATTCAAGGTGTCCTCAAGCGCCTTCACCCCCGCTGGGTTCGCAAAGACTTCTCGGCTTGGTGGCAGGTAATGATATGAAACGCCTTCGTCGCGGATTGCGCTGGATACAACCATTAAGCTCCCAACGCTCATATCTTTATCAAGAACTCCACATCCTCCACAAACCATAAATTTCCGACCACCATAAGCAATGACCTTTTCGAGCAGACCCGCAGCCAGTGGTGCACCAATACCTGGATGAAAGAATGCCAACCTCTGGTCGTTGTATTCAATTTCGTAAACCGGATGAGGTCCATCCTCCCACAAGTCTGTTACCAATACCTTTGCATTGTGTTCGATGACAATTTTATCGATCACTTCTCTGAAAAAACAGATTACACAACACTGAGGCATATCCAGAGGCATGATAACCTTTGAAGGTTCAATAAAGGCAGTGCGGGTTGGGTCATATTCAAGAATTGGAAATATCATCCACAAGCCTCCATGGTTCAACGGGCCGGGAGATCACCGGCGGTTTTAGGCCGGTGTATCTTCCTGGTTATGCATTGCCGTCCGAATAGGTACCATGACCGTGCACAGCCTCGATCCTGTTTTTGATTTTGGTTCTGAAGTCATTCGAATTTGTCTTTGACCAAGTGATACAGTTGTATTGTCGTATGTCGAAGTGCAGGTTTTCAAGGTCGTCTTCTCTGCAAGTCCAAATCACCTCCAACTTTAAACCTTTTGCGAATCCTGCCTCAAAATACACTCCGCCTCGATGACCTGTAAAATCAGCGAGGACGAAACGGCTTTTCCTGATTTGAGCAATGATTTCATCATCAATTTTTTCATTGTGCTCGCGTTGATCGACTCTGTGAGGCTTGTAACCCGCGTCAAGGATTGCAGGGGCAATGATGTTGTCATAGATTTCCTTCATCTCATCTGCAAACCACATTGCTACAAAACACTGATTACTGTCCGGTGAATTCCGCTTTAATGTTTCTAAGTGAGCCCAGCCTTCTGGAGCTACTTTAAGTCGTAATGCGTCAATAACCCCGTAATCTTTAATTCGTTCGGCGGCTTTCAAAAAGTTGATAACTTCACTGAGTTCTTCAGCATTGATGCACCACCCACGACTAATCCAATCTGTCCTTTCCTCGATGTACTCACCAGCATATGAGGTGTCTTTTTCTAAGCCTAATAAGAACTTATTTGCCTGTTCGTGGAATGAAGGAGGTGGGAGATGAGATAGTTGATCTATATTTGCGGTAGAAATCTCGAAATCTGGGTTCTCGTTGAGCCACCCTGAGATATTTGCTCTTTGCCTTGGACTCAACTCGGTATTTCGTAGGTTTACGAGTGCTGTACGAGTGATAACGTATCTTCCGCAACGAGGGCAATTTACGGATGTTGCATCTCTCGCTCCAGTGCGGGCATAGGTCATATCCTCGCTACAAACTGGGCATGGTTCCATTTCTTTATCCTTTGCATAACGGGGCTGAGGCTGACCGGCGGTTTTAGGCCGGTCGTGCCGATGGTTAGTCATCACAGTCCCTCAACTTCAGGAGGGAATATGTCAGAAATAGATTCATTTGGATTTGCACCAAAAGCGGGGCCGTTTGGCTTGTCCGCTACTGATCGTCTTTTTGGTAACATTCACGCAGCAAGGCTTTTACTTGCTGAAACAACAACAGAATCTTTTGATAAAAACAAGGTGCGTCTTGAGCGAATCCTCGAACATGCGGCTTCTTGGTTTTCTCAAGTTATTCCCCTAGATGATGTTGGCGGCCACGACGCAACTTAGAGACAAATTCCGAGAGCCTTGAATAACTGTCGGCATATCCCCCCATATCTCCTCCGGCAAATATCCATTTCTCTCCGTTCCATTTTGCGTCTCTATTGGTTGCTTTTCCTTGGTCCATGTGGACTACTTCAATATCAGCAATTGAGGTATCTTGAAATTCTTGGCAAACGACACATTCGCGGGACTGAACCCAAATCCATTGTCCGGGGTACACTTTTGGTTTTTCCATTTTGTCTCCATTATTTTTCATTTTGACTAACGCCATAAGCCTGACCGGCTTGTTTTTGGCCGGTCGTGGCGCTGGTTGGAACTGATTACTTCTTTAGCAAGCGGATAACTTCGCTTAGCAAGAAGTCGACATTATTGGAAAAATCAATTTGTGTTACGTTTGGCAGTGACTCTGATTTGCGAATTTGGGAGTGCAGGTAGTAATCAGAAATTTTCCTGGAACTGTTTTCAAGGTTTTGCATTGCCTCTTTGAATGACTTTGCACCTGAATAGTTGTTGGCGACTTGCTGAAAGCTTGAACTCCCAAAAATCGGAGGCACATGATCCAATATTGCTCGTGTTAACATTACCATCGACAAGTAACACTCACCCGCAAAACATATATTTAACTCTTCACACAAACGAATAAGCTTTGAAAGATCGAAGCTTTCACTTGAGATAGTTTTAAGTTCATTGATTCTGTCTGGATCAACGTAGGCCCGAGAAGTTGTATTCAATTTAATTTCTTTTCTTCCGATTTGCATTGCCTCATTTTGAATCTGGCTGGAGCCGACAACCCTTTGATTTGTGCACGAAGTGGCAAGTTCCCAAGCCATCTGAGCCTTTGTTGGACTGTCAGCCTAAACATAGACCATGAAGCTGGGTCATCGTAGTAACCGCCGCCCATCACTAAATTTGAATTACCCTGCGAAGCCCAATCAGCAGATAAGCCAGAATCAGGGAACTTGTCATTCAACCAACGCCCGACTGAGCTAACCCATCGGTTATACTCACTGTGTGTTTGGACCGGCTCATGTTCATCTAAGAAACGTTGTCCCTTGGCTACCAAATTGTCTAGTCCATCAAGTTTCATATGATTCTCTTTTTCTGTTCCAACGGGTCGCGGCGTGACCTGCGCGGCGGTTGCTTCGCCGCGAGAATCTTCCCCCGATAAAGTAGACACGGGTTATGCCATGCTCCACTCATACTCCTCCGGCGACAGATAGCCAAGAGAGGAATGCGTCCTTTTTGAGTTATAAAACTGAATGTAACTCCGAATGTGGTTCGAAAGTGCCTGCACGTTGGCGAACTTCGCGCGGTGGATGCCTTCGGCTTTCATTGAATGAAAGAACGATTCGATCGTCGCATTGTCCGTCATCTTCCCGCCGAGACGGTTCATGCTCTGGACGAATCCGAGGCTGGCGAGCCGGTCGCGGAAGGTGTAGGCACAGTACTCGGACCCGCGGTCACTGTGGAATATGGTCCCCGGTTGCGGCTTGCGATGTTCAACGGCGTTGTTGAATGCCCTGAGTGTGAGATCGGTATCCCTCCACCTGCTCATGGCCCAGCCGACGATACGCCGGGAGAACTTGTCCAGGACGACGGCGAGGTAGCGCCATTTGCCGCCTGCTCTGAGGTACGTGACATCTCCGGCCCACACCTGGTTCGGTCCGGATGGAACGATTCCATAGCTGTGGTTCGGGATGCCGTCGAAGAACTTCTTGACGCCAGGTTTAAGCCGGTAGATCCGCGCACAGCGAGCCTTGATGCCTCGGCTGCGCATCAGCCGCTCGACACGCTTACGCCCGACATGGATGCCATTCTTGCGCAGTGCGTCGTGGTGTCAACGGGAACGTAAAAGTGTACCAGTTTCGGGAAATGAAAAGTGTACCACCCTCTGGGAGAGAACGTCTCAATCAGGGGAAGCAGAAATTATAGCGTCACCTCCTTTCTGGGAGAGTTGTTTGGCGAACGCGTGACCCTGGAGCCGATAGCTGTGCCCCTTGATGTTGATCACCCGGCTATGGTGCAGCAGTCGGTCAAGGATGGCCGACGCGATGACCGGATCGCCAAAGAGTTCCTGCCAGTCGGAGAAACTCTTGTTTGAGGTAATGATGGTCGAGCTCTTCTCGTAGCGGTAAGTCACGAACTGGAAGAAGAGATAGGCCTCCTGGCTGGAGACCGGGAGATAGCCGACCTCATCGACGATGACCAGGCTGGAGTTGAGGTAGGCCTTCCCCTTGGCCTGGCTCTCCTTCAGTTTGGCGATCAGGGTGTGCATTGTGGTGAAATAGACCCTGAAGCCGTGATAGCAGGCCTTGATAGCCAGAGCGATGGCGAGATGGGTCTTGCCGACGCCGGGCGGGCCGAGAAAGATGACGTTCTCGTGTTTGTTCAGGATGGTCAGGTCGAACAGTTCCATGACCGACTTCTTGTCCAGATGGGGATGGAAGGTGAAGTCGTACTCTTCAATGGTCTTGGCCATGGGGAGGCCGGCGATCTTCATGGCGGTATCCACGCGGCGCTTGTCCTTGGCCGCCACCTCTTCCTCCAGGAGCTGGTCGAGGAACGAGAGGTACGAGCCGCCACTGGCTTGGGAAAGAGTGGCAACGTCATCGAGGATCTCCACCGCCTTGAAGAGCTTCAGCCGTTTCAGGTTGTCCTGGAGGCGATCAAAGGTCAGTTGCTCCATGATGCACCTCCTGCGGCGGCATAGCGGTCATATTCGGCAAGGGGACGGCGATAGACCTCGGGATAGAGGGTGCGGGTCACCAGTCCTCTGGTTGCCTTTCCCTTGTCCCTGCCATAGCGGGGCGTTTGTTGCTGAGTACGATCCGGCCGGGACGGAATGCCGATGGTCTGCCCCTTGGTCTCCGGAATCTCATAGACGGCCAGGAGATCGGCATCGTGATAGATGCGGATGATGCCGCTCTTGACCTTGAGCAGCACCCTTTTGCCGACTACGTGAGGAGAAACATAGAAACGGTTGCGGCCGAAGGAGACGAGGCAGTCCTTGTACACCTTGCGGAAGAACTTGAGAGAAGTGTCGTAATCGGAAGCGGGAAGCGGCCCCAGGTGCGGGATCTCCTGTTCCCAGCGCAGCTTCACCTGCTGCCGGTAGGTCCCGTGAATCCGTTGGTGGGCCGTTTCAGCAATCCAGGCACTGATATCGTCATTGGCCTGGGAGAGAGAACGATACGAATAGCCTCGCCAGAAGCTTTCCCGCAGGTAGTCCATGGGGCGCTCCACCTTCCCCTTGACCCATGGGCTATACGGCGGGCAAAGCCGGGGCGTGAAACCGTAGTGCCGGGAGAAATGGAGAAACTCCAGATTGAAGGTCGGTTTGCCGTTCTCCCGGCCAATCACGACGTGCTTCATGTTGTCGTAGAGGATTTCGGCCGGCACGCCGCCAAGCTGCCGGAATGCCCGCAGGTGGCAATCCATGAAGGATTCCATCGTGCAGCGCTCAACGAACTCGACATACATGGCACGGGAGAAGCCGAGAACCATGACAAAGGCATAGACCGTGGTGGTCCTGCCTGAGCTGTCGACGATCTTGAACTCGCCCCAGTCCACCTGGGCCTGGAGTCCCGGCTCCGTCTCGAAGCGGGTGTAGGCGATCCGGCACTTCTGCTCTTTGATAGAACGGACAAACACCTTGACGGTGTCGTAGCAGCCGGCATAGCCCATGCGCTTGAGGCGCTCGAAGATCCAGGTGGCCTGGTAGTCGTCCTCGTCGAGGAAATCCCGGATGATCTGGTGATACGGTTCAAGGATGGATGGCTTGGCAGACTTGCGCGTGTAGGTGGGAAAGGAGCTGCTTTCCAGATGCTTCTTTACCGTTTTGCGATGGATGCCAAGTTTTTTGGCAATCCACCGCAGGCTGTGGCCCTGGCGCTTCAATGCAACAATGTCCATGTACACCTCCGTGGAGATCATCGGCATCCCTCCTTTCATGAGAAGGGATACCATGGTTTCGGGGTGGTACACTTTTCGTTACCGCGTTTGGGCCATTATTGCATTACCGGTGACACGTGGACTCTGGGGCTGCCGTACAGACAGCGGCTCTTGCGGTGAATTGCTTCGATCCTCTGACCAAGGACTTCGTCGTCAAGGCTGCGCTGGCTACGCCCGCGAGACCTCCACGCATAGTACCCGGCACGAATCACCCCATAAAGCCGGCACATCATCGTGACTTCGTGTCTTTTCCGGTTCTGCTCGATGAAGGCGTAGATTTCTGCTTTCGTTCGGAACAGAACCGGATGGCTTTTTTTAAGAGTTCGTGCTCCTCCTTTAAGCGAGCATGCTCTTTCTCAAGCTGTCGTAGTCGCTGCAACTCTGAAGCGGTCGCCGGGGTCTCGATGTCGGGCGTGTCATTGTCCACGATGAGTCCCTCCCGGTACTCCTTGCGCCAGCGCGAGAGCATGAACGGGTGGATGTCCAACGACTCCGCCACGTCTTGCACCTGCACACCGGGCAAGTGACTAAGTTTGACGGCCGTTGCCTTGAACTGCTGGCCATAGCTGCGAATTTTCTTCGGTCCGATGATTTTTGCCATTTCCGACACCTCCGTTAGGTTGAGGTGTCTACACTACCGGGGGAACTTCCTTAACGGGTGTAGTGGCATGTTAGCTGCCGACTTTTTTTGAGACTACATCACTAATTCCTGGCATGGTTGGGCCATGATCCCCAGTCAACAATCCGGAATCTGAACGACTGAAAAGTGATTGCAATATAATTTTTCTGGATTCTGTATCGATTTCTGTTTCATTCACTAACAGGCCGTTGAAAATCGGCCCCATTTGACTTGCTGAACTTTGCAGTTCGTTTTTTTTGAATCAGTTTTGTTGCTCAGAACCTTTGTTCCTCGTTCTTTTTGCTCTTTATCAACCTCATATACTGCTGATGTAGCCTGGTTTTCCCCTCTCAGGTGACACCGAGACCCAGGTTTTTCATCCGAACCAGGTTGTAGGCCGCAGCGTGCAGATCAAGTTGCATGGCGATCTTCTCGATTCCCCGGTACATCGTCTTGCGTAATCTGCCCACGGTCTTCATCCAGCCAAAGCCTTCTTCGATTCGTTTCCTGATCTTCTGGCTGATGGTGTAGTTCGGATGCTTGGTGGTTCTGCCGTCGATGGCCGATTTCCTGTTGGAGGTGTTCTGGGCCACGTGTGGCGTGATCTTGAACCTACGCAGCTCTTTGACGAATGATTCTGTGTCGTAGCCTTTGTCGCAGCCAAGAGTGATCCGTCGGGTCGTCCTTGGCAATTGCTGCACCATGGCCTTTGCTGCGTCGCGCTCACCGCAACCGGTTGCCGTTGTCACCTTGGTCCTGATGATGAGGCCACTGCGATTCTCCATCAGGGTATGTCCCTGGTAGCAGAGCTTGGCTTCTTTGTTCTTCCCCTTGCGGTAGAGCCGGGCATCAGGGTCAGTGGTGGAACCATGGGTTTCGTTGGTAAGTTTCTGTCCCTTGAAATCCACGGTATCGTTTCTGCCGCCACCACCGGCTGAAGGAGGTCCATCCTTGGGCTTAAAGCTCTTGATGGAAGCCCAGGCTTCGATGAGAGTTCCGTCAACGGTGAAGTGTTCGCGGGACAACAGTCGCTTACGCTCTGCCTGGGCCAGAACCCGGGAAAGAAACTCTGCGGCAACTTCGGAGCCAATCAATCGGTCACTGTTCTTGGTAAAGCTGGAATGATCCCAGACTTTCTCGTCCAAGCCCATGCCGAGGAACCAGCGGAACAGGAAGTTGTAATGGATCTGCTCTACCAACTGCCGGTTGCTGCGGATGGAGTAGAGGATCATCAGCAGTTGGGCTTTCAAGAGCTTCTCCGGTGGGATTGAGGAGCGGCCGGTTGTGGCGTACATGCTGTCAAAGAGCTTGTCCATCCCTGCCAGAGCTTCGTCGGCCATCTTACGGATGGCCCGCAAAGGGTGGTCCTTCGGGACAAAGGATTCAGGTGTCACATAGGTAAAGAGAGCTTCTGTGTTGCTGTCAAAACCGCGCATAACTTTCCTCAATAATTGTAGAGCGTTATGCGCGATAATGTACCACAAATAGGCTGTTTTCTCTATTTCAATTTCAACAGCCTGCTAATGCGAGATAGAGGTAGCAAAGTTGCTCTCTCTCCTCTGCATCACGCTGAAGATGGAATGAACTGAAAGTCAGTTTGCCAAATATCCTTATCAAGTAAGCAACTAAAGACAGAACTGATGCGAGTAAAATAATCCCCTGCCAATGGTGCACAGAAAATTTCTCAAAGGCTTGTCCTGACTTCAGCCATTGGGAAAACAACCAACTAAACAAGATTACTGATGCGATCGTTGTAAGAGCGACAACTGTTCCCCACCGATGCCCAATTGTACGAAAATGTGAAGCTCGTGTTCTCCAGTATTCAGCAGGTTTTTCAAGTTTTAATTTTTCTGAATACAGAGCTTCTAATTCATCAATTCTGGTCTTAGCTTTACTGAAAAAATCATCTCTTGCGGTTCGGTCTTCATCTAGCTGTGTCGCAAGAGCCTCAACTGTAGTTTGTTTCCACTGACTCAATTCATCCTTAAACAACGTGGCGCTTTCATTGAGATCGTGAAACAGAGTTTCGGATACAGCTATTGTTTCGTCGGTCTTGTCAGTAAGTTGTTTTCTTAAAGCCCCAATGGCTCTTTTTTCCGCTTCCCTTCTTTTTGTAATCAAAGACTCATCTTGGAATAGATATTCATAACCAAGTATTGCTCCTTGTAACGAAGGGAATGTAGTATCAGGGAGTTGGCTATTATTCGGCTGAGTTACAAAAGACCAGAATGATTGGGCCTGCCGCTGCCCTAAAGCGACCGCTTCAAGAAGTGCTACTGCAAAAGGAGTGTTGGAGAATGCTGCTCTCTTTAGATGCTGTGCGATTTTATTTGGAAGATTTTGCAGTTCACGCGTTTTAACATCTTCTGCCCACTGCGGATATGAACTCTTAAATTGATTGATTTCATTCATGCTTTGATTAAACGCATTACGGATTCCGTTAGACACCTCATTATTACTGTAGCGCGCCCGGTACCCTGGACACAAGATAAGAGTCACGCAGCCTTCTTGACTTGATACTCCTCGAAAGCTTGTCGTGGGCTTCTGAAACCGAGTTTTTCAACCAGCCACAGCCGGTTGTAACGATCCATGAAGTCAGCTACTGCCGTCCTTACTTCTTCAATTGTGCGGTAGTGGCGGCCATAGATGACCTGTTCTTTGAGAGTCCGATTGAACCGTTCCGTCACCCCGTTGGTCTGCGGTTCGGCAACAAACGAGAAACTTGGGGCGATTCCCCAGAACTTGATCTGGTTCTGGAAATGTTCCGAAAGGTATTGGCTGCCGTGATCCATCCTCAGTACCAGCCCACGGGCAGCAGCAGCTCCGACTGAGCCGAAACGGGCCTTGATTCCCATGAAGAGCGGCTGCAATGCGGCAAACCGATCGCCATTCTTGGTCACATGCCAACCGACGCACTCGGCGTTCCAGTGCTCCACGGCGCTAAACAACCAGCACCACCCTTCTTCCAGGGTGAAGATCCTGGTGCCATCGGTACCCCACATGACGTTGGGAGCCGCCGTGATGATCTTGCCGTCGTGCTTCTTGGTCTGTCCCTGAACAACCCGGTGAGGAGAGAGCAGGTTGTTCTCCCGCATGAGACGCAGCACCCGCTTGCGGCCGACTTTGATCCCTTTGACGAAGCGTAGGCGTCCCCAGACCTTACGGTGCCCCTCGCCGATAAAGGGGGATGTCTCCAGATCGGTTCGGATAAGAGCAAGTACCTCGTCGTCAGTGAGCGGTGTTTTCGGGCCACGCTTGAGCAATACCGATGGCAGGGTTTTTCTGCCTTGGCGGCTATAGAACGACGAGCGGGGCATTTCCCAGGCACGGCAGACGCGCTGAACGCCGTAGGCTTTACCGGTGGCAGGGGAGATCGTAGCGCTCATTTCTTCGATCTCCTCTGGGCCAAAGGGTGGGCACGCCTCGCTTTCTCCCGGAGGAGCTCGTTTTCCATGGTGATCTCACCGATGCGCTTGAAGGCTGCATCGAGTTCTGCCGCCAACGGATCACCTTCACGAGCCTTGAGAGCAGATTCTATTCCCTGGAGTGCTTTCTGATGCCACTCTTCCAGGCGATAGATTTCGATGCCCAACTCACGGGACAAGGCATCGATTGGTTCACCGCGCATCAACCGCAGGACAACCTCCTTTTTGCGGTTGGCGCTCCAACGTTTGACTTCCGGTGCTGCTCCAGTCGAGCTACGCTCTCCTTCCGCCGCACCGGAGACACTGACATCCTTTTCCATTGACGACCTCCTTGAACACGTAGATTTACCTCATTTTCGTGTCCAAGAAAACCGGGGCCGCCATACACCTCATTATTACCTAATTTCCCTAATGCCTCTGACCAATAGGTCTGCTCTTTTTGGAAAAATTCAGTAATTGAATTTAGATTTGAAAAATTTCGTTCTTCACCTATTGCGTCTCGGAATTTTGCTTCAACTTTCAAATTGTCGAAGTCAGACATGAGTCCTCCGCAATACTATATTCTTTACTTAGCTAACGGGGCCGGCCATGACCCGCGACCGAAGGGAGTCGGAGTCTATGGCTGTGTTGAGCATTTGCTTCTTATTTCGGTTCAGGCATTTTTTCTTCTAGACTTTTCAGGAATACCGTACTTTCCTTTGCGCCAAGCGATCTGGCCTTTTTCAGGTTTTCCCACGCCTCAGCATACTTACCTTCTCTGAACAGAGAGTGCGACCAGCGAAGCCAGGAGTCGGAATATTTGGGGTCGAGAGTTGTACTTTCGATGAAATTCTGATTTGCGAGAGTGAAATAGCGTGCCCGTTCATTGAGGTTGTCTTTAGGAATGCTGTCAGCCTTGTATGAATAGATTGTTCCAGCATCGGCGAGTAAGGCTACCTTTTGAAAATTATCGTCACAGAGACTTTTCGCTTTTTCTAAATATTCAATCGCATCATCAAGCTTGTCTTGTTCCGCTACGACCCGAGCGAACCCCCAGTAGGGTTGGTAATTGTTAGGGTTGAGCAGCCAAGACTGATTGTATCGCCTCATGGCATAGTCAACGTTACCTTCTTGCATAAATTTTTCAGCTTGTGCATGCCATGCCTTGCTTGCAGCCTCACGGCTACCGAAGCCACCGGAGGCTTGTTTGACAAAATCATCATCAGCTTTTTTCAGAAATTCAGGGCGTTCAACTTTCGGTTGGCCGTACATAGGAATGTTGTCAATTCTTGTCCCGTGGTTTGTTGCACATCCACTCGCAAGCAACATCAGGCTTATCAGACAAGCAGCCAAGTAGTTTATCCGTTTGCTCATTCTCATCTCCATGTTTTGCTCAACGTGTATGAGCATGACCGGCGCGTAAGCGTCCGTGTCTATGCGAGAGTTATGTCATCCCTTCGGCTTGGCAAACTTCAGGAGACTTTCTATATGATCCAGATAAAACTGACTAAACTCTTTTCTGTTTGTGATGTTGGCGGGGTTATACGTTTGTGCCTGAGAAAAATAGTCGTATTCGCAGTTCTTGTACTTTTCCCATGCCTCGTTGAATCCGCCCAAGTCGGGCGTGTCGATGAAGGGACCAAATATAATTCTCGCTTTTTCATGCCTTATGATTGTTTCATTCGTAATGATTCGGTTAACAAATTCATTTCCAGAGGCAATATTCTTCCTGAGCATGAAAATCTCGTTTACAAACTCGGCGCGGAAAACGGCAGCGGCTTTGTTAAATTCTGTGACTCTGAGGGTTTCATAATTTCTGGCGATAGCCAGTCGGTGGTCAATTTGGGTTTTCAGAAGGTAGCCCAAGACTCCGCCAATAGTGCCTCCGGCAAGATACTTACTAATTTCAGCGATAACTTTGAGAAATTCCTCAAAAGTCATGGGTACTCCTTCTGCCTTTTCCTGAGCTGGCTCTCCGGGTGCGTGATGACCGGCCTTTATTGCCTTTTCTGCATTAACCGCTTCTATTCACATAACTCTTATAAGGCCCCAGTCAGTCAATAGGCAAAATGGTGCCCAACCGATTTTGAGTCGTTTTCTTTGACGAATCTATCTCGACATCTTATCCGTTCTGACTTGATTTCCAATACTGGGTCAGGAAAGAATCCTGCACCAAACTCTTATCAAAGCTCAATTCGCTGCGGTTGTTGCTGCTACAGCGATTGCGAAGGCATTCCTTGCGCGGCTTAGAAACTATCCCGTTCCCTCGGCCGGCCCATTCATGAAGCGTGCTCATCGCTGGTGCGAGGCACAGTTGATCCCGGTTTCCGGCGAGGGGCAGAACATTCAAAAGCTGAAAAGAATAGATTCAGTTATGTAAGGAGCGGGACAGGGCTCCAATCTCGTTAACTTGCTCCCTGAGCATCATCAAATCGACCGGTACGTGTTCTCAGCCGCACCTCGTTGTCTTTCACGGTCGTGGTCATGCTTGCTCGTGTGGCTCCAGTTGTGCACTAAGCTGCCTCTGTCCCCTCCAGCTTTACGCCGTTGCCAAAAACTTTTCCCGGTCGAACGGCACATTGTTTTTCAGCATGTAGAAAATCGCTCGTGCCAGTTTGTGGGCAAGGATCGAAATCGCTTTCCCTTTGCCATGAATCTTGACCAGTTTCTCCATCAGGATTTTTGCCTGGGGATTGTGGCGCACGAAGAACACAGCGGCCTCAGAGAAGGCCCATTTCAAATGGACGTTGCCTATCTTGGAACCGCCGACCCCCTTTTTCTTTCCCGCTGATTCGTGGGCACATTTCACCAGCCTGCAGTAGGAAGAGAAGTCTTGCACGGTCGGGAAACGATTTATGTCATGGATCTCGTAGAGCATTACCAGGCCCAGCACCTTTCCCACGCCGTTGATTGAGCGCAGAAGTTTGAGGGCATGCAGGTTGTGTTGCCGGGCCGTTTTTTCTATGTCCGGTTCGAGGACATTGATGACATCGTCAAAGGCGTCGATCATGGCAACGTCAATTTCGATAATTTTCCTCACTTCCGGATCGTGGAAGAGCTGAGCTACTTCATGGCGGTTCTCTTCGACTCCGAGATCAATGCCAAGAGGAGCCAGATTATATTGGGTTACCGTGTTCTGGATGTGTGCCATAAGCTCAGCACGTTTTCTGACGAAAAAGTTCCGGCGGCGCAGGAGGTCCCGTGTTGCCCGCATTTCCGGCGGGTAGACGTAGGCTAAGGGAAACATGCCGCCGCGGAGCAGCACAGCAATCTTGTGGGCGTCAATCTTGTCGCTCTTTGCTTTGCCACCGTGGACTGCCTTCATGTAAAGGGCGTGACCGAGCACAAACTCGATCTTTTCATTACGGCAAAGGTCTGCCAGCCAATACCATGCGAACATGCATTCCACGCCGACAACCAAGTCCTCCCGGTAGGGTGCCACGAGGCGAAGGAAGCTCTCAGGATTGCAGTTGATTTCGCGATGAACCAGCACGGTCCCTTCCGAGTCGAGAATGCAGACGTACTTTTTTCGGGCATGAAGATCAATTCCGCAGTAGTACTTGTGAGTCTTAGTGTAAAATCTCATGTGTAAGGCCTCCTTTGGAGAATGGGTTTCGCCAAAGTCCAGCATACGCTAATCCGTATGCCCAGAGGGGGCCTTACACAGTATCCCGTAAATCACCCGTTAGGGTGTGCTATCTACAACTATATATAACCAAGTACATGTAGATGGAAGCATCTACATCTATATGGGGGCAGGCTATATACTTGTAGATGGAAGTCTGCATTTTTTACTTATCCGAGACCATCTACATCTATATACCTTTCCCAGCGGAGTACCGTCGTTAAATCGGCTCCGGAGGGAGATCAGGAACACTCCCCACCTTTCCCATACCCGAATCAATTCCCCACACATCACTAACACCCTTTCATAAATCAATTACCATCCCCGTTCAATCAGGAAAACCCCTATACGCCGCGTCCTCGGAGCCGCGTTTCAGGCGCTGATCACACTTCCACCTCCACCCACACGGGGCAGTGGTCGGAAGGCTTTTCCATGGCGCGGATGTCGTAGTCGATGCCGGCGGCGCGGCAGGCTTGCTGGAGCGGACGGGTGAGGAGGATGTGGTCAATGCGCAGGCCCCGCTTGGGCTCGGACTCGAAGCCGCGGCTGCGGTAGTCGAACCAGCTGAAGCGGTCGTCGATGTGGGGGTAGAGCTCGCGGTAGCTGTCGTGCAGCCCCCAGTCGCGCAGGGCGGCGAACCAGGCCCGCTCTTCGGGGAGGAAGCTGGTCTTGCCGGTGCGGAGCCAGCGCTTGGCGTTGTCGGCGCCGATGCCGATGTCCGGGTCCACGGGGGCGACGTTGAAGTCTCCCATGACCGCCAGGGGGGCGTCGGGGTCGCAGGAGGATTTCAGGTAGGCGAGCACGTCGGCGTAGAAGCGTTCCTTGGCCGGGAACTTGACCGGGTGGTCGCGGCTTTCGCCCTGGGGGAAGTAGCCGTTGATGACCCGCAGGGGCGACCCGGCGGGAAGATCGAAGGCGGCGCTGATGAAGCGCTTCTGGGCTTCGTCGCCGTCGCCGGGAAGGCCGAGCCGGACGTCACGGGGGGGCTGGAGGGAGAGGAGCGCCACGCCGTGGTGGGTCTTCTGGCCGTGGTAGATCACGTGATAGCCCAAGGCCTGGACTGCGGCCAGGGGAAAGTCGGCATCCTGCACCTTGGTTTCCTGGAGGCCGATGATGTCGGGCCGATGGGTACGGACCAGTTCTTCGAGTTGATGGAGACGGGATCGCAGGCCATTGACGTTGAAGGATACGAGTTTCATCCCGGGTCACCTCGCAAAGGGGAATTGTGCTCGTATCACTAGCAGATTGCGGGTTTATTATCCATTGGTTTGTGAACAGATTTGAGGCGGGCGGAAACGTGCCCCGGACCGGGCGGTCCGGGGCGGTGCGACGGGTCGGTCAGGGCTGGTAGCCGTCGGTGAGTGTTTTCATGAAGGCCACCAGGGCGTCTTCTTCGGCATCGGAGAGCTTGAGGTTGCCCAGTTCGGCGGTGTTCATGTTGAGGGCCAGCTCGGGCAGCGGCCAGCAGGTCACCTTTTCGCCGGGGGAGCCGGGCGCGCAGGTGGGGAGAACGTCGCGGGTGTTGTAGAAGTGGACGATCTCCTTCAGGCTCTTGAAGTAGCCGTTGTGGCCGAATGCCTTGACGACATCGGGGGCTGCTTTCTTGTCCACGTTGCGCAGGGTGGGCACCTTGTGCTTGCCGAGGTTGGCCTTGGCAAATCGGCTGTAATCGATGCGCGACTCAAGGAAGCCGCCGAGCCCCAGGTCGATCCAGGCGGCCCCCAGGGGATTGAAGGTGGACTGATAGAAAGGATTCTCGACATTGCGCGGTACGCCCAGGTTGTCGTAGGTGTAGTCGGTGAAAAGCGGCTTTTTGCCGGTGTTGACGTGGCAGCGGGCACATTTGCCCTTGCCGTTGAAGAGAGCGAGCCCCCTTCTCTCCTCGGGCGTCAGGAATGCCTTGCCGGCCAGGAAGGCGTCGTACTTGGAGGTGAAGGCGTTGGATTCGGCCGAGCCCTCGTAGGCGGCAATGGCCAGGGCGATGTAGTCGTAGGCCAGATTGGATTTTGCCCGGTTGGGAGCATCCAGGTTCACGAAGGCCCCTTCGGTGGCGCAGGCGGTGTCCACGTCAGCGGGCCAGGCGATGGCGCACGAGCCGGGCCAGACGGCGTCCATGGCGGTGCCGTAGGTGGCGGTGCATACCCGGTGGACCACGCAGGCCGAGTCGGGGAGCGCCTGCTCCAGCGGATTCAGGAACGGGCCCTGAGCCTGGTCGGCGGCAGGATTGCCCAGTTTTTCGCCGGTGGCGCGACCATCCCAGAAGTTGCCCCCCACGAACATGCCGCCGCCCTGACGGATATATTTGAGGATGGGCGCGGTGGTGGCGTAGGCCGATGAGGGTGGTTTGCGGTTGCCGAAGCGCCCGGCAATGGAGCCTTCATACACGGCGCCGTGGGCGTTGACTTCCGAGGTGGGCCCGGTCCACCCCGCCTCGGGGGCGTGGCAGTCCGCGCATGACTGGTTGCCGTTGATGGAGAGGTTGGTGTCGAAGAAGATATCTTTGCCCAGTTGTTCCTTGACGGTCAAGCCTGCCGCGCCGGCGGCGCCTGCCGCCAGGAGGAGAAGTGCCGCCGCCCCCATTAGTCGCTTGGATACCATCCCTGTACCCCCTTGTTGTGTGGAACCTGACCATGTCGTTGTCGGACAGGTTTCCGGAATATGCGGTCGCATCCCTGCCTTCCCCGGCGCCGTATCACCCTCCTTTCCCGTCCGCCTGTTGCCGGCGCTCATGTCCGGCCGGGGCCCGCAGAGGTTAACTCTACATAATTATTAACCTTTGTCAAACGCCCTCCGTCCGGGCCCGCCAATGAATTACTCCTTGACATCCAGGGATTTGAACTTTATAACTAGTTGAAAATCTGATTATTTTACTCGCCGGGCAGTTTTCCGGCCGATGTTCGTGCCCCATGTATCGAGACCATTTCGGCTTTACCGAACAACCCTTTGCGCTCACCCCGAACCCTGATTTCCTCTTTCTGAGCACCCACCATCAGGAGGGGTTCGCCCACCTGCTCTACGGCATTGACACCCATGCCGGGTTCATTGAGCTGACGGGCGAGGTGGGGACCGGCAAGACCACCCTGATCAGGACCTTCCTCAACCAGCTCGACCCGGCCACGCACCGCACCGCCCTCATCTTCAACCCGACCCTGTCGTCCCTGGGACTGCTCCAGGGGATCAACCGGGAGTTCGGCCTCCCCTGCGCCAGCTCGGAGCGGGGCGAGTTGCTGGAGGCCCTGAACCGTTTCCTGCTGGAGGAAAGCTCGGCCGGCCGCACGGTGGTGCTGGTGATCGACGAGGCCCAGAATCTTTCCGTCGAGGTGCTGGAACACATCAGGCTCATCTCCAACCTGGAGACCGAGCGGGACAAGCTGATCCAGATCGTGCTGGTGGGCCAGCCGGAGCTGAAGCGGCTGCTGGCGCTGGAAGAACTGCGCCAGCTCAACCAGCGGATCACGGTGCGCTACCACCTGGAGCCCATGGGATGCGACGATACGCGGGAGTACATCCGGCACCGGATCAGGGTGGCGGGCGGCGGGCGGGAGCCGGTGGCGTTCACCCTTGGGGCCGTGAAGAAGATCTACCGCTTCTCCAAAGGGCTGCCCCGGCTGATCAATGCCGTGTGCGACCGGGCGCTCCTGCTGGCCTACACCAGGGACAGCAGGGAGATCACCGCGTCAATGGCGGCCGAGGCCATCATCGACGTGCGCCAGGAAGAAGGGCGGCGCTTTCCCATCCCCCGCAAGACCCTGCATTTCCTGGCCCTGGCCGCGGCGATCAGCATCGGCGTTGCCCTGTTCAACCGCACGGACAAGGAGCCACCGCCCCCGGCCGTGGCCGGAGAGGCAACGCCTGCCCCGACCCCGGCGCCGCAGCCGCCCCCCCTGACCGGCGATGCTGTCCGCAAATCTTTGGCGGCAACGGCCGTGGGGGACAACATGCTGACAGCTGCCAACGCCCTGCTGGGGGCATGGCAGGCACCCGCCATCGACCGGGCCGGGCGCAGCGACGATATCCGCACCCTGGCGGCACGGCGCGGTTTCACGGCCACGGAAATCAAGGGGAACCTGGACGACATCCTGCATTTCGACGCTCCGGTGATGCTCCAGGTGGAGCTTCCCGACGGCACCAGCCGGTTCCTGACCCTTACGGCCGCGAACAACGGCTCGTTCACCGTGGTCCCGGCTGTTGCGGGGAAAGATTCCCTTTCGCGCGGCGAGATCGAGGCGTTCTGGGAGGGACGGGCCTGGATGTTCTGGAAGAACTTCCACGGAATACCGTTACGGACCGGGCGGGAAGCAGGGGCAAGGGAGTGAAACCGCTTCAGGAATTGCTGAAGGGGGCCGGTTTCTACGATGAAAAACCCACGGGCGACTTTGATGCGGCTACCGAGGAAGGGGTGCGTCGCTTCCAGCAGTCCGAGGGGCTGCAACCTGACGGCAAGGCGGGGGAGAAAACGCTGGCGCTCCTCTACCGCAGGGCGGGCGGGTTTTTCCCGCCGGGACTTACGGGAGCAAAGGGGAGCACGCAATGAGCCTGATTCTTGACGCGCTGAGAAAAATGGAGCAGGAGCGAAAAGCCCGGCGCGGGGCCACCGAGAACATCCGTCCCGACGTGCTCGGCCACCGGGGCGCGCAGCGCTCCGACAGCCGGAAACGGTGGCTGTTCGCGGCCGGCGCCACAGTGATCCTCCTGGCGGGACTGGCAGTGGGCCTGTTACTGAAGGGCGGCAACGACGCCACGCGCACGGCGGCGGTACAACGCCGGGACGCCGGCCGGCCGGCCCCGCTGACGGCCGGGTACCAGGACGAGGGTACGGAGTCCGCGCCGGCGCCGGCCGGGCCCCCGTGCCGCAGCCCCCGGTTCCACAGCCGCAACCGGCTCCGGCCCTTGAGGCGCCGCGTCCCGTCCCTGCCCCACCCGCGGCTGCTGTTCCGCGCCCCGTGCCCGCGGCACCGCGCCCGGACGAGGAGGAAGAAGAAAGTGCTCCGGCGGTACGCGCCCCAAGCACACCGGCACCCGTTGCCGTGGCCCAGCCCGCGGACCTGTCCGTAACGGGCATCGCCTGGCAGGATGAGCGGCGTCTGCGCCGGGCCGTGGTGAACGGCACCCTGGTTGCGGAAGGAAACGTGGTGGCGGGCGCCCGCATCGTCTCCATCGGCGAGCGCAAGGTCCGCTTTTCCAAGGACGGACGCACCTTCGACGTTCCCCTCTCCGGCGGTCACTGATCCGGCGCGGCTGTCCGTCCGGCCGCGCCCCCCATCACCCCATCATCCCCACAACGCTTCCCGCAGGCCCGACCGTCGTTCGCTCCTCCGCGCCGCAGCGGACCGCAGGATCTCCTCGTCCGCCCAGATGACCGCACCGGTCCGGGCGCGGGTGAGTCCCGTGTAGACCAGTTCCCGCGTGAGCACGGGGCTGTCGAAGGGAGGGAGCACCAGCAGTATCCGGTCGAACTCGGACCCCTGGCTCTTGTGGACCGTCATGGCGAAGACCGTTTCATGGGCCGGCAACCGGGCCGGGGAAATCTTTCTGACTCCACCGCCGGGCGCGGGAAAGCAGACGGCCAGCCCGCCGCTGAAGGCGGGATCGGCAACGGCCAGGCCGATGTCACCGTTGAAGAGCCCCAGCCCGTAGTCGTTCACCGTCACCATGACCGGCCGCCCCGGGTACCAGACGCGGTCGACATCGATGAGCCCCTGCCGTGCCAGGACCCGCTCGATGGCCCGGTTGAGCCCCTGCACCCCGTACTCCCCCTGCCGGACGGCACAGAGGACCCGGAAGCGGTCGAAACAGACCAGGGCCTGTTCCGGGTCTGCCTGGCCCAGGTACTCGCCATACCCCGCAACAACGCTCTCGGCCAGGGCCCCGGCAAGCCGCTCCGCCGGCGGCACGGGCCGGAGCGCTACGCCTCCGTCCATCCCTTCTCCTGACACAAGCGCCATAAGCCGGTCTCCGTCGCCCTCGTTCACGGCAGCACTGGCCGCGCCAATGGCGCTGGCCGCACCGAAGCGGTAGTTCCTGCGCAGGATCACCAGGGAGTCGGCCGGTGTCCCCGGCTGCCCATCCCCGTCGTCCCCGGCTTCGCCCTCGATCTCCTCGCCCGCGGCATCACGGATGAACTCCCGGAACGGGGCTGAGAACCGGTGCGCCCGCCCGGTGTCGCAGATGTCGCCCAGCACGGCCCCTGCCTCCACCGAGGCGAGCTGGTCCCGGTCCCCCAGGAGGATGAGCCGGGCCGACGGTGCCAGGGCCTCCACCAGCCGGGCCATGAGAGGCAGCGGCACCATGGAGGCCTCGTCCACCACCACCACCCGGTGGGGCAGCGGATTGTGACGGTTGTGACGGAAGCGGACCGAGCCGGGAATCACCCCCAGCAACCTGTGGATGGTGGAGACCTGGCCGGGGATCCGCTCCGCCACGGGGGTTACCGCCGCCAGGCGCTGACGGGCGTCGCGGATGGAGTCGCCGAGCCGCGCCGCGGCCTTGCCCGTGGGCGCTGCCAGGGCAATGCCCGCCCCTTCCTCGCCGGCCTGCTCCAGGAGCAGGGCCAGGATCGAAACCACGGTGGAGGTCTTGCCGGTACCCGGCCCCCCGGAGATGACGCAAAAGCCGCTCCGCACCGCGGCCGCGGCAGCCACCCGCTGCCAGTCCACGGCATCGTCCCCCTTCGGCCCGAAGATCCGGTCAATACCCGCCCGCAGGAGCGGCAGGGAAACGGGACGGATCTCTGCGGATTTTTGCTTTATGAATTCAGCAACTAGATATTCATAGTTCCAGTATCGATAAAGGTAGAGGCGGTTCTTTTCGTCCAGAATCAGGGGGGTACGGCCACCGGGCGGACCCACCACCGGCAGGGCCCTGAGGGTGGCGGCCAGGGCCGCGCCGTCGCTGCCAAAGGCTTCGTCCAGGTGCAGGCAGACGTGGCCGGCCCCTACGGCGGCGCTGGCGTGCATGGCGGCCCGATGGAGATCGTCGTTCTGGCCCCCGGCCAGGCGGCAGAGGAAGTCGGCAAAACAGGCGTCGATGTCGCGGAACTGCAGGTCGTCGGCACTCACGGCGCTCCTCCTTCCCGTCCCGCGAGGCAGTCGGTCAATGCCCGCACCAGGTCGGGCCGCGGCAGGTCATGATAGACCCCCAGGGGGGGGCGTTCGGGATCGATCCCCCGCAGGAACAGGTAGAACACTCCGCCGAAGTGCTCCTCGTAGCGATAACCGGGCAGGCGGCGCTCCAGGAAGCGGTCGAGGGCCACGGTGTAGAGCAGGTACTGGAGGGGATAGAGGGAGCGCTCCATCTCGCGGCAGAGGCGCTCGGGGCCGTAATCCTCGGCCCGGTTCCCCAGGTGGTTCGATTTCCAGTCGATCAGGTAGTAGCGGCTACTGTGGCGGAACACCAGATCCATGAAGCCGCGCACCATGCCCCGGGCCTCGCCGAAGACGATCCGGCGTGCCACCGCTCCCAGGTCGGCCCCTTGGGGAAGCACCCCGGCCCCGGCTAGAATGGTCGCCACCTGGGTGTCCTGCACAAACCGGAGCGGGAAATAGAACTCCAGCTCTGCCAGCCAGCTGCCGGGGGCCAGGTCGGCCAGGCGGAATGAATTCCCCTCACCGCCCAGAGGAACATTCAGGACGTTGCCGACCATGCGGCTCACCGGGTCGAGCCATTGGGCGCCATGGCCGTGGCGCTCCAGTTCGCGCCGAACCAGGTCTCGCACCGTATCGTCGCCGGCAACGGCAAAATCGAGCTGCTCGAAGAGGCCGTGCAGGAAGATGCCGGCCCGGGGCCCCGGGGAAAGGCGAACATGGAGCCTCGGGCGGGGTTGTCGCGTCACTGGCCGCGTCGGACGGAAGCTCCGGCAGGGTCTGGTCCCGATCCGGCAACTCGGCGGTTTCCCGGTGCCCCGAGGCAAAGGAGGTGAAGCTGGCCACTCGCCAGCCCGCGTCGATTTCGCCCCTGAACTCACGGCAGACCAGCGGCGCCTCACCCACGGCTGGCCGGAAGCGGGGCAGCCGGTCCGGGCACGGGTCTTCGGTCACGGCCACGCCCCCGCCGCTTGCCCCTGCCAGGTGGTTGAGCCGCTCCAGCAGGGTCTGGTCGGTCGCCTTCTTCAGGGTTTCTTCCAATTGTTTCACCGGGTCGCCTGTCCCGTCGGTCCGGCTGCCGTGGAGGAGCCAGCCCGGAGCCGAGGTCTCGGCGCCGCGGAACTTGCCCCAGACCAGGTAGGCGCGGCAGCGGGCCCTGGTGAGGGCCACGTAGAGGAGGCGGAGGTTCTCGGCCAGGGCCTCGGTGCGGGCCCGGCGCTGCCGCTCGTCCCGGCGGTCGGTGCCGAAATCCGCCACCAGCCGGAAGCCGTCCTCGTGGCAGAGGGTCAGGTCCCCGTCATCCCGCAGACCGCCCCACATGAAGGGAGCAAAGACCACGGGATACTCCAGCCCCTTGCTGACGTGGACCGTGACGATGCGGACCGCCCGGTCGTCCGATTCGAGCCGGATCTGGTACTCCTCCCCGGGCGGGGACACGCTCACCCGCTCCCCGAACCACGCCGTCAGGGCATCGGGGCCGAGACGCCGCTCAACGGCCGCCTGGTGGAGCACCTCGGCGCAGTGGCGCAGGTTGGTGAGCCGCCGCTCCCCGTCGGGCAGGGGAAGGCACCGCTCCCTCACCCCCTCCCGGTCCAGGAGGCGCGGAACATGGTCATGAAGCCCCGCTCGCGCCAGAGGTCGCGGTAGTCGCGGAAGGCGGCGATCCGCTCTTCCCAGGCCGCCTCCTGCTCCATGAGAAGCGCCAGGTCGTTGCCGTTGAGCCCGAAGAGCGCCGTAACCAGAGCAGCCCTGACCCGCCCCTCGTTCCCGGGCTCGGCCACGGCCCCCATCACGGTCCAGACCTCGCCGGCCTCGCGGGTCTCGAACAGGCTATCGGCACTCTGGACCACGGAGGGGATACCTCGCTCCCGCAGGGCCTGCTGGACCAAGCCCGCCTCGAAGTGGGACCGGACGATGACGGCCACGTCGCCGGGGGTGAGGGGCTGCATCCGCCCGTCCTCGTCCTCCAGACAGGCCGTGCCGGCGCGGCCGTCGGCCAGGAGCCCGGAGATCTCGTCGGCAACGGCGGTGACAATCCGCTGCAGGCCCGTGCCCAGGTTGATGCAGTCGCGGTCGCTCTCGCCCCGGCGGAAGAACCAGAGCTGGAGCGGAGCCGGATCGCGGTCGCCGAAGGAGCATCCCTGCTGCCGGGCCGCCGTGACCGGGGGAAAGGCGATGTCGCCGACCAGGAAGGGATGCTCCCCCCCCAGGCGGAACAGGGAACTCACCGCTTCGACCATCTCCGGCGTGGAGCGCCAGTTGCGGTCCATGGTGAAGCGCCGCTCCGCCGGGATCTCCTGCCGGGCCTCCAGGTAGGCGAAAACGTCGGCCCCCCGGAAGCTGTAGATGGCCTGCTTGGGGTCGCCGATCAGAAACAGGGGCACTGCACCGCCGCTGAAGACCGCCCGGAAGATCCGGTACTGGACCAGGTCCGTATCCTGGAACTCGTCGATGAGGGCGGCCCGGTAGCGCTCACGCAACCGGTCGGCCAGGGCTGTGCCGCCGGGCCCGTCAAGGGCGGCGTGGAGATCCGTGAGCAGGTCATCATATCCCCGGACGTTGCGCTGCGCCTTGAGCGCGGTCAGCCGCTCCAGGCCCCGGGCCGCAAACTCGGCCTTCAGGAGCAGGAGCCGCTGGGAGGTGAGCCGCGCCAGGCGGTCGCAGAGGTCGAAGCAGTCGTGCCGGGGCGGGTCGGCCTTTTTGAGCCGCTGCCCGGCCAGAAACCCGGCGGTGAACTTGTCGAACCCGGCAAAGAGCGCGTAGGGGTCCGCGCCGGCCGCGTAGCCGTCCATGGCGGCCAGGAGGCCCGGCACCAGGTCCGGGTGGTAGTTGCTCCTGGAGCGGCTCAGGCCGGGATCGGCGGCCAGGATGGCGGCAACCTCATCCCGTTGCGTCCGCCAGAGGGACGCGAGCGCGGCAAAGGCGTCCCGGATCTCCCCGGCCACGCGGTCCGCTTCACCGGAATGCCAGACCGGCTCCACGGCCAGGTGTGGCTTGCCGGCAATGTTCCGCAGAAATGCCGCCAGCACCTCCGGAGACCAGCGCCGCCCCAGGGCCAGGGGGAGCAGCGGCGCGTCCCCGCCGAAGAAGTGACGGCGCCAGAAATCGTCCGCCACCTGGCGCAGGAGCGGTTCCTGGTCCACCGCCAGATCGGTGTCGAACAGGGAACCGCTCTCGAAGGCATTTTCCTGGAGCGCCCGGAGGCAGAAGCCGTGGATGGTTGAGATGGCGGCGCAGTCGAAAGTCTGGAGTGCGCTGTCGATCCGAGACAGGGCCGTGGCGTGCCCAGGCCAGCGCTCGCCCAGGGCCAGCCGGTCGAGGAACTCGTCCGGCGCGCCCCCGCCGGCGAACCGGTCGCGGGCCTGGCGCAGCCGCTGGCGGATGCGGGCGCGCAGTTCCTTGGTGGCCGCCTCGGTGAAGGTCACCACCAGGATGTTTTCGGGGAGCAGCCCCTCACCTTCCACCACCAGGCGCAGGTAGAGGCAGGCAATGGCAAAGGTCTTGCCCGTGCCTGCGCTGGCTTCCACCAGGTTGTGGCCGGACAGTTCAACGGTCAGATTGTCATGGGGTTGCAGAGAAGTCACCGCTCGTCCTCCTGGTGGGCCAGCAGGGGGGTCAGGATTGCGACGGACGTCTCGCGGAAGGCGTCGTCCAAGGGATCGGCAGTGCCGAAGCAGAGCGCATAATAGGGATCGTCTCCCTCTGGGTAGAAATCTCCCCCCCAGGCGGTGCGGGCCGCCGCCATCTCGCCCGTGCGGGCAAAGGCCAGGGAGGTGCGCGGGAAGAACCGCAGCGGCTTCCGGCTCCCCTGCCCGTAGTACGACACCAGAGCCTCCAGGTGCGCAAGGGGGGCGGCCACGGGACGGAGCGCCAAGTCGCCGTCAGCGGCCAGGAGCCTGCTTGCCGCCCCGGTGGCGGGCAATGCCAGGGCATTGAGAACCAGGTGCTCGATCCAGAGCCGGATGTGGTCGCGGCCGGACAGCCTGGCGCAGCGCCAGCGGATCAGACCGGCGGGCCAGAGGGAACTCAGCTCGCCCACGAGCCGCCGCTCGCCCACCCGCAGGTCCACGGTCACGGGTTCAAGGGGAGGCCGGCTGCTGGTTGCCAGCCGGACCCGGTCGGCCAGGTCCCTCACCCGTGCGGTGAGCCCCGCAAAGGCCAGCTCTCCCTGCCGCGCCGGGGGCAGGCCGCCCCGAGCCCGAGCAACGGGCAGGAGGTCGGCCGGGTCTCCGCCCGCCAGGGTGTGGTCCAGGATCTCCTGTTCCAGCAGAAAGGCATCCAGAGAGTCCAGTGCAAAGGGCTCCCGGTCCTCCAAGGGGGAGCGGCTTTCCTCCAGGCGGATGCCGAGCCGGTGGCGCAAGAGGTAGCGCACCGGGTGCTCGAAAAAGGAGATCAGTTGCGCCAGGGGCAGGATCTCCGTTTCGTCGGCCGACGCCGGACCGGGCTCGGCCAGGGGGTGCTCCAGGAAGGGGCGCGGTGCGTCGTCCCTGCCGCGCCGGGCCAGGGCGCGACACTCTTCGGCCGCGTAACTGAACAGTTCGCCGTCTTCGGTGAAGTAGGCGGGGCTGAAGGGCTGGAGTCGGTGCCGCGTCACCAGGGAGGCCGGGAACCGGTCGGTGCCGTCCGTGAAACGAGATCCAAGATAGTCGAGGAACTCGCTCACCAGTACCGAGGGGGGAAGCTCGGCGTTATCCCGGACGCTCTGGCCGGTGTAGCTGATCACCAGGCGCTCCCGGGCCGAGAGAAGGGCTTCCAGGAAGAGGTAGCGGTCCTCCTCCCGTAGCGACCGGTCGCCGGGGCGGCGGTCTGCGGCCATCAGGTCGAAGCCGGCGGCGCGGTCCCGGCGGGGGAAGGAGTCGTCGTTCACCCCCAGCAGGCAGATCACCCGGAAAGGGATGCTCCGCATGGGGAGCATGGCGCAGAAGGTGACCCCGCCGGTCATGAAGCCGAGCCCCTGGTTGGGCTTGTCGAGCCGTTCGCCGAGCCAGGCCCTGACCACGGACCGGCCCACCTCGTCCGTGAAGCCGGAGCCCGTGCCGAGGTCGCCGAGGCTGTCCACGATCCTCCCCAGGGCGGCACGTTCAAAGGTGGTGGCGTCATCGGGATTGAAGAAGTCGGCCAGGATGCCGCGCAGGGTCGCTGTCCACCCCTCAAGGGAGCGGGGGCGCGCCAGATCCTGCCGCACCCGGTCCAGGGCCTCCACGAAGCGGATGAAGCGCCCCAGGAGCACCGGCCCATCCCCTTCCATGGCATCGTGGGGGAGGATGCCGCCGAACATGGCCCCTTCCTCGTCGGGCATGGCCACCCCCAGCAGTAGCCGGTCGAGCCCCGCCTGCCAGCTGTTCTCCCGGTAGGCAGGCAGCCCGGCAGCCCGGCGTTCGTTCTCGTCCATGCCCCAGCGGATGCGGGTTGACTCCACCCAGGAGCGGATCTGTTCGAGACCGGCCTCGTCGATGCCGAAGCGGCGATGGACCGCGCCGGTCTCCAGGATGTCCAGCACGTCGGTCACCGGGAAGCGGCCCAGGGGCAGGTCGAGGATGGACAGGAAGGTGTCGGCCGCCCCCCCGGCACACCGGATGCTCCGGTCGGCAATGGAAAACGGGATCCGCCGCCGCTGGTCCTGCCCGCCGCCGAAAACCGCGGCAACATAGGGGGCATAGGTCTCGATGTCCGGCGTCATCACGAGGATATCCCGGGGCGTGAGGCCGGGCAGGTCCTCGAACATGGCCAGCAGGACATCGTGGAGCACCTCCACCTCGCGCATGGGGCCGTGACAGGAATGAATCCCGATCGAGCGGTCGCCGGGGTCCACCCGGACCAGACGCGGAGTGCCGTCGGCCTCGTCCAGGGTAAGGATGCCGTTCTGCACCGCGGCCAGGAGCGTTTCGCCGGGGGCTTCGGCATAGAGGTCGCGCTCGCCGCCCGACAGGTCGTCGCAGGCCAGGATGAGGGACGAGAAATCGCGCCCCGGCTTGCCCAGGGAGGCAAGCAGCGGATGCCCCTCAACGGCCTGCAGCCGGCGCTCCGGCGTCATCCGCGCCCGGGCGCCGGGCGAGACGATATCCCCCCAGTATTCCCGGCAGGGGCTCAGGACGAACAGGTTCACCGGGCAGAGCCGGGCCAGGGAGGTGAAGATCTCCAGGTGGAACGGCGGAAGGTACGAGATGCCGAAGACCGACACCCGTTCGGGGCAGACGCCGGCAGGGAGACGCCCGCCGGCCAGCTGTTTCAGAAATGCGTCGCGCACGGCCCCCCGGTGGGTACCGGGGCTGTCCGCGGTCAATGCGCGCCAGAGCCGGGCCTGCCACTGCTGGTCCCGCCCCGTTTCCCAGGTCGCCAGCAGGTCGCCCCGGAACACGGTGTACTGGTCAAAGGTGTCGGCGATCCTGGCCGCAAGCTGGTAGAGCCGCAGTTCCCGGTCCTCCCCGGCCAGATATCCCCGCAACTGGCCGAAGGCCGGTTCCGGGAGCAGGCGCGGCAGCAGGTCCATGATCCGCCAGGTCAGGATGGCGGGGTCAAAGGGGGACTGGTCCGGCAGATGGGGCAGCGCCGCCCGGAAGAGCGACCAGACAAAGGCATTGGGAAAGGGATAGGAGCCGTTCGCCCAGATCCCCAGGCGCTTTGCCAGCTCCATCGCGAGCCACCGTTCCATGCCCCGGCTCTGCACCACGATGGTCTCGGGAACAAAGGGTGACGACAGGGGAGGCTCGACCACGGCGCAAAGCTGCTCGACCAGGGCCTCCATCCGGTTGCTCGTGTAGATGGTCAGGGACAACGGTCCTCTCCTCTCCCCTCATCCAGGGCCAGGGCCACCGCCTCCGCCAGGGCGTCGAGACAGGTGGCGGCGCCCCGGTGGCACGATATCCCGGCCAGGTCCCGAACCACAACCTGCGGGTCCATGCCCGAGAGCAGGCCGCGGGTGATCATCCGGGTCAGGCCGTCCATGACGGCGCTGCCGCACCCGCCCGCCTTTCCGAAGCGGCAGAAGACTTCAACGGGCAGGCCGGTGTCCGGGTCGCGGTTGACCGTCACATAGAGCTTGCCGCAGTTGGTCTCCAGGGCTACGGTCGTGCCCCGCAGCGCCGCGGGACGTTTTCGTTCCGTCATGGGATGCTCCTTCTGGGGATATGAAGGCAGGCTAGAGTATCGTCCAACAGTGCGACAGAATACGTCCTCTATCCCGCCTGCCGGGTATGCCCCAGGAGTCGGTTATACCCCGAACGCCCCTCTCCTGCCAAGGGCTCCGACTTCTGGCGCCACATTTTGTTGACACAATGATAGATGGCGGAGTATTAAAGGAAATTCCGTGGTTCACGGCCGCTCCTGTCCCAATGGTGATCGGCTGCAGAAAAATGAGCCTGGTATTACTGAAAGAGACCGTCGGCACGACTGCAGGCAGTGTTCAACTGCTGAAATCTGGTTCATTCCCGCAAAGGAGGAGAGACACCCGGCATGATAACGATCGATTTCCAGAAGATGGGAGGGCTCATCCCGGCCATTATCCAGGACCACGCCACCAACGAGGTTCTCATGGTGGCGTTCATGGATGAAAAAACCCTCAACCTCACCCTTGAGAGCGGCAAGACTTGGTTCTTCAGCCGCAGCCGCAACAAGTACTGGATGAAGGGCGAGGAGTCGGGCAACACCCAGGAGGTGGTCGAGGTGCTCACCGACTGTGATGCCGACGCCGTGGTCATCAAGGTGAAGCAGAACGGTCCGGCAGCCTGCCACACGGGCAACCGGAGCTGCTTCTATGTCCGGTGGGAGGACGGCCAGTGGGTCGAGCACTCCGAGCCCCTGTTCGATCCGGCGGAGGTGTACAAGAAATGAGCGGACTTCTCAATTTCGGCGTGCCCAAGGGCAGCCTCGAAAACGCCACGGTCGAGCTGTTCCGCAAGGCAGGCTGGCAGATCAGCATCTCCTCCCGCAGCTACTTCCCCGGCGTTGACGACGACGAGATGAACTGCAAGCTCATCCGGCCCCAGGAAATGGGGAAATACGTTGAGCGCGGCACCATCGACGCCGGCATTGCCGGCCGCGACTGGGTGAGGGAAAACGAGTCGGACGTGGTGGAAGTCTGCGAAATGGTCTACTCAAAGGTCTCCCGCAGGCCCGCCCGCTGGGTCCTGGTGGTTACCAGGGACTCCGCCGTGCAGAAGCCGGAGGACCTCCACGGGGCCACCATCTCCACCGAACTGGTGGGCTTCACCAAGCGGTACTTTGCCGAGCGCAACATCCCGGTAACCGTTGAATTTTCCTGGGGCGCCACCGAGGCAAAGGTGGTGGACGGCCTCTGCGACGCCATCGTGGAAGTGACCGAGACGGGGTCCACCATCAAAGCCAACGGCCTGCGGATCGTCTGCGACCTGATGGAGTCAGTGCCGGTCCTGATCGCCAACAAGGCCGCCTGGGCCGATCCGTGGAAGCGCGAGAAGATCGAGACCATCGCCACCCTCCTCAAATCGGCCCTTGCCGCCGAGGGAATGGTGGGCCTCAAGATGAACGCCCCCAATGACCGGCTGGAGGCAATCACCCGTGTGCTGCCGAGCCTCAAGAACCCTACCGTGTCCCACCTCTTCAACTCGGACTGGGTCTCCATCGAGAGTATCCTTCCGGAAAAGGAGGTCCGGCGCATCGTTCCCGAGCTGATCAAGCTCGCGCCGAGGGGATCGTTGAGTATCCGCTGAACAAGATCATCTAGCAGTCGCCGGGTACGCTTCAGGGAAGGGAGGAACAGACACAGAAAAGGGCCTGCACCGATGAGTGCAGGCCCTTTATTTTACTGGCGTCCCCGAGACGATTCGAACGTCCGACCCCTTCCTTAGGAGGGAAGTGCTCTATCCAGCTGAGCTACGGGGACAAAAGAAAATTTTTTATAGCCTATCCGGGGCGCATTTTCAAGCCCTTTCACCAGTGATACTAGAAGGTGAGGAGCGAGTAGACCTTTCCTTCGGGCAGCCTCTTTCTCCCCCCGAGGAATTCGAGCTCGGCCAGGAAGCAGCACTCGACGATCTCGCCACCCAGGGCCTCGACCATCTCGACCACCGTCGCCATGGTGCCGCCAGTGGCGAGGATGTCGTCGGCGATAATCACCCGCTCCCCTTTGGTAATGGCATCAGTATGGATCTCCAGGGTGTCTGAGCCGTATTCGAGCTGATAGGTCTTGCTGAAGGTTTCCGAGGGAAGTTTGCCCGGCTTGCGCACCAGGGCTACGCCGGCTCCGAGCTTGTAGGCCAGGGCGGCGCCGATGACGAAGCCGCGGGCTTCCACCACGACCACCTTGCTGATCTTCTTCCCCACATAGCGATGCGCGATCAGGTCAACCATGCGCTGGAACGACGGGGCGTCCGCCAGCAACGTGGTAATGTCCTTGAAGATGATCCCCTTTTTGGGGAAATCGGGAACGTCGCGGATTATGTCTTTCAGCTCATTCATGCTTCTTCTTCCCCTTCCGTGATGGCATCAAATCGGCTCAATCAATGGCATTGCCATCGCTTTCTTCAATATATTTCCTCAATTTCTCCAGAGACTTGGCCTCAATCTGCCGGATACGCTCACGGGTGACACCAAAGCTGCGACCGATGGTGTCAAGGGTCTGGGGCTCCTTGTCTTCCAGACCAAAGCGGAGTGTAAGGATCGTCTGCTCATTCTCGGACAGGGACGCAAACCACTTGGACACGATCTCATATTTGTTGAGATCCTCGAGCAGCACGGCCGGCGAGACAGTGGACGTATCCTCAATGGTGTCGATGAGGAAATAATCGCTGTTTTCTCCCATGGGGCGCTCAATGGAGTAGGTCTTTTTGAGGAGGACCATCAGCCGCCGGACGTAGGCGGAATTCACCTTCATCTCGGTGGCGACTTCCTTCACGCTCGGCTCGCGGTTGAACCTCTGCACCAGTTCCCGCGTGATCTTCAGCATCTTGTTGATGTCGTCGGAGACATGGACCGGCAACCTGATCGTCCGCGACTGGTTCACCAGGGCACGCTCGATGGACTGGCGAATCCACCAGGTGGCGTAGGTGGAGAAACGACATTCCTTCGAGAGCTTGAAGCGCTCTACCGCCTTGATGAGCCCCATGTTTCCCTCCTCGATAAGATCGAGAAAGGGAAGCCCCCGATTGATGTAACGCTTGGCAATTTTGACCACGAGCCGCAGGTTCGACTCGATCATCTTGTCCCGGGCAGCCTTGTCGCCCTTGGCGATACGGCCGGCAAGCTCCTTTTCCTCATCGGCGGTCAGCAGCCGCGTCCGCTGAATCTCGCGCAGATAGAGCTTGATAGCATCGTCGAAGTGTTCCTGTTCGATGTTCTTGCCGGCTTCCGCAGGCTCCTCTGGCTCATCCTCTTCCTCTGACGCCCCCAGCTCGAAGGCTGTCGGTTCGGGCTCGATAAAGTCCCCGCCGGGCTCATCCGGTGAGTCCAGTTCTTTCTCATCCAGTTCGTTCATGTCGCTCATGGGGATCTCCGTTGCAAAGCGCCCGAAGGGCGCTCAGTCATCGCTGCTCCAGCCGAACTTGCCCACCAGTTTGACGAACCTGCATCCCGTAACATTCTCCTGCACGACCGAACCATCCTCCTGCTTGACGACCCTGACGAGCACCTGCTCGAACTGGGTCCCCACCGGGATGACGAGTCTCCCCCCCGGCTTGAGCTGGTCTATGTACTTTTGCGGGATATCCGGTGCTCCGGCGGTCACAATGATGGCGTCAAAGGGAGCTTCCTCCTCCCAGCCGACCGTGCCGTCAGATATCTTGATATTGACATTGAGGAGGCCCAGGCTGTCGAGGGCCTTGCGCGCCCGCAACGCCAGCGGGCGAATGCGCTCCACCGTGTAGACCCGGTCGGCCATGACTGCCAGGATAGCGGCCTGGTATCCTGAGCCGGTACCGATTTCCAAGACCTTTTCCCTCCCCTTCAACTCCAGGAGTTCAGTCATCAGGGCAACCATGTAAGGCTGGGAAATGGTCTGCTTTTCACCGATGGGGAGCGGCGTGTCACTGTAGGCCTGGGCGGCCATGGCCTCTTCTACGAAGACGTGGCGGGGCACCTTAAGCATCGCCTCGATCACCCGCCGGTCCGAGACGCCTCGCGCGATGATCTGGGATTCGATCATCCTCTTGCGTGCAATTTCAAAATTCATGACATGCCCCTGTTGGTGGAAACGCGACTATAGCAGAGCTCCCGACGGCTGTCCAGCCTCCGGACGGCATGCCGAGAGGTCCCATGACTGTAACACCGAGAGCGATGCGTAGTTGGTCAAATCCAAGTGAAGCGGGGTGACCGATATCCTGCCGCGCTTGACGGCATGAAAGTCGGTTCCCTCGATGTCGCGAAAGACCGGTTCGTTGCCGCCGATCCAGTAGTAGTTCCTGCCTCGCGGATCAACCTTGGCCACGATATCGCCACCGTAATCGCGCTTTCCCTGCGAGGTGATAACCGGTCCACCGAGCTCTTCGGCGGGGAGGTCGGGGACATTGACATTCAGGAACGTGTCCCGGGGGAGGCCCCGTTCGAGTACTTCCCTTGCCAACCGCGCCGCAAAGGCGGCAGCCGGACGGTAGTTGCTCCCATGTCCGTTGGCTGCAAGAGAAACGGCAATGGCGGGAATTCCCATGAGGGTTGCTTCAAGAGCAGCAGAGACGGTCCCGGAGTACGTGATGTCGTCGCCCAGGTTCCCGCCGCGATTGACGCCGGACACCACGATATCGGGCGATCCGGCCAGAAGAGCATGAATCCCGAGATTTACGCAGTCGGTTGGTGTCCCGTCAACGGCAAAGATACCAGCCATGATCTCCGTCACCCTGAGGGGGTGGTGAAGTGTGAGGGCATGGCCGACCGCGCTTCGCTCACGGTCAGGCGCAACTACGGTGACTTTGCCCACAAGCCTGAGCGCCTCCGCCAGAGCCACGATGCCGGGGGCGTGAACACCATCATCATTGGTAACGAGAATTCTCATGGCCACCCCCTTGCCCTCCGTTCGCATGCCGGAGACGGGCCTCCGCTACCGGCGGATGATACGCAAAAGGGGGTTACGAAATATATCTCGTAACCCCCTGTGAAATGGTCGGGGCGACTGGATTCGAACCAGCGACCACCAGACCCCCAGTCTGGTGCGCTACCAGGCTGCGCTACGCCCCGAATACGTGCTATTGCAATTGTTTTTTCAGCAATTCCAACTCACATTTGACCGAATGGAGGATCTCTTCAAGAGCTTGATCCTGCCTGGGAGGTGGGCCTGCCTGCCCATGCCCCTTACTTGTAGCCAAACGCTTTCTTGCACCGTCTATGGTCAGCTTTTCACCATAGAGCAGCCGTTTTATTTCCAGCAGAAGCTCAATATCAGTCCGCGTGTAGAGCCTCTGGCCGGTTCTGCTCTTGGGCGGCCGCAACTCCTTGAACTCGGCCTCCCAGAAACGGAGAACCGACGGCTTGAGTGAGGTTATCCGGGATACTTCGCCGATGCGGTAGTACTGTTTGTCCGGCGTCTCCTCCGCCACCATGCCTCCGGCGAAGCGTTCTAGGTGTTGATCGAGGACTTGAGAACCTGACTCGGCTTGAAGGTAAGGATCTTACGGGCCGAAATGATGATCTCGTCACCGGTTTGCGGATTGCGGCCGCGACGATCGGCCTTGTCCTTGACCACGAAATTGCCGAAGCCGGCGATCTTGATCTTTTCCCCACGCTCAAGGGTTTCCTTGATCAGACCGAACACGCGTTCGACCAGCTCAGCGGACTCTTTCTTGGAGAAACCAATCTTCTCGTATATTTGCTCGACAATATCGGCCTTCGTCATATACTCCCTCAAATTTATTACATAATCTGACCGTTAGCCGGCCAACTGAAGCTCTGGTTTTATATCACAGCGATTCGGCAGAATCAACCAGTTTTTAACGAATCGTCACTTTGAGCTTCGTGATGAGGCTGTCAATGACCTTCTGGTGCAGCGGTGAAACCTCGTCGTCGCTCAGGGTTTTCTCTGTGGAGCGATAGCGCACCCGCACCGCGATGCTCTTTTTTCCTTCGGGAACATGGGCACCTTTGTAGAGGTCAAACACGGCTGCGCTTTCGATCTCGCGGATACGCAGCCCGCTGATGCACCGGACAATATCCGCAGCAGGCGTCTCATCGGCCACAAGCATGGCAATGTCCCTGAACGTGTCCGGGAAGCGCGACGGCGGGACAACGGCCGCGGCGCCGCGCGCTGCGGACAGGAGCCGCTCGAAATCAAGCTCGAAGTAGAATACCGGCTGGTCGATCCCGAAATTGTCCTGCACATCGGGATGGAGTTCGCCGAGGGAGCCCAGCATCGAATCGCCGCACCTGACCGTGCACGATTTGCCGGGATGGTAAAAGACATCGGCATCGCCGGACGAATAGGTCGCGCCACTGACCGAGAATGCGTCGAGAACCGTCTCTACAACGCCCTTTACATCATAGAAATCAAGGGGGTGCTTCTCCTGGTTCCACCCTTCAGGGTAGCGCCTGCCGGTCATGAGCCCGGCAAGGACCAGCGGCTCATTGGGAAGCTGCTCACCTTCAACCCGCAAATATACGCGCCGCAATTCAAAGAGGCGCAGGTCGAGACTGCGGTAGTTCAGGTTGCGGGAAGCCGCCTCCAGAAGCCCGGGGAGCAGCGTTGTCCGCATGACCGCCTGCTCGTCCACAAGGGGATTCCTGAGCGCCACCACGCTGCGCCGGCCATCCTCGGGGCCGAGCATCATGCGGTCAAGGGCGCCGGGCGCCATGAAGCTGAAGGTTATGACCTCATTGAACCCCTGCCCCACCATCAGGTCGCGGCCCCGCCTCTCCATGCGCTGGTGCTGAGAGGGTCGGTCGGAAAAGACGCGGGCCCGAGGCATGGTCGTTTCAATCCGGCCGTAGCCGTTCAAACGCGCTACCTCCTCCACCAGGTCGATCTCGCGCTCCAGGTCCACCCTGAATGTTGGGACCGTCACATCGATTATGCCGGGCTCAACCGTGACAGTGGTAAATTCCAGATGATGAAACAGCGCCTTCATTTCATCGGCGGAGAGCTCGACCCCGAGAAGGGCATTGCAGCGATCCACCCTGAACCGGATCGTCCGCTGGGAAACAGGCGCGGGATAGACATCGATAATCCCCGCGGCAACAGTCCCCCCGGCCAATTCGGCCAGGAGCGCGGCAGCCCGGTCAAGGGCCCTGGTCACAATAGCCACATCCGCCCCCCGCTCGAAGCGATGGGACGACTCGGTGTGGATCCCCAGGCGCTTGGCGGTACGGCGGATGGCGGATGGATTGAAGTAAGCGCTCTCCAGCAGGATATTCGTCGTGGTATCGCGGATTTCCGAATTCTCTCCCCCCATGATACCGGCAAGGGCAACGCTCCTCGCTCCGTCACGGATAGTGAGATCGCCGGCGGTGAGGGCACGCTGCTGTCCGTCAAGGGTGGTGAACACCTCACCGTCCATTGCCCGACGGACAACGATCGTGCCGCTCTCCAGCAGGTCGGCATCAAAGGCGTGCAAAGGATGCCCGTACTCCATCAGGACGTAGTTGGTCACGTCGACCACGTTGTTGATGGAACGCATTCCGACCGCCTCCAGGCGCCGGACGAGCCATGCCGGCGAGGGGCCGATGGAGCATCCGCTGATAGAGCGGGCCGTGTAGCGCGGGCAGAGTTCGGGGTCCTCCACGATGACCGTTGCCTTCTGCGTTACGGGTTCGCCGGACTCGACAACCGCGTGTCCCGGATAGGTAATCCGCTTCCCGAGCTTTGCCGCAATCTCCCGCGCCACCCCGACAATACTGAGACAATCGGCGCGGTTTGGGGTGAGCCCGATCTCGAAAATGGTGTCCTTGAGGCCCAGGGCATCGAACAGGGGGACTCCGAGCGGCAGGTCGGGGGGAAGGATCATGATCCCTTCCGATTCAGCAGAAAGCCCCAGTTCACGCTCTGAGCAGAGCATGCCGCACGACTCCTCGCCGCGTATCTTGGATCGCTTGATCTTGAAGTCACCCGGCAGCACGGCCCCGATCTGGGCCAGGGCGACCTTGTCGCCGGCAGTGAAGTTCTGGGCCCCGCAGACGATATCCAGGATCTCCCGGCCGTTATTGACCTTGCAGAGGGAAAGCTTGTCCGCATTGGGATGCTTCCGGCGCTCCTCCACCACGGCAACCACCACCTGGTCGAGGCCGCCCCCGACCTCGCGCACCCCCTCCACTTCGAGACCGAGCATGGTAAGCAGGTCACCAAGCTCCTGAGTAGAGAGATCACATTCGACAAATTCCTTGAGCCAGTTGTACGTAACGATCATATATCTCACTCTGTCCGAGACGCAGTAGTTAAAGTTTCACCAGAGAAATACAAACAAAAACACCTGAATCATCTAAATTGTTGCAGGAACCGCACATCATTATCAAAGAACAGGCGCAGGTCTCCGATGCCATACTTGAGCATGGCGACCCGCTCGATCCCCATGCCGAACGCAAACCCGGAGATCGACTCGGGGTCATAGCCCACATGGCGGTAGACCTCTGGATCGATCATGCCGGCCCCCAGTATTTCGAGCCAGCCGCTCTGCTTGCAGACCCGGCACCCCTGCCCTTTGCACATGACGCAGGCGATGTCCACTTCGGCACTCGGCTCGGTGAAGGGGAAGAACGAGGGGCGGAGCCGGACTCCTGTCCCGGCGCCGAAGAACTGGTTCACGAAGATGGTCAGTATCCCTTTCAGGTCGCCGAAGGTAACCCCCTTGTCAACCATGAACCCTTCGATCTGATGGAACATGGGTGAGTGGGTAGCGTCGGAGTCGCACCGGTAGACCGTGCCCGGCGAGATGATCCTGACCGGGGGTGCGTGCTTGAGCATGGTCCGGACCTGAACCGGAGAGGTGTGGGTGCGCAACAGGATGTCCTCGTCCACGAAAAAGGTATCCTGCATGTCCCGGGCCGGGTGGTCCTTGGGAAAGTTGAGTGCCTCGAAGTTGTAGAAGTCCAGTTCCACCTCGGGGCCTTCGGCCACCTGAAAGCCGAGTCCGGCAAATATATCCGAAATCTCCTCGATGACGAGCGAGATGGGATGTCTGGTTCCCAGCAACGGCGTGCGGCCGGGGAGCGTCACATCAAGGCGTTCCCGCTCCAGGCGCTCCTTTTTGGCCACGGCCCTGACCCGTTGCAGGGTTTCATCCAGCGTGGTCTCGAGCCGGTCCTTGACCGTGTTGACCATTTGGCCCATGCGGGGACGCTCCTCGGGAGAGAGCGAACCGAGCCCCTTCATGGCAGCCGTCAGTTCCCCCTTTTTCCCCAGATACCTGACGCGCAACTCCTGCAGGGCGTCCTCGGAAGTTGCACCGGCAATCTCTGCAAGGGCCGATTGCATCAGTTGATCAAGCGTTTCTTTCATGTCCGGTATCCCTTTACAAAAAAAGAAATGGAACGCAGAGCATCCCATTTCTTTTTGTATTCCTCAGGATTTCACTAAAACTGGGCTTTGGCGAGGGTCGCGATTTCCGAGAACCCCTTGGGGTCCGACACGGCCAGATCAGCCAAGACCTTGCGGTCAATCTCGACCCGGGCCTGTCTGAGGCCATGGATGAGCTTGCTGTACGAAAGTCCGTTGAGCCGGGAAGCTGCATTGATCCGCGTGATCCAGAGGGCCCGGAAGTCGCGCTTTTTGACCTTGCGGTCCCGGAACGCGTAATTGAGCGCCCGGTCGACGGCCTCCGTTGCGCTCCTGAACAATTTGCTCCGTGCGCCCCTGAACCCCTTGGCAAGCTTAAGTACTTTGTTTCTTCTGCGTCTCGCTTTGAAACCTCTTTTTACCCGTGCCATCTACTACTCCTTCTTTTTCTGTGATATTTTTCCGGATCCGCAAGGGGAGACAGTTCCTCACGGTTCACGGCGTCATGACGGAGCAGGCTCCGCTACATGTAAGGGATGAGCTTGGCGATGTTCTTGTGGTCCACTGCCGCCACAACGGCGCTGGAACGAAGCTGGCGCTTGCGCTTCCTGGTCTTGGAGGTGAGGATGTGGCTCGTAAAGGCGTGGCTCCGCTTGATCTTGCCGGTGCCAGTCTTCTTGAAGCGCTTGGCTGCGCCGCGATTGGTCTTGATCTTGGGCATTGCTCTATTCTCCTTTGCTGCGTTCTCGGTAGAATCTCTATTTTTTGACTTTGGGCGCAACGATCATGAACATGCTGCGCCCTTCCATCTTCGGCTTGAATTCGACAACTGCGATATCTTCCAATTCGGCGGCAACACGGTCGAGGGCCCGGGAACCGAATTCCAGGTGGGTTATTTCGCGCCCGCGGAACACAAGGGTTACCTTCGCCTTGTTTCCTTCCTCGATAAAGCGCCGCACATGCTTGATCTTGGTCATCAGGTCATGCTCATCGGTCTTGGGCCGGAGCTTTACTTCCTTGACCTGCACGTGGGACTGTTTTTTCCGTGCTTCCTGAAGCTTTTTGCTCTGCTGGTACTTGAACTTGCCGTAATCCATGATCCGGCAAACCGGCGGCACCGCAGTGGGTGAAACCTCCACCAGGTCGAGTTGCCGCGCTTCGGCCAGCGCAAGGGCCTCCTGAAGAGACATGATCCCCAACTGTTCGCTCTCTGCGCCGACAACGCGCACCTCGCGCGCCCGTATGGCCTGATTGATATTTACCGTAGGCTTCGCTATGGCGCCACCTCCTAATTAAAGCGTTTCACTTCGTCATTGACAAACGCAACAAACTCCTCCGGCTTCATGGCCGCGAGGTTTGACCCGTCGCGGAACCGGGGAGTTACCGTACCTGATTCGACTTCCTTGTCACCGATGACGAGCATATAGGGAATTTTCTGTAACTGGGCTTCGCGGATCTTGAACCCCAGCTTTTCGTTGCGAAAATCCTTCTGAACCCTCACCCCGTTCGTCCGAAGCGACTCGAACACCTGCGCCGCATAGGGCTGCTGGTTGTCGGTAACGGTAAGCACAATGGCCTGAACCGGCGAGAGCCACACGGGGAAATTGCCGGCGAAGTGCTCAATGAGGACACCGATAAACCGCTCGATGGACCCGAGAATGACCCGATGGACCATGACGGGGCGCTTGCGCTCGCCATCCGCATCCACATAGGTCAGATCAAACCGTTCGGGGAGCGTAAAATCGCACTGGATTGTAGCACACTGCCACTTCCTGTCAAGGGAATCGCGCAGCTTGATATCGATCTTGGGCCCGTAGAACGCGCCGTCCCCCTCGTTGATCTCATAGGGCCGGCCCGAGTCCTTGAGGGCACCCAGCAAGGCCCCGGTGGCGCGCTCCCAGTCCTCGTCCGAGCCGATGGACTTCTCGGGCCTGGTGGAGAGCTCCATCTCGTAGTCGAACCCGAATATGCCCATGACGTCGTTCACAAAGGAGATGACCCCCTTGATCTCGGCATCCAGTTGTTCGGGAGTACAGAGGATATGGGCATCGTCCTGGGTGAAGCAGCGTACCCGCAAAAGGCCGTGCAGCACGCCGGCGCGCTCGTGGCGATGCACCGTGCCGAGTTCGAAGAAGCGGAGCGGCAGATCCCGGTAGCTGCGCAACTGGGACTTGTAAATCATCATGTGGGAAAGACAGTTCATGGGCTTGATGCCGAAGCCCTGCCCCTCCACCTCGGTGAAATACATGTTCTCGCGGTAATTGTCGTAGTGGCCGGAACGCTGCCAGAGTTCGGTCTTCAGGATCTGGGGACCGACCACGATGTCATAGCCGCGCCTGAGATGCTCACGGCGCTCGAAATCCTCCAGCAGGGTACGGAGCATGGCGCCCTTCGGATGCCAGATGACGAAACCAGCCCCCACGTCATCGGAGAAGGAAAAGAGATCGAGCTCCCGGCCCAGCTTGCGGTGGTCGCGGCGCTTGGCCTCCTCAATCTTCTCCAGGTAGGCTTCGAGCTCCTTCTTGTCCGCAAAGGCAGTGCCGTAGACCCGTTGGAGCATCTTGTTCTTCTCGTCCCCGCGCCAGTAGGCGCCGGCCAGAGAAGTCAATTTGAACGCCCGGCAAAAGGAGGTCGAAGGGAGGTGGGGACCGCGGCACAGGTCAACGAAATCGCCCTGGCGATAGAGCGAAACGTTCTCCTCGGGGAGCGCCTCGATGATCTCGACCTTGTACTCTTCACCCATGTCACGGAAAAGCCTCACCGCCTCGTCACGGGAGAGCACCTGGCGCTCGACGGGAATGTCGGCCTTGGCGAGCTCTCTCATCCGCTCCTCGATGCGGGCGAGGTCTTCGGGACTAAATGGGGTTTCCACGTCGAAATCGTAGTAGAAGCCCGTTTCCACGGCAGGGCCGATGGTAACCTTGGCGGTCGGGAAGAGCTGCTTCACCGCCTGGGCCATGAGGTGGGAGGTGGAGTGCCTGATGATGTCCAGGCCATCCGCAGACTTATCGGTAATGATCTCGACCCTGGCGCCGTCAACCAAGGGAGTGACAACATCGACCTGAACACCGTCGATTTTTCCGGCTATGGCAGCCTTGGCAAGCCCCGCCCCGATGGAAGCGGCAAGATCGCGCACCGTGGCGCCCTCGGCAAGAACTCTCTCTGAACCATCCGGCAGCGTTACCCTTATGTCTCCCATCACTGGCCCCTTAACAGAAAAAGGCATCGAACCTTCGATGCCCCTTTCACAGCGTGCGCCACGAGCATTTTTCGAATGGTAGGCGCGGGCGGTCTCGAACCGCCGACCTCTACCGTGTCAAGGTAGCGCTCTCCCCCTGAGCTACGCGCCTCCAACCAAAACGAGCTTCATCATTTACCACTCAGTTCAAACGGTGTCAAGGCTTTATTTAAACATGAGATATTTTTTCAAGCACGGCGTTTTCCACCTCATGCTCGGTGATATCTGCCATACAACGCGCATTTTCAGGACATTTCGGCGTGTATCCGAAGGTGGTGCAGGGGGAACAGGGCAACTCCTTGTTGATTACCGTGTGGCAACCGTTTCGAGGCGCCCACTTCTTGGCCCGGCCGGGGCCGAAGAGGGAAACCGTGGGGATGCCGAGCCCGACGGCAATGTGAAGGATGCCCGAATCGCCGCTGACGAGAAGCGCCGAGCGCCCGATCACCGCTGCGGTAGCGGCGAGCCCGGTCCTTCCGCACAGAGAAAGACCGCCGACTGCCTCAACAGCACGACCGTCGGCACGCTCCGACTCGCCTCCGACCACAACGACGCCGATGCCCCGTTGCATCAGCAGCGCAGCAAGACTCGCGAAGCGTTCCGCCCCCCAACGCCGTTCCGCAATGCTTGCCCCGGGAAACAGTGCGACGTATCGCCGCCCTTTCAGCCCCCCGAGCAGTTGATCGACTGATTCGGCATCCCGGGCCGGGACAGCCAGAAATGAGCCCCCCACCTTCCCTGCCCCGCTGATGCCGAGCGGTGTCAGCAGACGCATGAAGCTGTCGGTCTCGTAGTCATCCTGCTCATACGGCATGGGATGGGTGAAGAGGCGACGGCGCCCGTTGGTTGCAAAGCCGATTTTGATCCCCGCCCGGACAATTCTGGCCACTACGGCCGAAAGCCGGTGCCACTGCTCCGTATCGATGACGATATCGTAGCGTGAACGCAGCACGGAGAGAAACTCAGCGGGAACATCGTAGCGGCTAACCGAACGGAGGCCGGGGCAGAGAGCAAAGGCGCCGGCATTGCGCCGTTCGGCCAGAATATCAATGGAGACGCCGGGGTAACTCTTGTGCAGTGCGCGCAGTGCGGGAGCAAGGAGGACAGCGTCGCCGATGCCGCCGGGGCGGATGACGAGGATGGACTTGGGCGGGGCGTTCGTTTCCCGCGGAACAGGCCGGGGCAACAACGATGCCGCCAGTCGTCCGGCTAACCGATCGACCTGCTTAAGTAGTAACAGTGTGGCTTTCATGCTCAATGCGCTGGCCGCTTCAGATGCAACCATTGAGAGTCGGCTCGTCCGCACCGTTCAGGATGCGGTCCACCACCTCTACACCCTGCATGAATGAATGGTCCATATTGCCCACCTCGTACTTCCATGCTCCGAAGCGTCCTCGCGAATACACGCCCTGCGATTCGAGGAACGGATTGATCACGGCAAGCGCTTCATCCCTGCCCACGGTAGGCACGGGATAGGAATACGGGATATCTATCACGTATCTGCTGATGATCCGCTCTCGTTCGCTTTCGGCGAGCATGCCGGCGTTTATCAGTCCCTGGATGGTTGTTTCAACGATCTCCGCGCGGTCAACCGGTTTGTGCGGAGAGTACGTAGTCTCGCACATGAGCGAGAAAAAGCGGCTGGTATCGCCATTCGGGACGTTCCATGGCGAATAGTTGTGAAAGTTGGTTACCCGGTAGAAGGGGCAATTGTCCTCGGGGAAATACATCCAGCACTTGCTGTCCCGCCTTTCCCCCTCGACACCGATGCCGACGATGAGGCCGCTGTTGTGGACCAGGCGACTGGCAGCCTCGCGCACGGGCTCGGGAACGTCCCGGCAGAGGCCTATGAAAATGTCGAGAGGAATGGTGGTAATGAGGGAGTCGTACCGTTCGCGCCGACCGTTGGAAAAGCCGAGTTCGCGGGCAGCAAGGTTAACCTCCGCCAATTCATGGGAGAACGAGATGCGATCCTGGAAACGAGTGGCGATGCTGCTGAAAATCGCCCCTGTACCACCCTTGTGAGGGAATTTGAAGGTATTGTTCGGCCCCCAGTTCACGTCATCAGTCTTCTCAGCTATGTTCTTCTCAATGCGGGCCAGATCGATGACGCTTACCCGTTCGCCGATCCACTCGCGAGACATTTCGTGGGGGGGGACGCCCCATACCTTTTTGTTGTAGGGCTCCATGAAATGCTTGACGATGCCGGCCCCGAAGACACGGTCCATCCATTCACGGAAGTTGGCTGCAAGGCTCGGAGATCCGGCCAGCGCCTTAAGGCCAGCCAGGCACTCTTCAAGGGCATCAGGCGGGAGGTGACGGATATTGTTCTGGAACGGGTATGGAACCCATGTTTCGCGGATGCGGACCCAGCACTCCCGCTGGTGCTCATACCAGGCGCCGTCAAGGGCCTCCTCCACCACACGGTCAAAATAGTCGTAGTGGGAGAAGAGGACGTGACCGCCGACGTCCCAGGTGAAGCCATGGTCGTCGACGTAGGAGGCGGAGAGGCCGCCGATCTGCTCGGTGGACTCGAAGAGATGCCAATTCTCCAACCCGAGTCCACGAAGACGATGAGCCGCACCAAGGCCGGTGGGACCAGCACCTATAATGAGGATGCTAGACATTGGCTCTCACTCGATTTTGCTCGCGGTGACAAGGATACGTTTCATGCCCAGCAGATGAGTACATTCCCTATCTCAGTTCTACTGTGTAGTACTTGACCGAACTGCCGTATCATAAAAGACCCGAGCATAACTATCAGCAACATAATCAAGGCTGAATATTTCCCGGTCGAATATTGATGGATAATTATCATTAAGTACACGTAAAATAGCTTCAGCAAATTGATCGACTTCTGCCCCTCTGCCTTGCCGTTGAACAACATATGGCGTCCCCACGTATTCTGAAATGGCTCCGACATCTGATGCGACAACCGGAACGTCCGTTGCCAATGCCTCTAGAATAGTAAGTGGGGCTCCCTCGTACGATGAAGTTAGTACTAACATGTCCGTTGAATTTAATACGATATGTATATCGTCCCGCGGCGCAACAAAACTAACTCGATCGGAAATTCCCAAGCTATCTGCAAGTCTTTTGGATTTATCAAGAAGATCGCCGTCTCCAGCCATATAGAAATAAACCTCCCCGAGCTTCCTCAATAGATGCTTAGCTACATCAAGAAACACATCAGGCCTTTTTTGTCGAGAAAAACGCCCAATGTAGCCGATCAAAGGAAAATTAGCTGGAACTCCGAGCTCATTTCTGAAAATTCCTTTAAGCGCAGAATCCTTCTTGAAACGAGTTGTATCGACCCCATTACGAATAATAATGAATTTGCCAGGATCAACTGAATAAGATCGCTTTATGTAAGATAAGAGGTGTTCGGATATAACAATGCTCTTGTCTATAAAAGGGTGTACATATCTATTTGCACTGATATCAGGGTAACCTCCACGAAAACAATACGGTTCGAGTACATGGAGAGAGTCGACGACTTTAAGATTGCTACGATCTTTCTTGAGCTTGGCAATATGCTCATAAACCCAAAGAGAGTGAGTATTAAAAACCAAATCTATGGCATTACTATCCAAATACTCTAAAAATCGTCGATATCTGTCTGGGAGAGGGTATCGAAACAACTTGAAAGGTTCACCAAAGCTATCCCTGAAGTGGTTTTCCAGCTTTGAAGTAAGCCTTCCATCACTTGCTGTTTCGCAGACATAGATATTATTCTTCCCGGCAAGTCTCGCCAGAATATCATAATTCAATCTGGTAACACCGCTAACATCCAGAAAGCATGTTGCGTAAAGAATATTCATTTTCTTGAATAGACAAACATCAAGCAATTATTTATTGATTTAATAATTGCCAACTTGATACATTCCGGCAGATGGTAAAAGGTAGTGCGTGAGATGTACGTAATAAATCTTACAGCAGATGTCATCATTTATTTATTCCAATATCTGGCATTAAACATTAGCTTTTTAATATGCTCAATAAGTTTATACCTGACAGTTTCTCTACGACGGTGATATTTCTCAAAGTCAATATCATCTATTTTGCCGTATAGTCTACGGTGGTTATTATAAAGCTGTTGGTGCATTGCTATCTTATTATCTAATGTCATGGACCGTATCATTGAATTGTGCTTTACCCTATAAAAAAACATCACCTCTTCTATCATATAAGGCGTCTTACCCAGTTCAAGCAACGATAACCAGAAGTCCCAATCCTCCCAGCCATATACCATATTACTATTGTAGCCGCCTGCAGCGACCCAGTCGGACTTCCTGAAAAGTGCACTGCAGAACACTCGACTGTCCCACAGCATATCCTCCAAGGAAGCGCTGTTCAGATAAAATTTTCCGCGCGCACCGTCAAACAACTCAGCCAGACAATAGACGAACCCGACTTCAGGATGTGAGTCAAGAATCGCTCCTGCTCTTTCGAGGTAGGCAGGACCAATGCGATCATCAGCATCGAGCGGCAGAATAAATTCAGCGCATGCTGCAGTTATGCCGTTGTTCCGCGCCGCAGCAAGACCTTGATTTGAGGTTCGGACCAACTTTACGCCAGAGTGATCGAGTCTGTCCAGCACCGTCACCGTTGCCTGGTCGGTGGAACCGTCATCCACCACGATAATCTCGTAGTCGTCACACGACTGATTCAATACCGACGCTATCGCCTCGTTTACGTATTCCCCCTGGTTGAAACAGGGTATGACGACGCTGAACCTTGGCAAGCTAGTGTATCACCTTGATGCCATCTATAGTATTGACGCTGAAGCGTTCAATAAGCCATTTTTCCAAGGGTCTGCACAGAAACTGCAATACCAGATGAACGAAACTGCCACCATCGAACATATTACTTGCCAGGGCTTTAGAAAAAAAATCTCGTGCCTCGACATGTTCATCGGCAAGGACACACAACGATCCGATCCGGCTATAGTGAGCCGATAACACACGAGGATAGTTCTTGATCTCATCATAATGCTTGGCTAGAACCATTTTTCTTCCGTCGATCTTTTTCCGGAGGTTCGTAGAGATTTGATCCCCATGTATTCTATACAGCGCCAACGACTCCTTGACAGGGTAGAACCCACACACCTTAGACAGTCGGATCCAGAGGTCCCAATCCTGGCAGGAAGGCAATTCCCTGTCGAACCCTCCGACCATATCGAAATAATGCTTTCTTATCAGAGGAGTCGGCGACCCGAAGGGGCATCCTGACAAGACAGCGATGCTCAGATCACAATTATTATGATACTTGTTCTGGCGAGGCACTATCTCTTCCTTGTACAGAAAATCAAAACCGCAGTAAACTACTCCAATATCAACGCCGTGTTTCGAAAAAGCATCAACCTGCATCTCAAGTTTGTTCGGCAACCACAGATCGTCATCATCCAAGAACGCGACATAATCACCGTGGGCACTTTGTGCTCCACGATTGCGAGCAACAGCCCCACCAAGCGATTGGTCATTCCTCAGACACAGCACTCTGTCGCTAAATCTGTCTTTCAGAAGCGGAGCCAATGGCATATCGGAACCATCGTCCACCACAAGTATTTCTATGTTATCGTAAGTTTGATCAATAACGCTCACTAACGTAGCGATAACGAGATCTGGTCTATTCTTGCTCGGAATGACGACAGAAACCAGAGGATTATGGTGGGATATTCCGCTACCGATCAAAGTCATCAGATTCTTCCAGCCAAGGAATCAAGCCAAGCAGGCTGTTCAAATTGAAATGGGGAAAACAGCCTATTTGTGATAAGCAATCACTCATAACTTTTAATAATTATTGCGAATATAAAACATTAAGCATAAGTACGTAAAAGATCTTTCAATGCACTTTTCCAACCACAGTAATAATGATAGCCACCAGACCGGTACAAATCATAAATCGGAAATAACCGTTTCCAGCGATCAAGCCTCAATATGCTTTGACGTGAATTCCTAGCACGAAGTCTCTTTTCCTCATACTGAATAAACGTATTGATTCGATCTTCTGAAGAAAACCCATTGTCCAGCAGAACCTTTTTTCGTGAATTCAGCCATTGAACGAGAGGTGAAATGTCAGGACTTCCCAAATCGGTTTCCATTCTAAACAATTTTAGAAACGCTAGAAAATCATTACCGAAATAGTGCTTGGTAGTAACAAAATCTACATTGAGACGAGATGGTGCTGTCACGTTCAAGGAGTGGCGTCGATAAAGAGCCAATACTTCCCTGACAATGCCCTTGCAACCCAGTACTCGAGCACAATCATGCAACCATTTGTCATGGGTGACCTCTGGAGCACTCGGCACGGGCAAACAGTGTACTAAAAATGATCTACGTACTGCTGTTGCCATCCCGACAACATAATCCGACTCAATATCAAAGTTAGATTCCATCCTTTGTAATTTAGTTTGTCCTATTGGTGTTAAATCTTCTTTGCAATAATCAACATCATGGATAATCAACTGAATATCAGGTTGAATGTTGAATTTGTTTATAATAAATTCTATTTTGTCACTAAGCCATACGTCGTCCTGATCGCACAAGAAAACGATATCACCAGAGCACATCTCAAGAGCTTTTGAAAAATTCTGTACATATCCAATATTTTTATCATTCAAAACTAGTTTAACATCAAAATGCGTATTTTTAATTTTTTTAGTTATTATATTTATTGTTTCATCATTAGAACAATCGTCACATATAACTAACTCATCAGGCGCCCTAGTTTGTTTAATAATACTCTCAAGCTGCTCTTCAATATACTTTTCACCATTATATGTTGCTAATGCAACAGATACTTTAGGTTGCATGATAGACTCACATTTCATTGATGCCCGCCAGAAGAGCAGCCAGATACTGTGTACCCCACTTTTCGCAAGGTTCAAGATGGTTACCCTCAGCCCACTCATTCCAGGCGTTTACAAAAAGAAATCTTTCTGGAAGCAAATTCCAATCTGTTATTCTAATTTTCTCACGAACCCATAGTTTAAAGATTTCAGGAGTTGATTTATCAAATATTATCGCTTTAGTATCTCTGCGACGAGCAGAGTTATCCCATCCAGGACATACTCCTGGAAAAATTGGCCATCCTTGCTGGAAATCATATTTAAGATCATTATCAACCAAACGTGAATATATATATACATCATCAATATTCTTACAGAAGCAGAAGTGCTTTTTTAACATCTTGTAAATGCGTCGACTTAATCTATTATTATAATCCATTAAATAAGAAAATTGCCTAGCAAGAGGTTGAAATTCGATACCTGCATCAAAAACTTGAAAAGCTCTATTTAAGTCCCTACTTGTCCCGATATTTCTTTCGAATCTGCACAAAAATACGTTGATAGAATTTTTAAGCAATTCATTACGAAATAAGTCTAGATATTTCTCAATATCTTCTCCTATGTCATCCTTATAAATTGCAAAAACAGGTCTACCATCAATTTTTATGTAGCGGTCATCCTTAAAGTATCTTATCAAATGGCGTGCATGATTAACAAAGTCTTCCTTAGAATACTTTTGTTCCAATAGAACTTTATTACAACTCCCATCCCAATTTCTCGTCCAATTTTCATTTGCCCAGCAAAGCATGAAGGGGAAATCTGGCTCGACTGATTCCAACATTGCGTCAACAGGACTCTCGAGAATACGGCGACCATTAAACCAGTAATGATAATAGCAAAAACCATAGATGCCGTATTTTGTTGCGAGAGCAGCTTGCGCTTTGCGTGTTTCAGGTAGCCGCAAGTCATAGTAGCCAAGATCTTTCGGCAAATGAGGCTGGTAATGTCCCCGGAAACGCGGTCGTCCCTTAACGACATTAGTCCATTCGGTGAAACCTTCGCCCCACCATAAATTGTTTTCTCGAATGGGATGGAACTGGGGTAAAACGATAGCTATAGGTTTGATAATATTGTGGTCGGGAGTAATCATGACTTTCCCTTTCCCCACAGAGATCATTTTCGAGCACGGGGTGATGCTGTGAAAAATAGAATGCGATCTATGCATTAGCCCTGCTTTTGTTGTTAGAAGCCACAGCCGATAAGGTGGCAGAGAGAGTAAGCACACGGCTTATCTCCTGGGATACTGTGCTCACTGAAATATCCCGAACGTGGCTTTTACTATAAATCACAGAGGCCATACTGCCATCTGCAAACGCTCCGCTGTAGGGTTGGTAACGTTTGAAGGCCCTATATTGCCCAAGAAGAATTATTCCATACGTCCCAACGGCATTAGCAATATGCGCTGGGCCACTGTCGATCCCGACAAAGAGCTTGGCCCCACGAATCACCTCTGCCATCTCTAGAATAGAGAGCTTCCCGCAGAGGTCAATGTAGTGTTCAGACTGACTACGACCAAGATCGGACTGTAAGCCTACCTCAATTACCTTGATGTCGTCTAAGGCGAGGCGATCTAATAATTTGTTCCACTTCTGTGAGCTCCAGTCCTTGCATAGTTCATTGGAATTGCAATGGATTACCAGATACTGCTCGGCAAGGTACAGAGAAGCGACACAGGCCTTGACTCGCTTTGGAAGGTGCAAAACTGGCTGGTCGTCCAGCGCCGGAAGGCCGGCAGCTTTGCAAAAGCTACCTAATAGCGACCCATAATAAAAGTAGTTGCTCAGGTTAATGGAGCGGTCGCCATCAAAATTGCCGTGAGGGATCCGGCAGGTGGGACAGACACGCCCATCGATATGGAGATCAACAACCCGGTCGAATCGGACTGACCTGCGAAGTCTGGACCAAGAAGTAATACAGTTGATCGTCCTGACCCTGTCCAACGAGGCGTAGGTTTCGACAATCTCCCGGTAGGTTGGTGATACAAACCATATCAGGAAGGAGTTAGGTTCTTGGCTCCTCACATACCTGGCCACTGGTTCGCACGCCACGATGTCACCGAGATGTTCAAGCAAGGTTATGACGACCACCCTTCTTCCTTCTCGTCTCATCTTGCAAAGCATCTTCAGACACCAGATTCGCAGGAACAGATATTCCAATCGCTCCGTAACCCTATGAATCAGATGTGACATCATCAGTACCTGGACGGCCTGGCCTTCGCAAACCCCAGTTGCGAAAGCAGCAGCAGAGAAAGATCGCTGTCATCGTGTAAGGCGATCACGTCGTAATGCCAGTCCTTCACTACGTCACTCATACAGTACTCGGCGAGGCTATCGATCTCCTCGCGGCAGTGGCTGAAACTGAAGTGGCTGAAGTGACCAAATTTTGTGAACCACAGGCACCGGGAGTAGCCACAACGCGCGAGGACATCAAAATGATCGGTCCAGTTGTTCCCAGTTTGGCGACAGAGGATGGGATGCCACTCAAAAATCACCAACGGACGGCTGCGTTTCAGTAAGTCTTCTGCGCCAAGCAACACCCGCCCATCGAAGCCATCGACATCAATTTTAATCAGGTCAACCTCTTCCGTAACTACCGCAGACAGGGTACTTGCGCCACGGATCCTCTCCCCTTGGGCGCTCGCGGTGCCGGTATGAATCCTGACCAGATCCGAGACCTCAGTCTCCTGGTCGGCCACCACGGCATTAATTAGTCTTCCCTCCGTCATATGCCTCAGATTGTGTTGGAGATAATAGTAAAATTCCTGGTCTCCTTCAATACATACGAAAGAACCGACAGCTTCGGGGAGGTTGGAATGTAGCAATAGCATGGTGTCCCCAACGGCTGCCCCGACATCGACGATGCAAATCGCAGTACCTCGTGATCGCCAGCATTGATAGGCCAACTCCACCAACGGAGCGTTCAGTTCGGGGTAGCAGCGCATGTAAATTGGATAGGTGTATCCAAAGTTGACGATGGCGGGGCGGTTGTGAATGGTAATATCAACTGGCCCTTCAATGATGTTGCAACTCAAGCGCCACAGCCACTCCCAAATATTCGGAAGCAATCCTCTCCCTGCACGTAAACAGGCTGTTCGGACAAACACTCGGTATATCAGTGAGGTCCACCAATTTGTAGTGACGATGCCAGTCATAAACGAACCTCGTCCCAAGGCATCAGGGGGGTCACAACTCCTAGCCGACCATCCTTCATCAGAGTCGCAAGCGAGCCCATATCATCGATGCAAAACCCAAGCTTGTCTTCAACGACGTCGAACAGCTTTTCACCGGGAACAAAGGAGGCAACAATCAGCGTGTAATACCCAGGTGGCAGAAAACTTGCCGGAAGAGAAACTGTGTACCGGTACCTCCCCCTGCTGATCTCCTGCAGCTTTCCTGCCTGATCACAGTTGGTTGTGGTGAGAATTGGAATCCCTTGCTCGTTGGTTATTCTGATGGCGATCTGCACTCCCTTTAGCGAAGCGGTGGCATTGACCACAAGGGTAATCGAGAATGGTTCATTAGAGGGCAAAACCTCCGCTATCTTTCTGTCTTTGTTGGCGATACTAATTGATTCGAAAACGATCTCATCATGCACAGGAATTGATGTTGAACGGCTCCAGGTAGACGTCGTCTTCTTCGCCTTGTCCAGGTACATCTGAATGACAGGCTTTGTGAAGTCGGCGAGACGCATCCGCCCCCTTTCGAGCAGAACAGCCCCCGTACACAATCGAGCGATAGCCCCCATATTATGGCTTACAAACAACACCGTCCTACCTTCTTTTGCCGATATATCCTCCATCTTTCCTAGGCATTTTTTCTGAAACTGGGCATCCCCCACCGCCAGCACTTCGTCGACGATCAAAATTTCCGGTTCAAGATGCGCTGCCACTGCAAACGCCAACCGTACATACATGCCCGAAGAATATCTCTTCACCGGCGTATCGAGGAACTTCTCAATCTCCGCAAAAGCAACAATCTCATCAAACTTGCGGGCAATCTCCACCCGGTGCATACCCAGTATGGCCCCGTTCAGAAAGATATTTTCCCGCCCTGTCAGTTCAGGGTGAAAACCGGTCCCCACTTCCAAAAGACTCGCTACCCGTCCCCTGATCCTGACGCGCCCCTCTGTCGGCTCGGTAATACGGCTCAGTATCTTGAGCAACGTCGACTTCCCAGCCCCGTTGCGGCCGATGATACCAATTCGATCACCCTGCTTCACCTCGAACGAAACATCCTTCAAAGCCCAAAACTCCTCGGCCTGTGCGTCCGCTTGGCTCGTTCCGGGCGAAAACAACCGGCGGTAGAACGCACGCGCCCCATCGGCAAGCACGTCGCGCAGGGCCGTGTAGGGTTCCCTGCCCTGGTGGCTGATGAGGTATTTTTTACCGATATTCTCGACCGAAATGACGTTGCTCATAGTTTCTCAGATAATATCGGCGAAGGCACGTTCGGTTTGTCTGAAGTATCGAATGCCAAGCACGAGAAGCACAGCAGTGCCGGCGACCGCCAATGCAAGCCCGTCCCAGCTCAGTTTCTGCCCTTCACCAAGAATCGCCCAGCGAAACCCGTCGATCACGCCCACCATGGGATTCAGAGAATAGATCAGTCGCCACCGCTCCGGCACCACTGAACTGCTGAACCCCACCGGCGAGATATAAAGGCCGAACTGCACGATAAAGGGGACCACATAACGGAAATCGCGGTATTTGACATTGAGGGCAGCTAGCCACAAGCCGCTCCCCAGAGCACAGAGCAGTGCCAGCAGGAAGAACAGCGGCAGCGTCAGCATGCGCCAGTCAGGCCACACGCCATACCAACTCATGAGCAGGAAAAGCAGGACAAGCGAGATGATGAAATCCACGACGCAGACAATGATTGCGCTTGAGGGAACAATCAGTCGGGGGAAGTAGACCTTTGAAAGGAGGTTACTGTTGACTACCAGCGAATTGCTGCATTCGGCGAGGGCTGTGGCAAAGAATTGCCAGGGGAGCATGGCGGCGAAAACCATGACCGGGTAGGGTGCACCCTGAGAGGGAAGACCGGCAAATGTCCCAAAGACAAGTGTAAAGACAACCATGGTTGCCAGAGGACGCAGTACGCTCCATGCAATGCCGATGGCTGTCTGCTTGTACCGGACGAGAATGTCGCGCCACGCCAGGAAATAAAACAGCTCACGATAGCGCCAGACATCGTTCCAGTAGCGGACTTCGGTTCGCCCCGCCTCGATAATGATTTCTTCTTGTGCCTGACTCCCTGTCCCTGGGTTCATCTGCATGACCTATCGATAGGTAAGGCTGCCGCTGCGAAAGGGGGCCGTCAGCACACCCCACAGAAATCCGAGCCCGAAGCGACCCATTTCGCGGTACTTGCGGGATGGCGCCAGCACCAGCGGCAGATGGCGTGAACAGTTGACCACCGCCAATAACCATGTAACCAGCGGATAGCGTTTTCTGATCCCATAAAAAGAAGACCCCACCGCCATTGGTTTGCCGAGGTTCGTGACATAGAGCGGCGGATGCCGGTAGGCCAGTTGCGGTACGGCAGCGCAACGATTGCCGGCCGCATGGAAACGGATGACGAACTCAACATCCTCCTGGCCGATGAATGACGACATGAACCCGCCCAGAGAGGCAAGCACTGTGCGGCGATAGGCCGTGCAACGGCTCGTCATGAAAAACGGGTCGTGAAAATCATAGCGGTCGTCCACAAAGGCGAAACTGGCCTCACCGTGGGGCATTATGGCCGAAACGCCGGGCTGCGCGTCAAAATAGGCCACCATTGTTTTCAGAAAATCGTCCTGCAGAATTATGGTGTCATCGTCGAGAAAAAGAATGAATTCTCCCCGCGATCGCTCAAGCCCGAAGTTTCTTGAGTACCCCATGAGGCCATACTGTTTGTCGAGGGGAGCATAGGCAATGGGCAAGCATGAGGAAAATTCCTCGGCCAGCGCCCTCCCCTCATCGCTGCCGCCGCGATCTTCGACCAGAATCACCTCAAAGGCCGACCGAGGGAAATCCTGCTGGGCAAGGGACCAGAGAATACCGGCAAGAACGTTCAGGCGCCCGTAGAAATTGATGATGCAGGACACCCTGATACCGTCCCGCGCCGGCGGCACATCGCAGTCCCCGTGCAGGTCAAAGGGGAAAAGGCTGAAAAGGTTTTGTAGCAACGCAGTCCGCATTGAACTCCTAGAAATAGAGGCGCCAGCCGATGATGACAGCCCAGGCCAAGCTTACCAGCAGTAGCGGGATGTCTTTCAAGAGCGATTCGGTCGGATCCCCGCTCTGACCTGATTTCACCCTCAAAATATACCGTAAGAGCCCGAAACAGCAGAGCGGAACGGTGTAAAACAAATGACTCCGGGAAAGGGTGTACATGCTGTACGTGACAAGTACCGCCCCTCCCGTCAAATACATGGCTCCCTCCAAAAAACCGTCGGGGTAGCCGGCCAGGCTCTTGCGATGGAGTCCTGCCCCGTCTCCCAGATTGTGCTTCTCGGTAAGGCGTTTGCCGATGCTCAGGAAGAGCGCCAGGAGAAACACACTGAGGAAGAGCCAACTCGATATCGGTACTGCAAAAGCCTCGCCACCGGCCTCAAGGCGGATGATGAAGCCTGTTGCCACACAAAACACGTCAAGCAGGGGTATATCTTTGACCTTAAGGGAATAAATTGCCGTGACCAGGAGATAGAGCAGCAGGAACAACAAAAAGCGCGGGGACTGGGTTATTGCCGCAACCCCGATTCCTGCTAAAACCAGAAAACCGGCAAGGGCAGTTGCCACGGCAGGACTCACTACACCGGAAGGCAGGGGACGGAACCGCTTCGTCGGATGGAGCCGGTCCTGCTCACTATCCATAATGTCATTGAGTATGTAGCCGGCGCTGGAGGCGAGACAAAAGGCACTGAAAGCAGGTATTCCCTTGACTGCGACTTCCGGGGCAAGAATTGCCCCGGAAAGGAAGGGAGGGAAAAAAAGCATCAGGTTCTTGAGCCATTGGGTAGGCCTTAAAATCCTCGGGTAATTTTTCATGTTGATTGGGAACTAGATTTAAGGACTGACAAATCAAATCTTGGATTTTCCCTCCACAATTGAAAGAAAAAAATCCTCAAGGTGTCGCCTGCGAGGCTCAACCAACAAAATCTCTTCTCCCTCAATCCTGAGTCGGTCGAGAAGTCCTGTTAACTCTTCCTTTGAGACATCGTAGTCAGAGGAATCACCTCTTCCTGAGCGGCGAGATCGCACTTGGTAGCCAATAACTCCTTCACTCATAATCTGATCTACGCGGACGACACATTGCAATTCACCATTCAAGATAATCGCTACCCGATCACAAATTTTTTCAACATCGTTAACAATGTGAGAACTGAAGAAAACTGTCTTTCCTCGACGTCGCAAATCGAGAATTATATCTTTCACCAACGCCCTACCAACTGGGTCAAGGCCGCTCATGGGCTCATCAAGAATATATACATCTGGATCATGCACCAGCACCTGTGCAAGCCCAACCCGTTGAACCATCCCCTTGCTGTAGCTGCGCATGGGTCGCTTTCGGGCGTCCCATAACTCCAACAACTTGAGAGTTTGTTCAATCCGTGGTTCTAAGGGTTCAGACGGCATTTTGAACATTCCCCCGACAAATCGTAGGTATTCAAGTGCATTCAAATAATCGTAGAATGCGGGATTCTCAGGAAGATAACCAACCGCCTCACGGGCCACACCAACTGTACTGTCTTTTCCCATAATGCTGGTACTGCCATGAGTCGCCTTGACTAATCCCATAATGATTTTAATAGTTGTGCTTTTCCCTGCCCCGTTCGGGCCGAGAAAGCCGAACACTTCGCCTTGATCAATTGAGAGTGAAAGGTCCCGGAGCGCCTCAACACAAACGCCACGCTTTCCCCGATAGATCTTGCTCAAATTAGATATTTCGACGGCCTGCATGTGATTATTCTCCTGATGACGTTGGAGTTCTTTTTAATGCAAATTTGCTTGTAGTACGAATCTTGCCGTCAGCCTCCAGGAAAAAAGTTCCGCCATATGGATCTTGAGGTAGAGATACTAAAAATCCAGTAACCAACAACTCATCAATTGACACAGGGAGGCGACCGTTTACCGCGACAAATCCATCCCTCGCCTGTTCAACCTTCAGGACTTGCCGGAATGCTTCTAGGCGCAACTGAAAACTGTTTCGAATATCTGGGTTTCGAGCTTCCTTCGCCATGGCAGCCAAATAATCGATCGCAAGGTTTGTCTGCCCAGACTCTTGCAAATAGCGGCCTGTCAGACTAACAAAAAGATCGTTGCCAGACAACTCCGCAGCACGTTGAAAATATTTAGCAGCATTGGCATAATCCTCCTGAAAGTAAGCACAATTGAAACCTGCGAAATACGGCAGTTGAAAGTCCCAATTCCGGAACTTCATACCATAATCGAGAAGTGCGTTCGCAACGTCGATTTTACCGACATCCCAAGCCAAAATTGCCTGCGCAAAATAATACCCATCCATATTGTAGGGATCCAGCTTTACGCCTGAATGGATGGTTCGAGACATGGCACGGTAGTCAGCAGGGAGTTCAATCTTACCACGAGCTTTCTCCACCAGTGTGCCGTAATAGACTATTACCTTAAAAATGAGAGCTGCTGCCACGGACTCTTTCTGATCAGCTACAACTGCTTTCAACAGGTCAGCATTGGGTGTGTAGCCTAGTCTTTCCACAAACGGCTTCTTGTGAAGATAGTCGGTAAATGGTTGCAACAGCAAACCATAACAGAGCAAGCAAAAAACCAGCAATATAACAATAAATTTTGGGGATGTCTTATTCATGGTCTATTACTTCATTTCACGATGTAAAAATAGCAAAGCAGCGCTGATCAAAATCAAAGACGTGTAAACAAAACAGTATAGAACAGTCAAAACCAATCCCTTGCCATCCGGTGCAATGGCGTAAATGGCGTTGACTTTCAAATCAAAGGCAGAAAAATTAGGCAGAACGTAATATAGAACCGTTGCTACTTTTTTTACATATGGAGCGATATCCACTGAAGTCGATGAATGCAAGTAATCATAGACCTGTTGCGAAGCACAGCCAACTATAAAAATACAAATTGTACCGAATACTGGCAAAAAGAACGAAGTACTTACTGTGGAAAATAAAATAGCAATTGCAATCAAAAGGAGATATTTGAAGACATCAAATGCTATTGCTGCAACCAAATAGGACCAAACTACTGGCCGATCCGGCGGATATGTCCCAGAAACCAGCCACACAATAAGCAGTGCAATTCCGCCAAGGACGCAGGCCGTCATAGTCATAAAAAGCGCAACACCCATAAATTTTCCGAACAAATATGACCAGCGATCGATAGGCAAACTGAGAACACTGAACGTGTATCTACGTTCGATATCTTTCCAGAGCGAAGTGCCACCAAGAAACACCGCCAGCAACAACAGAATAAAGGATAGCAATGACAGTGATAGTGTTATTGAAAGTTCCGTTACCTGCCTCATCGAAAGGGAACATACTGATGGTATCAGCAAAAAAATTATTCCAACTACTATAATTCCGTGGAATACACGGTCGCGAAAAATCCCCTTCAACGTTACCACCGCCATGTTAAACATTACCAAGTCTCCTCATTCTGAACACAATCATCGAATTTTTCTGCCAACCGTCGTGCGGCATCCCGATAATGGGCATTTACAGGAGCCCGCTTAGCTGCATCAAGAAAGGCGGATCGTGCCTTGGCATTATCGTGGAGTTGAAGATATACCAGCCCAAGACGATAGGAATAAAATGGATCCCCAGTAAGAGTCCTGAGCTGCTCCAACAATGGAGCCATATCACTAAGCAATTTACCACTGTCCTTTCCTACCACCATCAATTCCTTGTCGTATACTTTGATCAATTTGCCAAGAATCATAACCTTATGACGTCCGGGCTTTTCAAGCACTTTTTTTAAAAAACGCCGTGCCCCTTCAAAATCTCCCTGCTCAGTCAACATCATTGCCCGATTGACATGACCAATCTGAACATTATTAAGATCGTCGGAAAGCTCCATGGAGTTTAAGATTGCTCGCGCTTCATCAAGCCTACCATGGCCTACCAAGGCATTTGCAAGTTCGTTTTGCGCTGGGATGAAATCTGGTGATTTCCGCACCGTATCCTGATAGAGGGTTAGATTGTCCTGCCAGACAAGATTACGGGACGCAGTTCCATAAGCTGCTACTACACAGATAGCAACAACACAAACAATGACAATATTCTTACGGGGATACAGCGCAATTCTCCGGTCTACTAGAAGCGTTGTTGCAAGTAAAAAAAAGGCAGAGGGAAGATACATGTATCGCTCGGCAATTGGTGTCCATGTCATACGAAGCACAGGAATCATCATGGCAGAGATGCCGACCGAAACAGAGCAGACAAAAAAATATGATGGCAGATCCCGCCGATAGAGCCACCAAATACACAGTGGTACTAGCAGAAATCCAAGTAGAATATAGAAGTCAGAAACATGGATAATGCCGAAATTGAGAGGGAAGGGTAAAAACAGTTTTTTCAGATAAAATCCGGCAGCTTTCACAATCAATCGACCATTTTCCAACAGGCCGACCTTCTCTCCGCCCCCGAGACTAGCCGCAATCGTGGCGACTCCCTCGTCACTCGTACTGAAAGCACCGGTCCTCACCAGAACATACCCGATTCCTGAAGCAAGTAATACAAGACAATGGAGCCATCCATTACGTACGCTTGCTGCCACCTTCGGAGTATCGCTATTCTTATTTAATGAAAAGAAAGGGAATATAAATGCTGCTGGCAGAAAGAAAACTGCTGTTTCTTTAGCAAGACACGCAAGTAAAATAGAGCCTGCAACAGCAATGGAATATCCTAACGGCAGGGGGCGTTTATCCACAAAAAACATGAGATAAACAGCGAGAAAGATGAATATACCGGCAATCAGGTCAGTTCGGCCTGAAACCCAAGCAACCGACTCAACATTTAGAGGGTGAAGCGCGAAAAGAAGCGCTACGGCCAGTGGCGCCAAAGAATCACGCCCCTCGTATAGCGTCCATAATTTATGTGCGATGGCAAAAATCAGTAATACATTTACTAAATGAAATAGAACATTATCCAGATGCATGAAGCTCTGTTCCAATCCCCAGAGTTTCTGGTCCAGATAAAAGGTTAAGGCCAGAAGTGGCCGGTAGTACTGCCCGCCACTTGGCGTAAAGATATCCCTCAACGTCAATCCATCTGCATTGAGAAAATAGCCGTACATATCAATGTCATCTACGGAATTAAGCGGAGCAAAGAGCACGGGGTAATTGATACCCAGCACTATAAAGATAAGAAACAGGATAGATGTTCGCAAGGAAAGATGAGTTTTCATGAGTGCTTTAACAAAAAAGGCGGGATGTCGTAACATCCCGCCTTGAGATCAAGCATCGCTGGCTACATCGTAGTCCAACCCTCTACGCCGTCAAAGGTGTCTTTGCCAGTTTTATACGTGATACTTTCACCCGTTCCCTTAGTAGTGACATCTTTAACATAAATGGAGGTACTGTCATGTGCTGAGCCGTATGCCTTGGTTCCATTTACATGTTGGGTAGCAACTGAATAGCCAACTGCGCTGGTTGTCACTGCCAACATAACCCCTGTAGAACTTTTGGCAATTCGTGACTGATCAGTAGTAGGAACAGTACCAGTAGTACCTTTCAGTCCATAGAGGCTAAGCCCAGTCTTGGTCTTATCCAGTCCTGTAGGCTCTGCAGCAAGCGCCACAGAGGCAGAAAGAGCAAGTAGCGAAATAGTAAAGGTAATCTTTTTCATTATAATCTCCTTTCAAACAGTTTACGATTTACTGAGCGTAATCAACTTTGCCGGGATATTCTTGATTATCGGCCATAAACGACTCCATACCGGTCTTAACGTTCTTCAAATCCGAGTTGGCAGCAGAGTTGTACGCCTTTTCACGATACGCCGAGAACTGCGGGATCGCGATTGCAGCAAGGATACCGATGATCGCAACGACGATCAGCAGCTCGATGAGGGTGAAGCCTTTCCTGTTTCTGAGTTTCTGTAGCATGTGCATCTCCTTTCTTCTTTTGCTGCTTGTGTTGGGGTATGGGGGTAATTGGCCAATTATCCGTTTAATCCTTAAACGTTATCGTGAATATAGCAAAAGCCGAACCAACTCACCTACTCCAGTCATTCCGGCATGTTACCATAAACCCCATAAACAGCCTACCCCTTTCCCACCTATTTCGTCACTTTCGTCTGACGTTTTTCGTCACCCGCAAGAAGATCACTCCTCATCCATCCCGAATTTCGCCAAGCGGTACCTGAAGGACCGAAACGTAAGCCTCAGCAATTCGGCTGCTTTCTTTTTAACGCCGCCACTGCGCTCCAGGGCCTGGAGCAAAATCCGCTTTTCAATGCCGTCCAGGTAGGCTTCGAGATCCATGCCCTCTTCAGGCAGTTCACACTCGGCGGCCGCACCACATTCGGGGCGCTTGCCCGCGTGGAGTTGCGGAGGGAGGCATTCTTCCGAAATTTCCCGGTTGCCGAGCACGGAGCAGCGTTCGACCAAGTTCTCCAGTTCCCGGACGTTGCCCGGAAATCCGTATGACATGAGGAGCTTCAGTGCCCCCTGAGTTATGATGCGGTCACTGTAGGGGGGCTGGACGTACTTTTTGTAAAAGTGTTCAACCAGAATTGGGATATCGTCTCCACGCTCACGGAGTGGGGGCATTTTGACCTGGACCACGTTGAGGCGATAAAAGAGATCTTCCCGGAAACTCCCTTCCTTCACCTGCTCTTCCAAATCGCGATTGGAGGCGGCCACCAGCCGTACGTCGGCCTTCTGGTCAAGGGTTCCCCCTACCCTGCGGAATTCCTTTTCCTGGATGGCCCGAAGGAGTTTCGCCTGAAGCTGGAGCGACACCTCTCCGATTTCATCCAGAAAGAGGGTGCCCCCCTCGGCCTGCTCGAAAAGGCCGGGACGATCACCGACGGCGCCGGTGAAGGCCCCCTTCTTGTGACCGAAGAATTCGCTCTCCATGAGGGTTTCGGGAATGGCGCCACAGTTGACCGCAACAAAGGGTTTTCCCTTGCGCTGGCTGTTGTAGTGGATCGCCCGGGCCACCAGTTCCTTGCCGGTGCCACTCTCGCCGAGAATGAGGACATTTGCGGTGCTCGGCGCCACCTTTTCGATCAGGGAATAAACCTCGCGCATCTTCTTGCTCTTGCCGATCAGGCCGCTGAAGCTGTACCGCTCCTGCACCTCCTGGCGCAGTCGCAGGTTCTCCCGCTTGAGATCTCTCTTTTCCAGGGCGTTACGGGCGAGAATCTTGACCTCTTCCACCTTGAAGGGCTTGGCGATGTAGTCGTACGCCCCGAGCTTCATGGCTTCCACGGCCTGCTCGGCAGTGGAAAAGGCGGTCATGAGGAGGACGGCCGTGTCGGGCGCCACCTCCTTGATGCGTCCCAGGAGGGTAATGCCGTCGAGCCCCGGCATTTTTACGTCGGAGATGACCAGGTCATAGGTCTTGCGTTCAAGACAGGCCAACGCCTCTTCCGCGCTGGCGGCCTGGTCGACGGTGTACCCCTCCCGGTCGAGCAGGATGGCGAGGAATTCGCGCATGCTCAGTTCATCATCCACTACGAGAACATGAATTTCCATGATAGTCCCTTCTGGCGGTTACTGACTGACTGTCGACTCTCCGCTGGATGGGGGAGTCGGCAGAAAGATGACAAACATCGTTCCTTTGCCCGGCATACTCTCAACGGCAATCCTGCCGCCATGGGCCTCCACGATCCGGTGAACGGTTGCGAGACCAAGGCCGGTACCGGTGGACTTGGTAGTGAAAAACGGCTCGAAGATGCGAGCTGCGGTGGTCTCGTCCATGCCGAGGCCGGTATCGGCAACCGAGATGTGATAGGTGATGCGTCGCTGCCCGCTGCCGCGTATCTCGTCGGACTGGCCGGCCTCAACCGTGATAGTCCCGCCTCCGGGCATGGCGCCTGCGGCATTGCCCATCAGATTCCAGAGAACCTGGCGAAACTGGTCCGGGTCCAGCAACGGCCGAAAATGGTTGTCAACCCGGTTGTCGATCACAACTCCCTCGAATCGCTCGTCGGACGTGACGAGCGCCGCCAACTCCGCCACGAGTGCACGGAAATCGACCGGCCGCGGCTCAGGCTGGTTGGGGCGGGCATAGGCGAGAAAATCGCTGATCAGGCCGTTGAGCCGATCCGTTTCCCTCAGGACGATGTCGAAGAGGCGCCGGTCAGGATCGGACACGGCTCCGCCCTGGGCAATGAGCTGGGTCGCCCCGCTGATGGCGGCCAGGGGGTTGCGGATCTCGTGGGCAATCCGGGCGGAAAGCTCGCCAATGGCCGCCAACCGGTCGGACTTCTTGAGGCTCTCCTCCATCCTCCTGACCTGAGTTACATCCTGAAAATTCAGTAGGATACCGGCTGCATCGCTGTCTTTCAACATCAGCGGCACACTGCTGAAGCCGATGGTGAGCTTTCGTCCCATCTTGGCAATGAACTCGAATTCACCCCTCTTCACGTTGGCAAGCCCGTCAGCGTAGACACGAAATCCCGGCAGCACGTCGAACAGATGACGATCATAGGCCTCGGCAAGGCCGATGCCGGTGAGCGCCTCGGCGTACCGGTTGAAAACCCGGATCCTTCCCTTGCCCGTTACGGTAATGAGCCCGCTGTTGAGATTCGAGACGATGGTGCTGTTGAGGCGTTCGAGTTCGTCGTAATCAATGGCCTTCTGTTCAAGCTCGGTTTCGCTGCGACGCGCCCGTTCCGCCAGGTAGCCGGTGAGGAGCGCGGTGGAGCAAAAGGCGATGATGTTGAGGAAAATCGTATAAAAGATGTAGGTGGTGCCCAGTTTCTGCGCCGGTACGGGGCTGAGCCCCAGGCCAACCAGCCTGCCGAAATACTGCAGGTCCATAATGGCGCCATAAATGATGGCGCAGAGGGAAGCCGTATAGAGGGCTTCCCGGCGGGCGAGCAGTACGCTGGCGCTGGTTATGGCGAGCAGATACAGGAAGGAAAAGGGGCTCGTGACGCCGCCGGTAAAAAGGATCAGCAACGTCACGAAAAGGATGTCCCAGATGATCTGGAAATAGGTGACGGTCTGATCGTAGCGCGCGGTAACCCTGAGAAATACAAGGGAAACGATCGAGAAGCCATAGGTGGCCACTACGATTTTGGTGATTCCCTCAAGGGCATATTCGCCCAGGGGACCGGTCCCCTTCATTCTCAGGATGATGGTGGACGCCAGAAACAGTGAGACCACGATCATCCGGGCGAGGATGAACCAGGCGACGCGCCGGTTTTCCTTCATCGCTTAGCCGCCAACGGTTCCCGCAAGTTTGAAGATCGGCAGGTACATGGCAATGACGAGCCCGCCGACGGTGGTGCCGAGAAACACCATCAGCATCGGCTCCATCAGGGCGGTCATGGCGCTCACGGCCTCGTCCACTTCGTCATCGTAGAAATCGGCGATCTTGCTCAGCATGGCATCCATGGCCCCGGTGGCCTCGCCCACGGAGATCATCTGCACGACCATGGGGGGAAAGACGCCGCATTCCTGGAGCGGCTCGGCCATGGTCTTGCCTTCGGAGATGGCCTGACGAACCTTGAACACCGCCTCCTCCACCACCTTGTTGCCGGCGGTCTTGGCAACGATCTCCAGCCCGTCCATGATCGGCACCCCGCTGGAGATGAGGGTCCCCAGGGTTCGGGTGAACCGGGCAACGGCCACCTTTTTGATGATTGGTCCGGCAACGGGCGCCTTGAGGGCAAGAGCGTCTATCTTTTTTCTGCCGCCTACCGTTGCGTAGTACTTTTTGAAGCCAATCACAAGGGCAAAGACAAGGCCTATGATCAAGAGAATGTATTTAACCACAAAGTTACTGAGATTGATGACGAATTTGGTTGGTCCCGGCAGATCTCCGCCGAATTCCTGGAACATCTTGGCAAAGGTCGGAATGACGAACACCAGAATGACGCCGACAACGATAACGGCAATTGCCATGATCGTTGTCGGATAGACCATGGCCCCCTTGACCTGCTTCCTGAGTTTCATCGCTTTTTCGATATAGGCGGCAAGACGGTTCAGGATCGTGTCGAGGATGCCGCCGACCTCGCCGGCTGCAACCAGGTTCACGTAGAGCTGGTCAAAGACCTTGGGATGCTTGGACAGGGCATCGGCAAAGGTGGACCCCCCCTCCACCGACTCCTTCACCCTGATGAGAACGTCCTTGAAGGTTTTATTTTCCTGCTGGCTGGAGAGGATGTCGAGGCATTGCACCAGGGGCAGGCCAGAGTCGATCATGGTGGCGAACTGCCGCGTGAATACCACGAGATCCTTGGTTTCCACCTTGGGGGCAAAGCCGGGAAGCTTGATCTCCATGGAGAGGCCTTTCCCCTCCTCCTTCACGGAAATGCTGCCGAACCCGTATTTTTTGAGCTGGGCCTCCACGGCGGCGGCGCTGGCCGCCTCCATGACCCCCTTCTGGACGGTGCCGGTCCTGCTTCTCGCTTCCCAGTTGAACTTGGGCATCTTTCTCCTCCTGTGTACGGATCGACCCGACGGCGGTTACCTCATTTGAGGGCGCGGACCCGACGGCCGCTGGCCGCTGGCCAGCATCTGCTTGAGCTCGTCGGGATCGGACGAACGGGCCATGCCCACGTCAAGCGAGATCCGTCGCTTCTGCAGCAGACTGAACAGGGACTGGTTCATGGTCTGCATGCCGAACTTTTCCTGCCCCACCTGCATCTGGGAATAGATCTGGTGGATCTTGTCCTCGCGGATCAGGTTGCGGATGGCCGGATTGGGCACCATCACCTCCAGGGCCAGCACCCTCCCCTTGCCCGACACGTTCGGGAGCAGGGTCTGGGATATGACCCCCTCCAGGACGAAGGAAAGCTGGGCGCGAACCTGGGGCTGCTGGTAGGGGGGGAATACGTCCACGATCCGGTTTATGGTCTGCACCGCCGAGTTCGTATGGAGTGTGGCAAGGCAGAGGTGCCCGGTTTCGGCAAGGGTCAGGGCCGCCTCGATGGTTTCCAGGTCCCGGAGCTCGCCCACGAGGACCACGTCCGGGTCCTGGCGCAGGATGTATTTCAGGGCGTTCTTGAAGCTTTTGGTGTCGGCCCCCACCTCGCGCTGGTTCACCACGCAACTCTTGTGGGGATGGAGGTACTCGATGGGATCCTCGATGGTCACGATATGATCGTGCCGCTCGGTGTTGATCTTGTCGATGATGGCGGCCAGGGTGGTCGACTTGCCGCTGCCGGTGGGGCCGGTAACGAGGATCAGCCCCCGCGGCTTCTCCGCCAGTTCCTTCACCACTGGCGGCAGACCCAGTTCCTCAAAGGTGAGAATTTTGTAAGGGATCACCCGGAACACGCCGGCAACGGCCCCCCGTTGAATGAACACGTTCCCCCGGAAACGGGAAAGCCCCTTGATGCCGAAGGAAAGGTCAAGCTCGTTGGCTTCCTCGAATTTGTGCTTCTGCTGCTCGGTGAGGATGCTGTAGCAGAGCTGTTTGGTGTCCACTGCATTGAGCGGCGGCATCTCGAGGGGGATCAACTGACCGTCGACCCGGATCTGGGGAGGCGAATTGGTGGTGATGTGAAGGTCCGAGCCCCCACGGCCGACCAGTTCGGTCAGCAGTTGATGCATATTGGCCATCGTGAAGTCTCCTAATCGTCGGCCACGGTAACCCGCAGCACCTCTTCGAAGGAGGTGACCCCCTCCTTGAGCTTGGTAAGACCCGATTGGCGCATGGTCTTGATGCCCAGGCGCATGGATTCGCGTTTGATCTCGGCCGTGTTGGCACCGTTGAGAATCAGCTCCCTGATTTCCTCCAGCATGGGCATGACCTGATAGAAACCGACACGTCCCTTGTAGCCGGTGTTGTTGCACTTGGCACAACCGGCGCCGTGATAGCAGACGTATTCGGGAGCTTCCTCGGGAGGAACGCCCGCATCGATCAGGGCCTGAACCGGAATCTCCTCCACCGCCTTGCACTCGGAGCAGACCCGACGGGCGAGGCGCTGGGCGGTAATCAGGTTCACCGCCGAGGCCACCAGAAACGGCTCGACCCCCATGTTCAACAGCCGGTTGATGGTGGCCGGGGCGTCGTTGGTGTGGAGGGTCGAGAGGACCAGGTGGCCGGTGAGAGCTGCCTTGATGGCGATCTCGGCCGTTTCGAAGTCCCGGATCTCTCCGATCATGATGATGTCCGGGTCCTGGCGCAGGAACGAGCGGAGCGCGGCGGCAAAGGTGAGACCGATATCTTCGTGCATCTGCACCTGGTTGATGCCGGCGAAGTTGAACTCCACCGGGTCCTCGGCAGTGGAGATGTTCTCAGTGGTCTTGTTGAGTTCGGCAAGCGCCGAATAGAGAGAAACCGTCTTGCCGCTCCCCGTGGGTCCGGTCACCAGCACCATGCCGAAGGGCTTGTGAATCGCATCCTTGAAGTAGCTCAGCGCGGTGGGCTCGTAGCCCAGCTTGGTCATGTCGAGCTGGAGGTTCGACTTGTCCAGGAGCCGCAGAACCACTTTCTCACCGAACAGGGTCGGCAGGACCGACACCCGGTAGTCCATGTCCTGTCCGCCACCCATTTTGATCTTGATGCGGCCGTCCTGGGGAAGCCGCCGTTCGGCGATATCCAGATCGGCCATGATCTTGATCCGCGACGTGATGGCGTTCTTCAGCTTCAGGGGGGGCTTCATGACTTCGTAGAGGACGCCGTCGATCCGGTAGCGCACCCGGAAGGTCCGCTCGTAGGGCTCGATATGGATATCGCTCGCCTTCTTCTTGATCGCGTCGGTGAGGATCAGGTTCACGAGCTTTACGACCGGCGCATCCTCGGTGGCCCGTTCGAGGGAGGAGACGTCCACCTCCTCGTCTTCGCCGACGACCTCCAGATCGTCCATCTCCAGGTCGCTCATGACGTCCGCCAGGGACGCGGACTGGTCATAGTGCTTGTCGATGGCGGTCTTGATGGACGACTCGGAAGCGACGACCACCTCCACGTTGTAGCCGGTCATGAACTTGATGTCGTCGATGGCAAAGATGTTCGACGGGTCAGCCATGGCGATGATCAGGGTCGAGCCGGCCCTGTTCACCGGGACGATCTGATACTTCTGGGCCACGTCAGCGGGGATGATCTTCACCACTGCCATGTCGGCTTCGAATTCGCTCAGGTTTATGGAGGGAACGCCGTACTGCTTGGAGAGAAACGTGGTGAGATCGGGCTCGGTGACAAGGCCGTTCTTGACGAGGATGGAACCAAGGCGCTGCTGGCCGCCGGAGGTTCGCTGCTCGTCCAGTGCCTTGGCAAGTTGTTCCTTGGTGATGATGTTATTTCGAACCAGGAGTTCTCCCAGTCTGCTAGCCTGCATAGACTCTCCGGCACATTGGCAAAAAAACTATCATAGGTCGTTAAAAATCCAATGTCAATAAGTAGTTAGTCCATCAACGCCGCCATGAGACACCCTTTCATGAGCCCCTCGGGAGGCCGCACTCCGGTCCAGATTTCCAGTGCGCACTCCCCCTGGGACGCCAGCATGCCGATGCCGTTGGCGCAGCGTATGCCGCAACGCTCAGCCTCGGCGAGCAGGGGGGTGACAGCGGGGACATAGACCATGTCGTACACGGCACCGTGGGAACCCATGCGGGAGAGATCCATGCCCGGGAAAGCGGTCCCCCCCATGCCCACGGAAGAGGTATTCACCAGCAGGTCAAAATTTTGAACGCATCGATTCAGGTTCTCAGGGTCGAGGGAAATTGCAGCAAATTGTGTGCCGACAAAGTGCCGCCCGAACGCCTCCGCCAGTTCTTCCCCCCTGGCGATGCTCCGGTTGGCGATAACCACCGATGCCGCCCCTGCACCGGCCAACGATGCAACTGCGGCCCGGGCGGCGCCACCTGCCCCCATGACGAGAATCCGACACCCGGCCGGATCAAAACCGAGATCCTGGCGCAGGGAGTGAATAAAGCCCGTTCCGTCGGTGTTGTATCCGACCAGCTCGCTCCCTTCGCGTTTTACGACATTGACGGCGCCGATCAGCCCGGCTTCCGGCGAGAGCCGGTTCAACAACGGCAGGATGGCTGATTTGTGGGGAATGGTCACGTTGAAGCCGACAACGCCCAGTGCCGCCAATCCCCTCACCGCGTCGGCCAGGCGGTCCTCCTCAACGGCAAAGGGAACGTAGGCGTAATCGAGCCCCATGGCTTGCAGCGCCGCATTCTGCATGAGAGGCGAAAGCGAATGGGACACCGGCCGACCGATAATCCCCAGTACCCTGGTAGCACCCGTAAATGGCATGATTACCTCGCTCCATAGGCCGCAAGCACCTGTTCCACCTGTGCCCGCAACTCGGGGGCTATGGCCGCGGCGGCCCGCAACTCCTCCGCTCCCTGTTGGCGGTAGCCCATGCGTAGCAGTATTTCTCCGGCCTCCATGCGGCAACTGGCGTAAATGAGGATCGCCTTGCCCGTGTCCAGGTCCCTGAAGCCCATCTGGCTCGTGTATCCCCGTGAGGCATAGAGCCTCCACACTGACAGATCGGGCGGCCGGAGGACGGATCCGCCGTCATTGATCAGTTGATAACAGATGCCGCGCTGCTTCAGGCCGTATTCGGCAAACGGCAGGGAGTAACGCGTTGAAAAATCTATAAATATCGGCCTGCTGGCAATCTGTTCCGCCACGGCCAGCTTGAGAGCCGCTTCAGCCGACTGCTTTCCCTCCGGCACGGTCCGGAGCACGCTCCTGCCGAACAGGTGGGGAAAGGCGTCAAGATACCAATCAAAAACCAGGTGGGGCGTGTGCAGGAGGTCCAGATCCTCGCGCATCCGCTCCACTCCCTGAAGGTACCAGAGGGGAAAGGCACCGCTGTCGCCCCATGTGAAGAGAACCGCGTCCGGCGAGAGGGAGCGCAGGGTATTGGTGGCGTAATCGAAGGCCACATAATTCTCGTGCTGATCGTTCTCGTAGTAGTTCATGGCGCAGATGGCCGAGGGGAGCACAAGGAGCAGCAGTCCCGCCATAAGCTTTATCGGCACCGATCGCAGTTTCTCCACCGGATTGTTCCTGAGCGCCAGCCGCAGCAGCGTAAAGAGCCCCAGGCCGATGAACACGGCCGAAAGGAGGTAGATCGGGGTGAAGAACTCCTCGGTGAGAAAGATGAGATCGCCGGGCGTATTGAAATAGCCGACAATAACCAGCAGCGAACAGGCAATGGCGAGCAGGTAGGCGATGATTTCGTCCCGGCGCCGCATGAGAAAGGCAAAAAGCCCCACCAGCAACAGCGCAAGCCCGACCCACGTGAACTCCCGCGGGAGGTTGAAAGCGGAAAGCTGCTGCCAGGCAAGGGCCAAGTTCCGGGCCGGCGGCTCCACCGGATATCCCTTGCGGAGAAAATTCCAGAGAAACAGGTCGAGAGTCCGGGGATCTCCCCAGTTGAGCAGGGGGTTGCGCAGGGCACGGATCGGCATGTGGAGCTGAATGGCAAACCCCATGAGACCAAAGGCGACCGTGAGAGCAAGCTCCTTCACCCTTGCCGCCAAACGCCAGTTTTTGGAAAGGATCAGCCACGCATAGGCCGGCAGCATGAGCACTATGGTCTGATGGGCGCCCGTGGCGAGACCGCAGATGAATGCCCCCAGGTAGATGTGGGACGGCCGCATCTCTCCCTCATCGTAGCGCTCGCGCCAGGTGACGAGAAGATAAAAGACCATGCTGCCATGAAGGCAACCAGGGGATAGGGCTTGTCGTGGTTCGACTGGAGCCAGAGCCGCGCGGAAAAGGCAAAGGCAAGGGCCGCGGCCAGTGCGCACCCCCTGGCAAAGGTATCCGAAAAACGCAGATCCGGAACCAGCTCTTCCCGCTTCAGCAGATGACGCGTAAGGAAATAGACGGCAAAGCAGGCCGCTGACGCGGAAACGGCCGTGGCGATATTGACCCGGAAAGCGATAGTGCCGAAGGGAAGCCAGGTGAATGGTTTGCCGTAATTGACGAACAGGGGATAGCCGGGCGAATGGGCCGTGCCCAGGGAATGGATGGCCGTTATGAACTCGCCGCTGTCAAAAAACGTCACTGACGGGGCGAGAGTCAGCAAATAAACGGCAAGAGGTATGGTGAACGACAGGACGGCAAAGGGGTCGATCCGACGAAAAATGGCGGATTGGGATGCGCGCATCAGAACCTCTCCATGAATCTCATTTCCCCCCTGAAGGGGTCCCGGCCCCCGGCAAGGGCCCACTGCACCGCAGCGCCTTGAGGGAAAGGCCTTCCCTCCAGAGAAAGGCAATACCCACGGCAATGACCGGAACATAGTTGATGCCGTGAATCACGATGGCCGCGCTCAAGGCCGTCTCGCGGGGAACTCCGAAGGCCAGCAGGCCATAGACGCACGCGGCGTGGTACGTTCCCACATATCCCGGCGACGCCGGCACCATGACCGCAAAGACCAGCAGGACCAGGATGAACAGGGAAACGGCGAACGGGAAGGAAAAGCCGAAGGCTCGCAGGACCAGGTCCACGGGGATTACCGCCAGGACCCAGATGGCCACGGATGTGCTCCCCACCGCCCACCACTCCCGCGGACGGGGCGAAATCCTTACCCCGCCGAGAAAGGAGCCGACCAGCGGAATGACCCGTTCCGCCAACCGTGCCGGAAAGGGGCGGAGCAGTCGCTCGAGAAACCGGAGCGATGCCGCGGTCTTCCTTTTGAGCAGCACGAGCGCCACAACCACCACAGCGTACAGGCCGAGCATCATGTACCCGCCGATCACGAGCCCCTGCCCGATTGCCTCGCTTCCCGCCGGAAGCTGAAGCGTGAACAGGGTTGCGAGCAGAAAGAGAAGCACCGTGAAGCCATCCGTCAGGCGATCGAGAACCAGGGTGGCGAACACCGATCCCGGCTCCATTTCCTCACGCCTGGCCAGCACCCAGGCCCGGATGAACTCTCCCAGTCGCGCCGGCAGCAGGTTGTTGGCCATGTAACCGATGAGGGTGGCGGAACACAGGTTGGCGAAGCGGGTTTCGCCCAGGGGAGAGAGGAGATACTTCCAGCGCAGGGCACGGACGAGGTAGCTCAGGAGCGTAACGGCCACCGCCGCGACCACGTAGCCGGCATGGATGCCCCGGAACGCACGCAGAAGCTCATGCCCATCCACCGAGCGCACCAGCAGCGCCACAAAAAACACACTGATCCCGATTCCGAGCCAGAAACGTCGGTCGCCCGGCACCCTTCTCACGCCGCATCACCGCCGAGATAGTCGCGGTATTCGATGATGGAGACGCCGGCCAGGATCTCGCGACACCGGGCCACATCCCTGCTGATTCCCTCCTTGAGGGCATTGAGATCGGGATAGCGCAGCTCCTCACGGACCCGATCCACGAAATACACGCGGATTTCCTTGCCGTAGAGGTCGCCGTCGAAGTCGAGGATATGAACCTCGATGGTCACCTCTTCATTGCCGAAGGTGGGATTATTGCCGATGTTGCAGGCCCCGTCCCGGATGGTATCGTCCACTCGCACCTTGACGGCGTAGACCCCGGCGGCGGGGATCAATTCCTTTTCGGTCAGGAGATTGGCCGTGGGGAACCCCAGGTCCTTCCCGCGCCGGCGGCCGTGAACCACCGTTCCTCCCACTGAATAGTGCCGGCCGATCAGGCTGACCACCTCACGGACATTGCCCGCCGCGATCACGCGCCGTACGGCGCTGCTGCTGTATACCGTCCCGCCGCTGGCGATCTGATCGAGCACGTCCACCTCGAAGCCGTGCGCTTCGCCCATCCTCCGGAGCATGGCCACATCGCCTTCACGGTTCCTGCCAAAGGCATAATCATAGCCGATGACGAGCTTCTTCACCCCGATCCGTCCCACGAGGATTTCGCCCACGAACCGTTCGGCGCTGATGGCGGCGAATTCGGCGGTAAAGGGGATCGTCAGAAGACAATCGATCCCTGACGCTTCGATGAGAAGCTCCTTCTCGGCATAGGTATTGATGAGGCGCAGTTCTTTCCGGAGTCCCAGGACCTTGAGGGGGTGGGGAGTAAAGGTGATCACCATGGAAACCCCGCCCAGCCGCGCAGCCTCACGCTTGACCCGCCGGAATATCTCGCGGTGCCCGAGGTGAACGCCGTCGAAGTTGCCAATGGTCACCACCGGGTTCGGCAGTGACGCGTGAATTTCGTCAATGCTCCGGAAGATCTTCATGATGCGGCGCCGGTCGGCCCCTCGCCGGCCACTGCCTCCACCGGCTTTTTCTTGCCGAAGAGAAGAACGAGCCAGACGCTGATTTCATACATCAGGTAGAGAGGCACCATGATGACGAACATGGTGATGAGGTCGGCATGGAAGGCAGCCACAATGGAGCTTGCCAGAAGGGCGTAGCGGCGGTTGCGGGCAAGGAACGCATAGGTGACGATCCCGAAGCGCGACAGAAGCAGCATCAGGATCGGCAACTCGAAGATGAGGCCGAACATCAGGATCAGCCGGAGGCAGAAGTTGATGTACGCGCTCATGTTGAAGAGGCTGTTGAGCCCCTCCGCTTCATAGGACAGGGAAAAATTGATGATGACCGGCCAGATGACCACCAGGAAAAAGAGCGCTCCCACGCAGAAACTCACCGTACTTACTGTCACGAAGGGCACCACCATCCGCTTTTCCTTCCGGGTGAGCCCCGGTGCGATGAAAAGCCAGAGCTGGTAAAACACAACGGGTAGCGCAAGGATGAATCCGGCAATAACCGATATCTTGCACTGCACGAAAAAGGGCTCAAGGGGGGCGCTGTAATTGAGCTTGCGCTCCTTGGGTGCCGCGTTCATCGCCTTTTCCAGCTCGAACTGCTTGTATGCGGCCGGAAAACGCTTGCCCACCTCCTGATAAACCTGCTTCTTGATATCGGTCAGGTAGGTTTCGCCGGTGATCGGCTTTGTAACAAAATGGAGGAGGCCGTTCGAGAGGTTCCAGGCGAACCCCATGCCCACCACAACCGCCACAATGATGATGATAAGCCGCTTGCGCAGTTCCACCAGATGCTCGAGGAACGGCAGGACCTTCTGATTATCTTCTGACATGTCACCTCTACCTTGACGTGCGTGGTGTAACCGATAGACAGTAGCACAGCGTGACAACGTGAGTAAAGCGGACGGATGGCATGTCCGGGAAATGTCACCGCTTGCGCCGTCCGCCTTTGCCCCCGGTACGCTTCTCCCCGGCGCCACGGCCGGCCGCCCCCCCCGAGCCCCGGGAAACCTGACCGGCCTTGGGCCGCTTCCCCCTGACCGGTATCCGTGGATACTCCTCCGTTGCCGGCGCCCTTGCCGCCGAGCCCGGCCGGGCTTCGTGCAGCCCCGCGAGAACGAACTCCACCTGCCGCCGCTCAATGCTCACCGCAGCCACCAGAACACTTACCCTGTCGCCGATCCGGAAGGTCTCCTTTGTCCGTTCCCCCACCAGCGAATGCCGTTTCTCCTCGTAACGGTAAAAGTCGTTGGCCAGGGTAGAGACATGAACCATCCCCTCGACAAACAGATCGATCAGTTCTACGAAAAATCCGAAGGAACTCACCCCGGTGATATAGCCCTCAAAGGTTTCGCCGACCCGCTCTTTCATGAACTGGGCCTTCTTGAGCGCCACGATCTCCCGCTCAGCCTCCATGGCGAGACGCTCCCGGCGACTCGTCTGCTCGGCCGTCTCCGGCAGGGCGGCGGCCAGGCGTTCCTGTTCCTTCTCAGTCACGGCCCCGGCGAGAATGTCCTTGAGAATGCGGTGCACAACCAGATCGGGATAACGGCGGATGGGGGAGGTGAAATGGGTGTAGCAACGGGCCGCCAAGCCGAAATGCCCCAGGTTTTCGTGGCTGTAGCGGGCCTGCTTCATGCACCGCAGGAGCACCTCGTTGATCATCCGCTCCTCGGGCTTTCCTTCGGCTTCGTCGATGAGCCGCTGGAGTTCGTGGGGGTCGACCCGGTCGCCATCCATCCGGAAGACATAGCCGAAATTGAAGATGAACTCCTGGAAATCGGTCAGCTTGGCCGGGTCGGGCGGCTCGTGAACCCGATAGAGGGAGGGAACACCCCGCTCCTCGATATGGGACGCCACCGCCTCGTTGGCCGCCAGCATGAACTCTTCAATGATCCGGTGGGCCAGGTTGCGCTCGGACCGGACGATATCCACCATCTCCCCCTGGAGATCCAGGACGATCTGCGGCTCGGGCAGATCGAAATCGATGCTGCCGCGTTTCTTCCGCTTTTCCATGAGGCGTAGCGCCAACTCCTTCATTACTTCCAGGTCGTCTACCAGGTGACGGTTGGCCCTGATTGCCTCCGGATCGCCGTCCACGAGCACCTTGCGGACCGTCGTATAGGTGAGCCGTGCGGCGCTCCTGACCACGCTCGGGTAGAACGACGAAGCTTTCATGGCCCCGTTGCGGGTAAACAGCATCTCGGCCGTGAGCGTCAGGCGCTCCACCTGGGGATTGAGCGAACAGATGCCGTTGGAAAGTTCCTCGGGCAGCATGGGGATACAGCGGTCCGGGAAATAGACAGAGGTTCCCCGCAGGTAGGCTTCACGGTCCAGGGCAGATCCCGGTTTCACGTAGTGGGACACATCGGCGATGGAGACCCAGAGCCGGATGTCGCCCCCCTTTTCCCGCTGCACGGATACCGCGTCGTCGAAATCCCGGGCCGTTTCACCGTCAATGGTGACGGTAAGCCGCTCCCGCAGATCCACCCGTTTGGCCAGGCCCCCCCTGCGCACCTGCTGGGGCGTGGAACGGGCCTCGGTCAGTACGTCTACGGGAAATTCAAAGGGAAGGTCATGCTTGCGGATGATGGTGAGGACCTCCACCTCGGGGTCGTCGGGAAAGCCCAACACCTCCACGATGCGCCCCTCCGCTTTTTTCCGCTCCGTGGGCCAGGCCGTAAGCTCCGCCACTACCACCTGCCCACTACGGGCTCCTGCCCATGCTTTTTGGGGAACCGCGATATCCCGGGTAATGCGGGTGTCGTCCGGCTGAACGAACCCCACCCCGCCGGCGGTGTCGAATCGGCCGACGATCCGCTTGAGTCCCCGTTCGATGGTCCGGATAATCCGCCCTTCCTTCTTCCCTCCACGCTTAAAGGATTCAACCCGGACTTCAACCACATCCCCGTGGAGGTTTCCCCCCAAGTATCGGGCCGGGACGTAGACGTCGTCTCCTCCCCCCTCGGGGGCCACGAAGCCGTATCCCTCGCGGTGGGTGACGAGGCGCCCCCGGACGACGGTTTCCTCCGACGGTACGGCGTAGCGGTTGCCGCGCTGTTTCACCAGATCGCCCGCCGACACCAGTTGGTCCACGAACTGCTTGAATCCCAGCCGATGGGCCTTGGTTACGCCGAAGGCCTGCATCATGTCCCTGAAGGGGGTGCTGCCCCCCTGCTCGCGGATGAACGCGAGGACCTCCTCCCGTTTCCGTTTCATCATCCGTCCCCTCTCCGGGCTGTACGCCACGGCTACTATGCATGCAGTTTCACGGCAAAGTCAATCCGTATACGGGCGCAATCACTGAAAAACCCTTTGCATTTTCCGCCCCCTTGCGGGTACTATTTAATCCGTTGACGCCGGCCGGCGGTTCGGGGCCGGCGTTTTTCATGCCACTCACCGGCGTGGCGCCACCTGTCCGCCGTGCCCCACGAGGTTTGCAGGATATGTACACCAGACTCCTTATTGCTCCCCTCGCTTGTCTCGTATTAGCGGTGTCAGCTTTTGCGCAACCAATGGCTCCGGCCCCTGATGCACCGCTCCGCAATGCAGCACTTCGCATGAAGGATAAAGATTATCGCGGTGTGCGCGACGAGCTGCGCACCGTCCCGCCATCACCCGAGCGGACCTTCCTGGACGGCGTGGCAGCCCGTCGTCTGGAACAGTGGCCCGAAGCCTCGGAACTTCTTGGCGCTGCGGCACAGGATCTTCCACTGCTGGCCGATTACGCACTGTTCTGGCAGGCGGAGGCGCTCATGGCCGCGGCCCGCTACGACGAGGCAGGAGAAGCGCTGCAACGGCTCGTGGGCACCTGGCCCGAAAGCCCGACCCTGCGGAAGGCGCGGATGCTCCTCGCGGATGCCCTGTTCGCCCGCAAAGAGTACCGGCAGGCCCTTGCCTCGTATATACGATTCATTGAGCTGTACCCATCGGGAACCGACTCAGTCACCGCCACCCTGAAAGCGGCCCTGTGCCGCGAAGGACTTGACGACCCACGCCGGGCGGTCCAGGAGTTGCGCGCCATCTGGCTTGCCTATCCGGCATCGCCCGTGGCTGAAACCGCGGAACAGGAACTCAAGCGACTCGAAGCGCTCGGATTCCCTGCCGTTCCGCCAACGCCCGACGAACTCCTCAAGCGGGGGACTACGCTCTACAATCTCGGCAAGTACGAACGCGCCCTTGCCGTCTTCAGTGCCATCCCCTCCAAGGAGCAGCCCGCCGCTTTCAACGACCGCGTGGCACTGAAGACGGGTGAGACTCTCTTGAAACTGAGACGGTACAAAGATGCTGCACGCACGTTCTCCGGCCTCATCGAGCGCGAGCCGAAACGGGAGATTGCCGACGAAGCCCGTTTCCTGCTCGCCCGGGCCCAGGACAAAGCCGGTAACGATGACGAGGCATTTCTCGGCTTTCTCAAGCTGACGGAGTCGGCCCCCTCGTCGGAGTTTGCGGACAATGCGCTGCTGGAGGCGGCATTTGTCCGCAAATTCCAGGGGCGGTACGCCGATCAACTGGCAGTCCTGGAAAAACTGCTGACAACCTACCCCGGGACGAAACTCAAGCCGCGGGCATTGTGGGAAGCTGCCTGGGCCCGCTACAATACCGGAGACTATCGCTCCGCCGCGGAGTCATTCCGGCTTCTGACCGCCTCTGCCGACTACCGCGAACGGGCACTCTACTGGCACGGACGTTCCCTGCAGCGCATGGGCGAAGAGGCCGTGGCCCGGCAAAGTCTTGCCATGCTTGCAGAGGAATTCCCCTTTTCCTTTTACACCTTCACGGCGACCGCCCCGGCACCGCAGGAAGAGGCAATGCCCCTGATAGTGCACGACCCGCGCCAGATCATCGCCCCGCCTGCCGGACACGAACGGGCACGAGCACTTATCGCCATGGGACTCCATGATCAGGCCAGGAGCGAACTCTCCATTGCCCGCAAAAACGGCTCGTTGCGGGGCAAGGGGCTCCTGGGCATCGCCCGCCTCTACCTGGAGATGGATGATTATTCGTCCGCGGCAGCGGCCCTGCGCGGGGAGCAGCCCCGCCGCATGGACGGCGATACGGCGACCACCTGGGGGCTGCTCTACCCCCGCGGCTTCAGTGAGTCGGTCGCAGCCGAGGCAAACCGCCACACTATCCCTGAAGAATTGATCTTCGGTCTCATCAAGGCCGAAAGCGGCTTCTCTCCCGTTGCCCTCTCGCCGGTCGGCGCGGTGGGACTCATGCAGCTCATGCCGTCCACTGCCAAGGGCATGGTCAATGGTTCGTCCACCTCCACCGGTATTTCCCTGCGCCTCACCGACCCAGCCTTCAATGTCGGCCTCGGAGTCAGACACCTGAAAGACCTGCTCAAGCAGTACAACGGCAACGTGGTTTCCGCCGTGGCGGCCTACAATGCGGGCTCCAGGCCGGTGGACCGGTGGCGGCGCTCCCTTGCCGGCCTGCGCGAAGACGAATTCATCGAGAACATTCCCTACTACGAAACCCGCGAGTACGTAAAAAAAGTCCTGACATTTGCGGAGATATACCGCAGGCTCTACCGTCCTGCCGCACCGGCCCTTGCACTTCTTCCCCCGGTCAGCGCACCGGAACCGCCCCAACCAGCCCCGACCAATAATGCGCCGCCAACTGCGGCACTGGCCAGCCCACCCGAAACCTCAGCCCTGACTGCGCCGGTTCGGCAACAGCCTTAACAGCCTTCCCCTGCACTGCCAAGCAGACATCGACAGCCCAGGCACGCATTGACAGTATACTGATTATCTGTACAATGATTGTCATTGTACGCAGCGATCGGATGCCAGCATGTACGACATTGAGAACAGTATCGGCTTCCACCTTGCCAAGGCTTATCAGCGGGGCTTTGCGTTGTTCAAGGACCAACTGGATCCCTACGGCCTGACCCCTCCGCAGTTCAGCGTCCTTGCCTTTCTCTGGAAAGAAGATGGCCAATCCCAGACGGCCCTGTCCCAGAAGACCCTCATTGACCGGACCACCATCGGCGGTCTCGTTGACCGGCTCGAAAAGCTCGGTCTGGTCAAGCGGCAGCCCCACCCCGAAGACCGCCGCGCCTATCGCATCTGCCTCACCCAACGGGGCATGACACTCGAACGCGAACTCTGCGCCACTGCGGCGGAGGTGCTTGCCCTCTTTCTCGCTCCCCTATCGGAAGACGAACGGAACAGTTTGCATCATCTCCTGGAAAAAATCAGGACCGCCCCGGAGAATCGCCATGAAACCACTACCAATCCGTAGCATTCCTCTCCTGATCCTTGCGCTCTGGACAGCGACTCCGGGCACGGCCGGCGCGCTTTCACTCACGGAATGCCTGAATCTTGCCGCGGCCGGCAACTACTCCCTGGCCGTAACGGCCTCCGACCGCCTCATCGCGCAGGAGGCGATCACCCAGGCCCGGAGCGGCTTCCTCCCGCGCGTGGACTTCCAGGGCGGGTACACCCTCCAGGCAAAGCCCCAGGCGGTCAATTTCGGCGAGAGGGGCAGCATCGAGACCCAGGACGGAACCTATGGATTCTTCAACCTCTCCGTGACCCAGACCATCTATGACTTCGGCCGCACCGCCTCGCGCCGGCAGCGGGCGTCCCTCCTCCACGAGGCGGCTGTCCAGCAGTACGCCGGGGCCGAAAAAGACGTATTCCTCCAGGTTGTCGAGGCCTATTTCGGCATCCTCGAAGCACGGCGCCTCCTCGGCACCGCCGAGGAGGAAGTGGCCCAGCGCACCGATCATTTGCGGATCGCCACCAATCTCTTTGAACAGGGGGTGGTCACCCGCAACGACCTCCTCCAGGCCCAGGTCAGACTGGCGGAAAGCACCCAGAAGCGCCTGGTGGCGGCCAACCGGCTCGAAAACCGCTGGATGTACCTCAATCACCTGACCGGAAGACCGCTCGACCGGCGGGACGAGCTTGAGGAGGGGACCGAATCCGCCATGCCCGATACTGCCGGGGCCGAGGAACGCGCCTTTGCCACCCGTCCCGAACTGGCTGCCCTGGCGCGAAGCGCGGACGCCGCCGATGCGGAAGTTTCCGAGGCCAGGAGCGGTTACTACCCCGAGCTCTATGCCAAGGCGGGCATCGACTACGTGGAGAACAGCAAGGTGCGCGAACAGGCAATCTATGCCGCAACCGTGGGGCTGAAGATCAACCTCTTCGAAGGGTTCTCCACGGAATCCAGACACCGGCAGTCAGTCGAACGCCTCACCAGAAGCCGCGATGCGTTGCGACTGGCGCGGGAACAGGTCCGGCTCGAGCTTGCCACTGCCCTGAACGATGCCCGGGTGGCGGAACAGCGGATCAAGAGCGTTGAAACGGCAATCCGCCAAGGAGAAGAAAACCTGAGGATCAACCGGGACCGCTACCAGGCCCAGGTCGGCACAGCCACCGATGTGCTCGACGCCCAGACACTGCTTACCCAGATCAAGACCGATTATCACCGGGCCGTCTTCGACTTCCAGGTCGCCAAGGCCCGTGTCAGCAAAGCAATGGGAGAACTGTAGGCATGACAACGGAACAGGAACTACCGGACCGGGGAGAAACCCGGGAAATCCCGTCGGCCCAGCCGGCGCCACAGAGCAAGGGGAGCGGCGGCAAGCGGAGACGGGCGGGCATTGTCCTGCTCATACTGTTCGTGGTTGGAGCGGTGATCGGCCTGCGCTGGCTCGTCCACGGCATGACGTACCTAGCCACGGACAACGCCTTCGTGGAATCCCACATCCATGCGGTGTCCTCCCGGGTGCCGGGTACGGTCGCCGTGGTGTATGTCACTGACAACCAGGCCGTGAAAAAAGGAGATATCCTTGCGGAACTGGATCCCAGCGACTACCGGACCCGGGTCAGCGAGGCCACGGCAGCCCTTGCCATGGCCCGCAACGAGACCTCGGGCGACTATGCCCAGGTGGAAGCGGCGCGTGCCGCGGTCGACCATGCCCGGGCGCGCCTGGCCCAGGCCGACTTGGACCTGACACGCGGCACGGCTTTGCTGGCAAAGGAGGTCATCCCCCGCGAACAGTTCGACCGGCTCGAAACGGCGAAGCGGGTGGCGGCGGCCCAGGTGCGCGAGGCAGAGGAGCAGATGCGCAAGGCACAGGCCGAAATCGGCCTGTCCGGGAACGGCAGCCGTGAAGCCCGGGTGGCGCTGCGCGATGCCCAGCTCGCCACGGCGTCCCTCAACCTTTCCTACACGAAAATCCTGGCGCCCGCCAACGGTTACGTCACGCGCAAATCAGTGGAGCCGGGCAACACGATCCAGGCGGGCCAGCCCCTCATGGCCGTGGTCGACCTGGATGACGTCTGGATCACTGCCAACTACAAGGAGAGCCAGCTTACCCACATGAAGCCGGGCCAGAAGGTGACCTTTACGGTTGACGCCTATCCCGGCCGCACCTTCTCGGGCAGGATCGACAGCATCATGGCCGGAACCGGCGCGGCCTTCTCGCTCTTGCCGCCTGAAAATGCCACGGGCAACTACGTGAAGGTCGTCCAGCGGGTTCCGGTCAAGATCGCCGTGGACAGGGCAAGCGATCCCGGCCACCTGTTGCGGGTGGGCATGAGCGTGGTGCCGTCGGTGGATGTGGAGCGCTCCCTGGGCGACATCCTCCACGGACTCTGGCCGTTCTAGAAGGCAGGAGACGTGGAACCGGACACGAAAACCGTCAACAAGTGGCTCATCACCATCACGGTGATGCTGCCGACCATCATGGAGATCGTCGACACCTCCGTGGCGAACGTGGCGCTTCCCCACATGCAGGGGAGCCTCAATGCCGGCACCGACGAAATCACCTGGGTGCTCACCTCCTACCTGGTGAGCAACGCCGTGGTCCTCCCCATGACCGGCTGGTTCTCGCGACTCTTCGGCAGGAAGCGGTTCCTCATCTCCTGCATCACCCTCTTCACCATTGCCTCGTTTCTCTGCGGCGCCGCGCCCAACCTGGCAAGCCTCATCTTCTTCAGGATAGTCCAGGGCGCTGCGGGTGGAGCCCTGATCCCAAGCAGCCAGGCGATCCTCATGGAAACATTCCCGCCCAGGGAACGGGGAATGGCCAATGCCATCTTCGGCATCGGCGCCATGTTCGGCCCCATCATCGGCCCGGCCCTGGGGGGCTGGATCACCGACAACCTGAACTGGCGCTGGATCTTCTACATCAACATCCCCATCGGCATCCTGGCGGTGATCATGGCGGTCTACTTCATCTTCGACCCTCCCTATCTCCGCCGCTCGAAGCTGTCCATCGACTGGTGGGGGCTGGGGTTGCTGACCGTCGGGCTCGGGGCGCTGCAGATCGTGCTCGACAAGGGGCAGCAGGACGACTGGTTCAACTCATCCTTCATCACCGGCGCATCCATCGTCTCGGCAGGTGCGCTGTTGCTCCTCGTCTATGTGGAGCTCAGGCACGAGCACCCCATCGTCAACCTGCGCCTGTTCAAGGACATTTCCTTTTCCGCCGGCAATCTCATCATGTTCATGATCGGGTTCTGCCTCTACAGCTCCATCATGCTGATCCCGCTCTTCCTCCAGACGCTCATGGGCTACGATGCAACCCTGGCGGGGATGGTCCTGGCCCCGGGCGGGGTGGCCACCCTGCTGACCATGCCGTTCGTGGGGGCGGTCATCTCACGCTACGACGGCCGGAAGGTGGTTCTGGCAGGGCTTCTGATCGGAGCAACCGCCATGTTCCTCATGCAGCGGTTCACCCTGGAGGCATCCTACTGGGACTTCGTCTGGCCGCGCGTGGTCCTCGGCGTGGGGCTCGCCATGCTGTTCGTCCCCCTCAATACCGTGACCCTCATGCCGATTCCCAGGGAAGAGATGGGCAACGCCACCGGCATGCTCAACCTGATGCGCAACATCGGCGGCAGCGTGGGCATCGCCGTTGCCGCCACCCTCATCGCCCGGTATCACCAGTTTTACCAGAACGTCCTGGTGGAACAGGTAACACCGTACAATCCTGCGGCACAGCAACGGCTCAGCATGTTGACGGAGGGGATGAAACTCCGGGGAATGGATGGGGTGAGCGCCGGGAAAGCTGCTCTTGGGGCACTCTACGGTGTGATTCAGAAACAGGCGGGGATGCTGGCCTACAACCGGATCTTCTGGATCGTGGGGATCGCCTTTCTCAGCGTGATCCCTTTCCTGCTGCTTCTGCGGCGCCCGCGCCACACGGGCGAATCCGCGGAGATGCCCTGACCACCCTCACGTCATCAGGTCATCCGCCAGTTCGTTCACATCATCGGCCCGGCGCGGGAAATGCCGGGCCAGTTCGGCCCCGCACCCGGCAACAGCGGCGCAGAGGGCATCACAGCCCCTTCCCTGCCGTATCCCCCGGGCCAATTCAGCGGCCAGCCCCTCCCAGAAGCCCGGCGGTATCTTTGCGTTGATCCCCCGGTCTCCCAGGATCCAGACCTTGCGTTCGAGGAGCGATATGAAAATGAGGATGCCGGTTTCTTCCCGGGTCCGGTAGAGCCCGCGCTCATAGAACGCGCGCACGGCCCGCTCACGCACGGCCTCGGCAAGGCGGGCCCTGCCGACAAAGGGAAGTTTCAGGCGCGGTATCCGGCGCATGACTGCCCGAGCAGCCGGAAACAGAATGAAAACAAGGGGGATATACGTCCAGATGGTTACATGGTGGAGCCCCATGGCAACGGCAATCGACACCAGTCCGGCCAGAAGGACTGCGCCAAGTGTTTCCGCCTCACGGTAGCTGTCGCTGTCAGTCGCCACCATGGTCGCAATTTCGCCTGAGGTGGCCGCTTCCGCTGATGCCACGGCGTGGCGGATTCGCTCCTTTTCCTCGGACGTAAAAAACGTTTCAGCCTTCATGCCTGATTACCCCGCGTCACCAGTCGCCCGATGCTCCGCCGCCGCCGAATCCGCCACCGCCGCCGGAAAAACCGCCCCCCGACGACCAGCCTCCGCCATACCCTCCCCCAAAGCCACCTCCGAGGTACGGGCCGCCGCCAAAGCCTCCTCCGCCCCTGCCACCGCCGCCGAACAGCGAGGTGAGCGCGAGGCCTGCCACGAATCCTGCCACCGCAAGGCCGGCAAGCAAGACAAGGCCAAGCCCCGGCACGGTAAGCAGGGTAACCAGCGGCAACCCGACAGCTCCGGCAAGACCGCCGAGGATACGGGAAAACGCTCCGAGAAAGACGCAGGCAACCCCCACGAAAATGAGCAGTCCCATGATGGGTGGAGCACTCCTCTTCCCCTGCCTGAGGTCGCGCGGAACGTCGGCATACTCCCCCTTCACCGCGGCTGCCATGGCGGACACGCCGGCCAGAATTCCGCCGTCGTAATCCCCTTGTCTGAAATAGGGAGTAATCTCGCCCCGGATGATCCGTCCGGAGACAAGGTCGGTCAGGCGCCCTTCGAGCCCCCGCCCCACCTCGATCCTCACCTTCCGCTCGGCCCGGGCAACCAGAAGAATGGCACCATTGTCCGTACCTTTCTGTCCGATCCGCCAGGCATCCGCCACCCGGATGGAAAATTCCTCAAGGTTGTCGCCCTCCAGGGAGGGTACCGTCAGCACGACGATCTGGGTCGAATCGCTCCGTTCGAGATCGGCCAGGATCTGCTCCACCCGTTGTGCTCCCTGCGGAGACAGGAGTCCGGCGTAATCGTTCACGTACCCGCGCAGTTGCGGCACGTCGCGTGCTGCAACGAGCGTCGGGAACAGAATGATGCATATGGCGAGAAGCAGGCGCTTCATGTTCAGACCGGAGATCCGGGACCTCGTCAAAATTTCACTTTAGGCGCGGCCTTGGCGCCTTCGTCGGCTTTGAACGGCTCCTTGCGCTCCAGGTGGAGCAGCAGCTTGTTCGTAAGACTGTTGGGGAAGGTTCTGATGCTGGTATTGAAGTCCTGTACCGCCTTGTTGTAGCGGGTCCGGGCTACATTGATCCGGTTCTCGGTACCCTCGAGCTGGTTCTGGAGATCGAGGAAATTCTGGTTGGCCTTCAGGTCCGGATACCGTTCCACCACGACCATGAGCCGCGAGAGCGCGCTGGAGAGCTCCCCCTGGGCCTGCTGGAACCTGGCCAGGGTTTCCGGATTGTTCACGGCATCACGGGTCACCTGCATGGACCCGACCTTGGCCCGGGCTTCGGTCACCGCCGTCAGGGTTTCAGCTTCATGCTTCGCGTACCCCTTGACCACCTCCACCAGATTGGGAATGAGATCGGCCCGCCGCTGGTACGCCGCCTCCACGTCGCCCCACGCGGCAAATACCGCCTCTTCGTTGGCCTGCATCACGTTGTAGCCGCAGCCCGAAAGCAGCGACAATCCCAGCAGCGCTGTCACCATCATCACCAGTCGTTTCATGGGTCCTCCACCATCCTGGAATAATGCCACTCTCAAGGATAATCATCAGCCGGCCGGTTGTCATCCCCCCCATAGCTCATTTTCATGACGATCACGGCGCTGTTGCAGATGATCGAAACGATATTGGCGGCAATGAGCGGGAGATCGCGCAGGAGCAGACCATACCCGAGCCACAGGAACAGGCCGGTAACAAGAAGCACCGGTTGCCAGATCGAAATGTCGCGCACCCGTTTGGTCCTGAAAGCTCTGATCACCTGGGGGATGGCGGCCACGCTCGTGAGGATTCCCGCCGTAAGTCCAAGCAGGGTCGTGACAGTCATGCCCCCTTCTTTCCCTTGAACTGGTCGGCCGCCCAGTCGATCTGGGTCATCATCCCGCGCAGGATGGCCACCTCGCGGCTATCCAGCTCGGAGCGCGCAAAGATGCGCCGCAGTGAACGCATCAGGTGGGCGGGATTCTGGGGATTGAGATACCCGATGCGCATCAGGGTGCGCTCCATGTGCTCGAACAGGGGTTCCGTTTCGGCCAACCCCGCAAGGGGACGGTCTTCGCCGACCGCTGTCCGGCCCCCCAGGGAGGTGAACAGTTCGTAGCAGAATACCATCACGGCCTGGGACAGATTCAGGGAGCCGTACTCCTCTGACGAGGGAATCGTGGCGTGCCAGCGGCACAGGGAAAGCTCGTCGGTGGTCAGGCCGTTATCTTCCCGGCCGAAGACGAGGGCGGCGCGGTTCCCCGCAAGATTGGCGCCAAACTTCGACACGATCTCCTTGGGTGAAAAGATCTCCTGGCGGTATTTGCCGTGGCGGCGGGTCGTGGCCACGGACAGTTCCGTATCGGAGAGGGCATCCTCAAGGGACTCGAACACTCTGGCCCGCTCCAGCAGGTCCCGGGCGGAAACGGCAAACTTGAGTGCTTCCGGGTGATCGAGACGACACCCCTTTACGATACGCAACTCACCGAGCCCCATGTTCTTCATGGCGCGACATACCATACCCACATTGCCGGGGCTCTGCGGCTCCACCAGTACTATGGCGACCCGCTCTTTCAGGGAAACGCCCCCGGTCACTTCATGATCCGACATCGTTCTTCATTCCTCCCATCAATCGAGCTCCCGTTGCCTCATTCGCCTGAGCCGTTCACGGGCGGGTCTTCTTCTCATGCGGGCATGGATCAGATGAAACAGCCACATGCAGAAGACAAACCCTGCCAGAAGTGCCAGCAGATGCGACTCATACCGGCTCACATCCTCCACGAAGAGCGAAGCGCTCTTGCCGAAAAAATAACCCGCCAAGGAAAATACAACGGCCCAGAGAGAAGCACTGCAGAGGTTCAGCCAGAGGAACCGCCGGGCGGGAAACGTGGTCATGCCGAGGATGATCGGCAGGATGATCCTGAAGCCGTAGGTGTAACGCGAAACAAAGGCAACAAAGGTACCGTAGCGCTCAATGAGCCGGAGGGCCTTGCGGAACTTGCGGGCGATTAGGGTGAACGCCTTCAACAGCCAGGGCCCTTTCCAGCGCCCCAGGTAAAAGTAGAACTGATCCCCGGCAAACGCGCCCCCAAGGGCGGTCAGGATGACGCCCCCGATATCCAGATACCCCTGGAACGCAAGAAAGCCCGCAAGAATGAGCCCTGCCTCGCCCTCAAGGAAGGTCCAGACAAAGAGCACTCCGTAACCGTAGGTTGCCAGGTATTGGCCGAGGAATTCCTGCACGCAGCCTCCGAGAGGAGTGTATCATGCATTCCCGCGCCGTAACGCTGCCCGCACAAGAAAAAAGGGCTTTGCCAGCCCTTTTCTCCAGGTAATGCCAGAAGCAACGATCAGCGCAACAGCCTGAGAAGGTACAAAAACGTGCCGCCGGCAGTCAGCCCCGAGACAAGCCCTGCCGCATCATGAACCATCAGGGAAAACTGGCGGCGCCCCATGAATTGCTCCGGCAACGTGATGCCCAGGTTCTGCATGATGATCTGCCAGTCATAGTCCCAGTTGTAGACCTGCAGGTACAATTCGGATCCCTTCCACAGAAAGAGTGCGGCAAAGACAACGCCAAAGGCGATAAAACCGTTGGCAATCACCGAATCGCGAATCTGCAGGTAAATCTTGCGGATCATGTCAATATTTACCAGCGACAGGAAGACCCACGTGCTGTTTTCGATCATGGCGATGTTGCGCAGCACCGGATACTGGGGTTCGGGGTTGATGAGGACAAAGGCCACCGATCCCGCGAGTACGCCGAGAATGGACAGGTAGACGACATGCTTGCTCCCTCCCAATTCAAGGGTCCGGCTGAAGATATAATACTCCTGAAACCCATGGGTCATGACCATGATGGCGACGGTACCGATGATATAATGGATTGCCTCCAACTGGGTATACGCTGTCCAGGGAGCATCCAGCGCCTTCTCGACCACATAGAGCTGGCTCAGGAAAATGAGGAAAAAGCCCATGGAGATACTGGTCCAGACCCGGGCATTGTCGATGCTGAAGTAAAAGCTGACGCATCCAGCCAGAAGCCAGAAGATGATCTGAACCAGGTCAACGGTTGATATGTTTGCCATCGTTCCCTCTCGAGCGCTCCAACGATTGCCTTGTCACAGCAGTGATTTCGTCCGTTCCGCGATCTCGTTCTTCATGGTCTCCAGCATCTCCCTGGTCTTGGATATGCTGGTCAGAAGCTTTGCCCCTTTTTCAACGCCGGCAAGAAATGCACCGGCCCGGGAACCGTCCGTGAGGGCGCGGCGTCCGCCGCGGTCATTCAATTCCTTCTCCACGAGCGAAGCCCCCATTTTGCCAACGTAGGCCATGGCCACTTCCTTGAGATCGTCTTCAAGTTCCTTCAACGCGTCATCCGCATGCTGCTGACCGACAACCTCCGCTTCTTTCCGGATCTTTTCCCGCTCGGATGAAAAACGGGCAGTGGTCGATTCCCAGAGCTTGGCTATGTTGACCATTTCCAGAAGGTCGTAATGCATGAGCTCTTCAGCACTCTTGGTCGACAACACATCAATCTTTGCCCCGGGCAGGCCGGCGATTTTCTGTGACTCGGAAGCGGATGTCTCGATATCATGGGAACCATCGTGGAAAAAACCGAGGGGCGCCCCCTCCTTGTAAAAGATAAGGGCGGTCCGGTCCTCGGTATAGATCCTCAAACAACCGTTGAGACGCTGTGCCTTCATCTTTTCGAGCAAGCCCTTGATGTCGATCAGCTTGAGCTCCTGCCCCTGGTACAGCACATCTCCATGGAGCATCGCATGGAGACACATGGTGAGATCCCTGGAGAGCTTATACACGCTCAAGGAGCCGCCGCCGCCGAAAATCTGGTTGCACACGCCGGCAATGGCTTCGAAGCCGGTGAGTCTCTTCCCATCCTGCTCAAGCATGGCACTGATCAGCTTTCCGGCCTCGAAAAAAAGAATGGCAATGGAAGAAGGAAACGTGAAATTGAGATAGCCGGTAAAAGAGCTGCCTTTCAGCTTCTCAAACATGTCGGGAATCTTGACCTTGGACGCCGCAATGTTCTCGTACAACGGATTCCCTTTGGGAAGAAGAAACATTCCGATCTCCTTTGTCGTGCTAAAGTTTCGAGGTCCAGAAACGCACGTGCGGCGTTACGTTAATAACAGCGCAACCTATGCTTGCGGGTCGCGCGAACTCTCGTAGATTCGCTCAAAGAGATGCTCTATGCGGAAAAACGTCTCAAGAACCCGCGGGTCGAAATGACTACGCGGCGTGATCCGTTCATCGCCGTTCAAGAAGACACTGCGTGCTTCTGCGTGGGTTAAGGCATTTTTGTAACTGCGCCTGGAACGGAGTGCATCATAGACATCCGCAAGCTTCACGATTCGCCCGGCCAGCGGGATGCTTCGCCGCGCAAGCCCCCGGGATACCCGCTGCCGTCCCAATTCTCATGGTGAGTCAGGGCAATCTCCCGTGCCACGCTCAAGCGGGGAGAATCACCGAGAATCTGCTCCCCGAATTCCGGATGGAGCCGCATAACGCGCTCCTCAGCCTCATCGAGGGGACCGGGTTTGAGAAGAATTGCCGTCGGAACCCGAATCTTTCCCACGTCGTGCATCTGGGCCGAATAGGAAATCACTTCAACAAAGTCGGGGGAAAGATCCATATGGGCGGCAAGGGCTCCAGCATAGCGATTCACGCGCACGATATGATCGCCCGTACTCTCCTCAGCCGCCTCGCATGCCCGCGCCAGTGCCTCGATGGTATAAATGAAGGCGTGCTCGGTTTCGCGGACCATCGCCGACAGCGTGACAAGGGAGCCGATGACAACCGACAGTCCGCGGAGCACATCACCGTCGTACTCAGTGGCTTCCCCGGCATAATTAAATGCAAAGAGCGCACCATTGCTTTCACCGCTGATCTGGCACGCGACAAAGTTCCTGATGGGCTTGGCTATACGCTTGACAATGTCGGGATGAAAGATTACCTGATAGCGCTCAATCGATTCGAAGCTCTCGCGCCAGTTCGACACGAGAACCTCGCTACCGAGGCGGCCCAGTGAATAAACCGAGTCGGCGTCCATGAGAATTTCATCGGAGGTTCTTACCAGCTCACCGGCTTGAAGCTGAAATATCCAGCCTCGGCTCGTGCCGCCAAAACCGGCGAGAAGGAGAAAGATACGTTCCGGCCCGCGCTTGCCGCCGCCACCGAGAACCCGACGTATCGCCTCCGAGTAGAGCTCTTCCCCGGAAAACCTGCGGCAGCATATGTCCTTGAGCGTGGCATCAGTGAGTCTCAGGAGCTCCTGCGTCTGCTGCAACGACAATCGGCAGAGTTCCAGCGTCATGGAGGACTCCTGGCAAGAAAGGTCAACGCGCCGTCATTTAGCGTACGTTATACCTCATAATGTCTTGCCCCGCAAGGGATTATGGGGATTTGACCATGAACGACAAAGGCCCGACGCGCGCGCCGGGCCTTTGTCGTTCACTCATGGACAAATACTATTTTTTTGCAGACAGTGCCTTCTCAAAGCCCAACTGGAACGCTTTTCTGTTCAGCTCGACAAAGGCCTCGGGAACACGCGAGAGAACAGCCTTCTCGGCCGCTTCCTTGGACACGACGCCGGTCAGGGCAACCATGGCGCCCAGAGCAACGATATTGGCAACGATTTCACGACCGACATCGTTCTTTGCAGTATTGATGATATTGAACGCAGTCGTTTGATAGTTGCCCGGCGGCAGCTTGGTGACGAGGTCGGAATCTATCAGAAGAACCCCACCTTCCTTAAGGTCGGCGGAGTACTTGTCACATGCCTCCTGGGTAAGAGCCAGCAGAGCATCGCACTTCGTAGCCTTCGGATAGTCGACCGGACCATCCGAGATGATGACTTCAGACTTGGAAGCGCCTCCCCGTGCCTCAGGGCCATAGCTCTGGGACTGGACAGCCTGCTTGCCGTCGTAGATGGAGGCCGCCTCGGCCATGATCACCCCGGCAAGAATGAGCCCTTGGCCGCCGGCACCGGAAAACCTGATTTCATATCTTCCAGACATGTATCTATCTCCTTTTATGCTCGGTTTACTTGGCACCGCCCTGGGCGCGCTCGATGACTTTCCGATACTCTTCGCAGTACTCGGGTTTGTCTTCCTTGTACAGAACGCCCGTGAGAACCTTGCCCTGAAGCTGCTCGGGCGTCATCTTCTCAGCGGCCTTGACCGGTACGGCAACTTCCTTGAGGTGGTTCATCATCTCGACAACCGACCGGTACTTGTTCCGACGGCCGAAGCAGGTGGGGCAGTCGTCGAGGATTTCAACGACCGACATCCCCTTGTGCTGTACGGCTTCGACAATCAGCTTGTCGATTTGGTTGGCGTGGAACGCGGTACCGCGGGCCACGAAGGTTGCACCGGCACCGATGGCAAGCTTGGCGATGTCGAAAGACGGGTCGGGGTTGCCGTAGGGGGTGGTGGAAGCTTTCGCCATGTGCGGAGTGGCCGGCGAGAACTGCCCGCCGGTCATGCCGTAAATTTTGTTGTTCATCAGAATATACGTCATGTCAATGTTACGACGGCAGGCATGGATGAAGTGGTTGCCGCCGATGGCAACGCCGTCGCCGTCGCCGCCAACGCAGAAGACGGTCATTTCCGGCTTGGACATCTTTACGCCGGTGGCAAATGCCGCAGCACGGCCATGGGCGGTGTGGAGGGTGCAGCAATCCATGTAGCCGGGAAGACGGGAAGCGCAACCGATACCGGAAACGATCGCCGTATTGTTCTTATCGAGACCGAGTGTATCCATGGCCCTGATGAGGCCCTTCATGACGATGCCGTGACCACAGCCGGGACACCAGATGTGAGGCAGTTTCCCCGGACGGATGTATTTCTCATAATTGAAAGCCATTATTACTTGACCTCCTTAATCTTGCTGAGGATTTCGCCGGGATTGACCGGTTCGCCATCCACATGGTAGATGCCGAGGACAGGAGCGTTGCCTTCGATGCACCCCTTGACGACGCCATTGCACATGCCAAGGCTCATCTCGGGAGTAATGAAGGCCTTTACCTTTTTGGAAAGTTCGAGCAACCGCTCCTCGGGGAACGGCCAGAAGGTCTTGAGGCGGAAAAGACCTGCCTTGATGCCTTCCTTACGTGCCTCGTTCACGGCGAAACGTGCGGACCGGGAGGTTGAGCCGAAGGCGACGACGATCACGTCTGCGTCATCACACATGAACTCTTCCCACTCCATGATTTCGTTCTTGTTTGCTTCAACCTTGCGCACCTGGCGCTCTTCCTCGGCCTGAACGATAGAAGCTTGGTGGTGGGGAAACCATCAGCCATCTTGTTGAGACCGGTCACGTGGAAGCGATAGTCGGACCCAAACGCAGCCAGGGGAGGAACATCGCCGAACTGGGTATCGTAGGGCTTGTACTGCTCGGGCGGCACGGTCGGGGCAGCGCGGTCAATCACCTCCAGTTCGCCCGGCTCGGGGAACTCAATACGCTCGCGCATGTGACCAACGATCTCATCGGGCATGACGAAAACGGGTACGCGGTATTTTTCGGCAAGGTTGAATGCCTTGACGGTCATTTCAAAGCACTCCTGAACCGAAGCGGGCATGAGCGCGATGGTGGCATGGTCTCCGTGTGTTCCCCATTTGGCACACATGATGTCCGACTGGGAAGGACCGGTAGGCATACCGGTGGAGGGACCGCCACGCATAACGTCAATGATGACGCAGGGTACTTCGGTAATGCATGCATAACCGATGTTCTCCTGCTTGAGGGAGAGACCGGGACCCGAAGTTGCAGTGAGTACCTTGACACCGGTCAGGGAGGCGCCGATCACGGCGGCCATGGCTCCGATTTCGTCTTCCATCTGAATGAACTTGCCACCCACTTTAGGAAGTTCTGCCGACATCACCTCGGCGACCTCGGTCGACGGAGTGATCGGGTAACCACCGAAGAATTTGCACCCAGCGTATATGGCGCCATGCGCGGCCGCTTCGTTACCCTGTAGAAATGCTACTTTTTTTGCCACGTCACTTACCTCCTCGAGAATAGTTAAGGGGTCACCTTAATGGCGAAATCGGGACACCGCAGTTCGCACTGCATGCACTTGATGCAAGCTTCAAGGTTCTTTACCGCCACGACGAACCCTTTCATCTCCAGTACCTTTGTGGGGCAAAATTCAACACAGATGTGACACCCCTTGCAGTACTTCTCAATGATCTCAATCGTTGGAAGCTGTTTTTCCATCTAGATACGCTCCTTTACTGAAGTGTGGCCGTTACCGGCACAAAATTCATACGTATATAACATACACCGTATACGACTTCAACTCTTCATATCTATCTTGCTACGGGGAATCGGCCTGAATGCACAAACATCTCCCCATAAGGCAAAAGAAGGGCACAGGGCCTTCTTTGCCTTGCTGCATCAATGGGTGCCAAGCCTTACTTGAGACTGTCGACGAGGCTCTTGACCGCTGCGACAGACTTGTCCATCATCGCCTGCTCTTCGGCATCGAGAGAGAACTCGATGATCTTCTCGATACCCTTCTCACCGAGCACACAGGGGACGCCAACATAGTAGCCATTGACGCCGAACTCGCCCTGGAGGTAGGCGCAGGTCGGGAGAACCCGCTTCTGGTCCTTGAGGATCGACTCGGCCATGGCAATGGCGCTGGATGCGGGGCTGTAGAAGGCGGAGCCGGTCTTGAGGAGGGCAACGACTTCGCCGCCTGCCAGACGCGTGCGGTTAACCATGGCGTCCATAACTTCCTTGGCCTTCTCCTTGCTGCCATACTTGCGCTCAAGGAGTTCCATGACCGGGATGCCGTTGACACTGGCGTAGCGAACCAGCGGCACCATGTCGTCCCCGTGGCCGCCGAGAGTCATGGCGGTGACGTCCTTTACGGACACGCCCAGTTCCCAGGCGATGAAGGTGGCAAAGCGGGCGGAGTCGAGTACTCCGGCCTGACCGATAACGCGGCTGTAGGGGAAACCGGTAACCTTCTGGCAGAGGGTAACCATGGCGTCCAGAGGTTGGAGATTACGATCACGAAGGCATTGGGTGCGTACTGCTTGATCCCTTCGGCAACCGACGTCATGATCTTGGAGTTGACTTCGATGAGGTCGTCGCGGCTCATGCCGGGCTTACGGGGAAGGCCCGCTGTCACGATGACAACATCGGCTCCGGCAATGTCTTCGTAGCTGTTGGTACCCTTCAGGCAGACGTCGAAACCGTCAACAGGAGAAGCTTCGGCGATATCCAGGCATTTCCCCTGGGGAAGGCCTTCAACGATATCGAACAGGACGACGTCGCCAAGTTCACGGAGAGCGCAGAGCTGAGCAAGCACACCACCGATCTGGCCACCACCAATGAGAGCAATCTTCTTACGTGCCATACTGATCTTCCTCCTTTAGCAGGTATTGTGTACTTCCTACGTCACTAGATAGCGTCGATAATCGCATTGAGGGTGGCACTCGGGCGCATAGCCCTGGCCACCTTCGCTGCATCCGGGTGATAGTAGCCGCCCATATCGACCGGCTTGCCCTGGGCGCCGATCAGTTCCTCGTTGATCTTGGTCTCGTTCTCCTGGAGCTGCTTCGCAATGGGAGCGAATTTAGCCTGGAGTTCCGCATCCTTGGTCTGGGCAGCCAAAGCCTCCGCCCAGTACATGGCGAGATAGAAGTGGCTGCCGCGGTTGTCGATCTGACCGACCTTGCGGGCAGGCGACTTGTTGTTGTCAAGGAACTTGGCGATGGCCTGATCAAGGGTTTCGGCCAGCACGAGGGACTTGTCGTTCTTGAAGGTGGCGCCGATATGCTCGAGGGAGGCAGTAAGGGCCGAGAATTCACCAAGAGAATCCCACCGCAGGTACCCTTCCTTGACGAACTGCTGAACGTGCTTCGGAGCCGAGCCCCCCGCGCCGGTTTCGAACAGACCGCCGCCCGCCAGCAGAGGCACGATGGAAAGCATTTTGGCACTGGTGCCGAGTTCAAGAATGGGGAAGAGGTCGGTCAGGTAGTCCCGAAGAACGTTACCGGTAACGGAAATGGTGTCCAGACCCTTGCGGATGCGCTCCAGCGAATAACGCATGGCTTCAACCGGCGGCAGGATCTTGATCTCAAGTCCGGCCGTGTCGTGATTCTTGAGATACTTCTCAACCTTCGCAATGACCTGTGCATCGTGAGCCCGGTTTTTGTCCAGCCAGAAAACGGCATGTGCACCGGTGGCGCGGGCGCGGTTCACGGCCAGCTTGACCCAGTCCTGAATCGGAATATCTTTCACACGGGACATCCGCCAGATGTCACCCTCTTCCACCTGGTGCTCCATCAGCAGCGTGCCGTCGGCAGTGACTACGCGGACCGTTCCGTCGGCGGGAATTTCAAAGGTGGTGGGGTGTGACCCGTACTCTTCCGCCTTCTGGGCCATAAGGCCGACGTTGGGCACCGAACCCATGGTGGCGGGATTGAAGGCGCCATGCTTCTGGCAGTCTTCGACAATTTCACGATACATCGTGGCGTAGCAACGGTCCGGAATCATGGCCTTGGTATCATGCAGTTGGCCGTCGGCCCCACATCTTGCCGCCGTCGCGCACCACGACCGGCATGGACGCATCGACAATAATGTCGTTAGGCACATGCAGGTTGGTAATACCTTTGTCGGAGTCAACCATCGCCAGTTTCGGACGCTTGCCGTACACAGCGGCGATATCGGCTTCGATCTCGGCCCGCTTGGCCTCCGGCAGGGACTCGATTTTCTTGTAAAGATCACCAAGACCCATATTGGGATTGACACCCAGTTGCTTGAAGGTGTCTGCGTGCTTCTCGAACACGTCCTTGTAGAACACGGAGACAGCGTGACCGAACATGATGGGGTCGGACACCTTCATCATGGTGGCCTTCAGGTGCAGGGAGAGCAGCAGGTCCTTATTCTTGGCGTCTTCAATCTGCTCGGCGTAAAACTGACGCAGAGCCTTTTTGCTCATGAAAGTGCCATCAAGGATTTCACCCTTGGAGGCGGTCAGCTTTTCCTTGAACGCGGTCACCTTCCCATTCTTGTCGACAAACTCGATCTTGAAATCACCGCCGTTTTCCACGGTCACAGATTTTTCATTGCCATAGAAATCGCCGTCGGTCATGTGAGCCACATGGGCCGTGGAATCGGAACTCCAAGGGGACAGCTTGTGCGGATTTTTCTTGGAGAAATTCTTGACCGAAAGCGGGGCGCGCCGATCGGAGTTACCTTCACGCAGAACGGGGTTGACGGCGCTGCCCAACACCTTGGCGTAGCGCTCCTTGATCTCCTTTTCCGCATCGTTCTTGGGATCTTCCGGATAATCAGGAACATTGTACCCTTGATCCTGCAACTCCTTGATGGCCTCTTTAAGCTGGGGAACGGAGGCACTGATATTGGGAAGTTTGATAATGTTCGCTTCCGGGCTCTGGGTAAGATCACCCAATTGCGTCAGGTAATCGGGAATTTTTTGCGCGTCGGTCAGACTTTCCGGGAAGTTGGCAATGATTCTGCCTGCAAGAGAGATGTCCCTGGTTTCAACCTCTACACCCGTTCCCTTGGTGAATGCCTGAACAATCGGGAGCAATGAGTACGTTGCCAGTGCGGGCGCTTCATCAATTTCAGTCCAGATAATCTTGTGCGTTGCCATGTTCTCTCCTTGGTTTTTTTACTAACATCGCCTGAGGCCTAATGACAAACCATCCACAGATTTCCACCATGGCCAATTCAGCCGCCACAGCCTTACATCCATACGCAGCGATCTACAGCCCTGCCAGCTCAACCAGCCTACATGAAGCAAACCTAACTTACTCCAAAATCAGTTTGTATACAGTATACAAAGCGTTAGTTGCTGTCAAGAAAAAATCCTTTTTAGGATGCGCCGGAAAAGCCCCCGGACTAGATGCAAAAAAGCCGGGAAAATCCCGGCTTTCTGTCTCTTCGCATGTGATCAGGGTGTTGGCCGCTCCTGCGCGTAACGCCTCGCTTCCGCCAAGTCGTCACGCGAAATATTTCGAGGGATTCTAAGGACTTGGCCCGGCCATATCCTGCCGGGGTCACGGATCTGATCACGGTTGGCACGGTACAAGAGAGGCCAGAGAGCTGCATCGCCGTAAACGTCAGGTTGTGCGGCAATCTGAGGAAGGCTTTCTCCACGCTTTACCGTATGGTGCAGCGGCAATGACCTTGCCTCTTTTTCCTTTTCCTTGTCGCGGACAGGCTGAGGTGTCTTTTCGGTCCGCTTTTTCTCTTCCCGTTCCTTCTCGGCAATCTCCCGTTTCAGCACTTCAAGTGCCTTTTGGCGCTCGTGAGCAAGCCGCTCATTCTCACTCTGCACCTGCATCTCCCGTTCCTGTTCACGCTCACGGGCGATACTCCGCTCCACGACCTCGCTTTTGCGAATGGCCAGCAGATAATAGCTGTCGGCCATCTCATGCTCACCACTCTGCATGAGCGCGTCTCCCGCCTCAATGGCCTGCTGGAGACTAGCCAATTCCGGAGCTGCATACTTCTCCGCCCCCATCATCCTTACCGCAGAAAATCTGGTGAGTGCGTCAACCCGGTGGACCGGCAGACGAGAGGCACACCCCGCAAGAACTGCAATGGTCACTAGTGCGGCGATACCGGCACGGACCTTCATAGGAAATCCCCGATCACTGCTTGACCGTCACCTTGATGGCCAACTCCCTGAGCTGCTTCGAATCAACCGGCGACGGTGCGTCAGACATGAGACAAGCCCCCTTCTGCGTTTTGGGGAACGCAATAACGTCGCGGATGGAGTCGCTGCCGGTAAGGAGCATGATGAGACGGTCCATGCCGAACGCTATGCCTCCGTGCGGAGGTGTGCCGAATTCAAGGGCATCCAGAAGGAAGCCGAATTTAGCGCGGGCCTCTTCCTCGGACAGGCCGAGCATCCTGAACATCAGCGACTGGATGTGCTGCTGATGGATCCTGATACTGCCGCCGCCGATCTCGTTGCCGTTGAGAACCAGGTCGTAGGCCTTGGCACGGCAGACTCCAGGATCTGACTCGACCTTGTCGAGATCCTCGTCCATGGGAGCGGTGAAGGGGTGATGAACAGCGGCCCAGCGCTTCTCCTCCTCGTCCCACTCCAGCAGCGGGAAGTCGGTAATCCAGACAAACTTGAAGGTATTCTTGTCAACGAGACCGAGAATCTGGGCCAGTTGATTGCGAAGCTTGCCCAGCGAATCATTGACGACCTTCGGCTTGTCGGCCACAAAGAGGAGCAGATCCCCCTCCTCGGCACCGAAAGCCGCGTTCATGTCGGCAATTTCCTGAGCGGTAAAGAACTTGGCAATGGGAGAATGCCACTCTCCCCCTTCAATTTTGACATAGGCGAGTCCCTTGGCCCCGTAAATCTTGACGAATTCGGTGAGATCGTCGATCTCCTTGCGGGAGAAGCGTGCGCATCCCTTGGCGTTGAGCCCCTTGATGATGCCCCCGCCAGCGGCCACATCGGCGAACACCTTGAAGCCGGAACCCTTGACGATGTCGGTCAGTTCCACCAATTCAAGGCCGAAACGGACATCGGGGTTATCAACTCCGTAGCGGCGGATCGCCTCGGCATAGGTCATGCGCGGGATCGGAAGCTGGACGTCAACCCCCTTGGCCTCCATGAAAATCCGAGCGATCAAGCCCTCCATCACGGCAATGACATCATCGCGGTCAACAAAGGAAAGCTCACAGTCGATCTGCGTAAACTCAGGCTGACGATCGGCCCGCAGGTCTTCGTCCCGGAAGCAGCGCACGACCTGGAAGTAGCGATCAAAACCAGAAATCATGAGAATCTGCTTGAAGATCTGGGGCGATTGGGGGAGAGCGTAAAAGTTGCCTTGATTGATCCGGGACGGCACGAGGAAGTCCCTGGCACCTTCGGGGGTCGACTTGGTGAGGAATGGTGTTTCAATCTCCAGAAAACCGTTTTCGGTCAGATACTGACGGGTAACCTGGCTGACCCGGGAACGAAGGATCAGGTTTTGCTGAAGTGGAGTACGGCGCAGATCGAGATAGCGATGCTTGAGGCGCAGGTTCTCGGCCACATCGACATAATCATCCAGCGTAAAGGGAAGGGCCTTGGAACGGTTCAGCACCTTGCATTCCGTGACGAGAACCTCCACTTCGCCCGTTTTCATGTTCGGATTGACGGTTCCCTCGGGGCGCGGAATGACCTCGCCCTTGACGGCCACGACATACTCGTTGCGGACGGTCTCGGCCTCCCGATGGGCCTCCGGCGCCCGGGCGGGATCGAAAACAACCTGGGCAAGCCCTTCCCGGTCGCGAAGATCGACAAAAATGAGTCCGCCGTGGTCACGACGGCGCATCACCCAGCCCATGAGCGTCACCTGTTTGCCCACATCGGCTTTGGTCAGGGTTCCACAGAGGTGAGATCGTTTCCAGTCGCCAAGCATATCGGTCATCGGTAAAAACCTCCTGTCTCGTCACTTGAAAAACCGGACAAGTATACTGAAAGCGCGAATCTTCTTCAAGGAATAATAGACTGCGGACACACGAGGAAAAGCTCATTGAAATGCACGACAAAACGCAAAAAGGGGTTGGCCTTTCGGCCAACCCCTTCTGTTTTTTGGTGGAGCTGATCAGGATCGAACTGACGACCTCTTGAATGCCATTCAAGCGCTCTCCCAGCTGAGCTACAGCCCCGTTCAAAAGAGATCTGACTTATACCAAACAGGCCACGGGGTGTCAACATATTTTTTTATCGCCCGGGCAGAGGGCATTTCCCCTTGACGCTCCACCGACCTTGCATCTATAATCCGGACACTTTTGCCGGAGTGGTGAAACTGGTAGACGCAGCGGATTCAAAATCCGCCGGGGGCAACCCCATGTCGGTTCGATTCCGACCTCCGGCACCAGCTACAATAGGGGCTTCCCGATGGGGAGCCCTTTTTTTATCCACAACCTTATCCACAGCCGAATTGACACAATTTAACACAAACCCTTTTCCCGTTCAGGCACGCACACACAGCGTCAGGACTGGCGCTGTCTCACCACTTCGAAGAGGACTACCCCTCCTGCCACTGAGGCATTGAGCGAGCTGACCCCTCCTTTCAGGGGAATGGCCACGAGAAAATCGCATTTCTTCCGCACAAGGGGCCTGACCCCCTCTCCTTCACCGCCGATTACGATGACGACATTGCCGGTCAAGTCATGGCTGTAGAGTGACGAGGCCGCACTGTCGGCAGTGCCGAATGCCCAGAACCCTTCTTCTTTGAGAGTTTCCAGCGCCTGGACGACATTCGTCACCTGGGCCACCGGAATCGTCTCTGTTGCGCCGGCAGAAATCTTTTCAACCGAAGCGGTTACGCCGGCTGCCCGGTCCTTGGGGATAATGACGCCATGGGCTCCGGCACAGGCGGCGCTTCGGATGAGCGCGCCCAGATTGTGCGGGTCCTGAATGCCATCCAGCACAAGGATGAGTCCCGACTCCCCAGAGGATCGCCATGAGGCGATAATGTCTTCCAGAGCGGCGTACGCAAACCCTTCGACCCGCAGGGCAACACCCTGATGGTGGTCTGTACCGCAGAGACGGGCAAGGTCGCGCTTGTCGCGCGTTCGGACCGGCACCCCCCTTTCAGCGGCAAACGCGAGCAGTTTCTCCGTGCGCCGGTCGTGGGTCTCCCGGGAAACGAAAAGTTCGAAGGCCCTCCGCGATCCGCGCAGGGCCTCCATCACACTGTTGATTCCGTACAGAATTTCTTCTTTCACGCTGTGGTTCCTTTTTCCCTCAGCCGGCCATGATCTCGTCGAGAATCATTTCGGCTGCGCCGGCCGGGTCAGGGGCGTCGCCGATGGGGCGGCCGATAACGAGGTAATCACCCCCTGCCCTGACCGCTTCGGCGGGAGTCATGACCCGCTTCTGGTCGTTGAGGGCGGCAAAAGCCGGGCGTACCCCCGGCGTGACGATGAGGAAATCAGGACCGCACGCCTCGCGGATGAGAGGGATCTCCCGCGGCGAAGCGACCACGCCGTCGATGCCGGCCTTTCTGGCCAGGGTGGCGAGCCGCACGACCATCTCCTCCACCGGCGATTCGATCCCCACCTGACGCAGGGTCTCTTCGGTCGAAGAGGTGAGGATGGTAACGGCCAGCACCTTCGCTCTCTCACCACCCTTGAATTCCTTGTCCAGCGCCTCCACCGTGCGGGCCATCATCTCGTACCCACCCAGGGCATGGAGATTGAAGAGCTTTACTCCCAGGCGGGCTGCCTCAAGTGAGGCCATGGCAACGGTGTTGGGAATGTCGTGGAACTTGAGGTCCAGAAAGACCTCTCCGCCGAACTTCTGGATCATCCGGACCGTGGCAGGCCCACAGGCGGTAAAAAGCTGTTTGCCGACCTTGAACATGCCCACCCGGTCGGACAGGGTTTCGGCCCAGTACTGGACATGGGCGAATTCGTTGGAATCGAGGGCGAAGATGACCTTCTCCCGCGCTTGATCTCTTGTCATGACTGGTGATATCTCCTTGAACGGTTACCGGCCGAGGGCTTCGGCCACGATGCTCCGAATCTTCTCCACCGCGTCAGCCAGCGGAAGCAACTCCACTTCGCCGGTCCTGCGGGTCTTGAGCTCCACCTTGCCGTCGGCCAAATTCTTGGAGCCGACCACCAGGCGCAAAGGTATGCCGATGAGATCGGCGTCCTTGAACTTGATGCCGGGACGCTCGTCGCGGTCGTCGAAGAGCACCTCCACCCCTGCGGCGCCCAGGTCGCGATAGAGCGATTCGCAGGCGGCCATGACCTCGGCGTCCTTGGTGTTGACCGCCGAGACGATGCAGTGGAACGGGGCAATGGGAATGGGGAAAATGATGCCGTCGGCATCATGGTTCTGCTCGATGCAGGCGGCCACGGTCCGGCTGATGCCGATGCCGTAGCATCCCATGAAGATGGTCTGCTCCTTGCCGTCGGCGTCCAGGTAGGTGGCGCGCAGGGCCTCAGAATACTTGGTGCCCAGCTTGAAGACGTGCCCCACTTCGATGCCTCGCCACAGTTCGAGGTGCCCCGCCTCGCAACGGGGGCACGGGTCGCCGTGGACCACGTTGCGGATGTCGGCATACTGGGTCGGGGTAACGTCACGGCCGATGGTGACGTTTTTCAGGTGCAGATCGCCGGCATTGGCTCCGGTAACGAAGTTCTTCATCCCCTGGACGGCCAGATCGGCAACGATTTTGATGTTCAGCCCCACCGGGCCGGCAAAGCCCACGGGAGCGCCGGTCACCCTGGTCACCATTTCCTCGTTGGCCATTTCCAGAGTCTCGCACCCCAGCAGGTGTTTGAGCTTGATCTCGTTCAGGTCGTGATCGCCGCGCACGAGAGCGGCCACGGGCGTGCCGTCTGCCACCACCAGCAGCGTCTTCACCAGGGCGGACGAGGGTATGCCGAGGAAGGCGGTCACCTCTTCGACGCTCCGCTTGGCCGGTGTCTCCACCTTTTCCAGAGGGCGCGGCTCGGCATGCTCGGCAGGGGCGGGACGGGCCTCGGCCTTTTCCACGTTGGCGGCATACTCGCATTGGGTGCACGAGACAATGGCATCCTCGCCCGAATCGGCGAGTACCATGAATTCGTGGGACGACGAGCCGCCGATGGAGCCGGTATCTGCCTCCACTGCCCTGAATCTGAGGCCACAGCGCTGGAAAATCCGGCGATAGGCCTGGTACATCTTGTCATAGGAAAGATCCGAAGCGGAGCTGTCGACGTCGAAGGAATAGGCGTCCTTCATGATGAACTCGCGCCCGCGCATGAGGCCGAACCGGGGGCGGATCTCGTCCCGGAACTTGGTCTGGATCTGGTAGAGGTTGAAGGGCATCTGCCGGTAGCTTTTGACCTCGCGGCGGACAATGTCGGTGACCACTTCCTCATGGGTGGGTCCGAGGCAGAATTCCGCGTCCTTGCGGTCCTTGAAGCGGAGAAGTTCCTTGCCATACTGTTCCCACCGGGTGGATTCCTGCCAGAGTTCGGCCGGCTGTACGCTCGGCATCAGCAGCTCGATGGCGCCGGCGCGGTCCATCTCCTCGCGCACGATCGTTTCCACTTTGCGAATGGAACGCAGCCCCAGCGGCAGATAATTGTAAATGCCCGCAGCCAGCTTACGGATCATGCCGGCACGGAGCATGAGCTGGTGGGAGACCACCTCGGCGTCGGACGGGGTCTCCTTGAGGGTGGGGATGAAGCAGTTGGTGTAACGCATCGACTAACCTCGAAAATTAGTGTTTTTCAGCGATAATCTTTTCGACTTCCGCAATCAGTGCATCGGCCATGTCGGCCTCCGGCACCTTGCGGACGATTTCCCCGTTGCGGAACAGGAGCCCCTCGCCCCGTCCGCCGGCGACCCCCACATCGGCCTCGCGGGCCTCGCCGGGTCCGTTCACGACGCATCCCATGACCGCTACGGTGAGGTGTGCGTCGATGCCGGCGAGACGCTTCTCAACCTCTTCGGCCACCCCGATGAGGTTGATCTGGCAGCGGCCGCAGGTGGGGCAGGAAACGAGATTGATCCCCTTTTGCCTCAGATTGAGCGCCTTGAGGATCTCGAAACCGACCCGCACCTCGTCCACCGGATCGCCGGTCAGGGATACCCGCATGGTGTCGCCGATGCCGTCGGCGAGCAGGATACCGAGCCCCACGGCTGACTTGATGGTCCCGGAGAACATAGTGCCCGCCTCGGTAATGCCGATGTGGAGCGGGTAGTCGACCCGCTGGGCCAGGAGCCGGTAAGCCGCCACGGTCTTGGGTACATCCGATGCCTTGAGGGAGATCTTGATCTGATCGTAGCCGAGTTCTTCGAGGATGCGCACGTGGCCGAGGGCCGACTCGACCATGGCCTCGGCGGTCGGGTGGCCGTATTTCTGGAGAAGCTCCTTTTCCAGGGAACCGGCGTTGACGCCGATGCGGATGGGTACCAGCCGTTCCCGGGCCGCTGCCACCACCTCTTCCACCTTCCACCGTTCACCGATATTGCCGGGATTGAGGCGCAGGCCGTCAATTCCCCCCTCCAGCACCTTCAGGGCGAGTTTGTAGTCGAAGTGGATGTCGGCAATGACTGGGATGGGGCTTTGGCGCTTGATGGCGCCCAGGGCCTCGGCTGCTGCCATGTCGGGGACGGCGCAGCGGACGATTTCACAGCCCGCAGCCGCCAGGGCGTCGATCTGGGCCAAGGTGGCGGCCGCATCCCGCGTATCGGTGTTGCACATGGATTGCACCGCGCAGGGGGCATCGCCGCCCACCGGTACGTTCCCCACCCGGATCTGTCTCGTCTTGGCTTTCATAACGGGGCATAGTAGCCGGACAGTCGGCGAAAAGTCAAGAAATCGTGCCCCGTCCGGAGGTCCGAACGGGGCATGTCCAACCGGCTGATCAGAAAGAATAGGCGAAGCGGGTTCCGACGGAGTAGTACTCGAAACCGGAGGTGGCGCCGAGGGCGTAGTTGCCGAGCTCTCCGTTCACCTCACCCGTGAGGCGCTTGGTGAAGCGGTAGCCGAGGGTGCCGCTGAAGCCGCCGAAGATATCGTCGGTGTGATCGCCGTAGCGGTCGAAGGACTGGAACCCGCCGTAGGGCTCCGCATAGAGGAAGATGCGGTCGAGTTGCCAGTCGACAGAGACGAAGAGTTGGTGAGATATGAAGTCGTTCGGATCAAAATAGCCGCCAAAGCTCTGGCGGTCGAAAGTGAGGTATCGGAAGCGATAGCCGGTCCGCACCGTGGGGTCGCCGGCGTAAAGGGTATAGGACGGAGCGATAAGCAGGTCATGGGCGCTGTTGTCGTCGGAGTAGTCGCGCCAGGAGTAACCGCCGAACAGGGTAACGCGCTGGGTGATGCGCTGGCTGGCGCTGATGCCGGCGGAGAGGTATCTGATCCGGTTCTCCACCAGGGATGCGGTGTCGGTGAGAACATCCCTGCGCAGGGAAAGACTTACACCGCCCCGCGCCACATCGGCATCGGCGTTGAGGCGCCAGGTCAGGTTCATGTCGGATGAGCCGCCGTCCAAACGGGCCACACCGATACCGGCGCCGACACCGTAGCGGCCGGCCAGGCGCAGATAGCCGCCCGCATCGAGGATGTCGGCATAGGTGTCGCCGATGGTATCGTTTACCGTGAAGTGGCGGTAGGAGCCGGAAAGGCTCCAGTCACCCTGGCGATAGGTGTAGGCAACGCCGAAACGGTCCGCCTTGTTGTCGTCCGAATCGCCATAGCGGGTGTAGGACGCCTCGACCGTATTGGCGGTGGTGTTTTCGATTTCCTCCCGGAGCCTCTTAAGGTCCCGCTCCTGGTAGGGAAAGCGGGGTTTGAGGATGGCGGCATTGGCGGCCGCCTCCTGTTTGTTGCCGGTCTGGAGTTGGGCAAAGGCAAGGCCCAGGCGGGCATCGAAGTCGTCACTCCCCGCCAGAATCTGTTGATAGAGCGGCAGGGCCTGGCTGCTGTTGCCCTGCCAACGGAGGGCGTTGGCCTTGACCAGGAGCGCATCCCGGTCTCCGGGCCGGGCGGCCAGGACACGGTCGGCCTCGGTGATGGCATCGGGCTGGTCGCCGCGCCAGGATAGGGTTCGGGCCAGGTGGGTCCGGGCTGCGGTGTTGTCCGGCTCGTCGGCAACCACGGCGCGCAGCGCGAAGATCGCATCGTCGAGCCGGTTGGCCCAGGAGACGGCCACTGCCATCCTGATCCGCTCCGTCACGGGGATACCGCGGTCGAGCGCCAGGGCCGCGACGTACTCATCGGCTGCTTCGGCGTACTGATCCTTTTCCGCATAGAGATCGCCCAACTCCTTGTGGAGCAGCGCCTTTTCCCGGGCCGCTGAGGTCTGGCCCATGGCGACGCGGTAGGCCGTCACCGCCTCGTCCACCTTTCCGCCGCGGAACAGGTCGGCCGGCGCCGTGGCCAGTGCCGTGCAGGGCATCGCCACGAGCATGACAGCCGGGATGATCCTCTTCATCATTCTTCACTCCCCCCTGAGATAGTTACTGAACGAAACCAGGTCGAGCCGATTGTCGACATTGAGCCGCGGGATCGCCGCCGGATCGGTGCCGCCGTCCACATACCCCTCGTTGGAGGTGAGAATGTGCACAAATCCTGCCTGTCGGGCAATGTGAATCCGCTCGGCCGTATAAATGCCGTAGGGCCAGGCAAGGATCGTGGCCCGCCGGCCCATCTCGCGCGCCACGGTCTGCTGGAAAAGTTCCAGGTCTGCTGCCAGCTCGCTGGCAGAGGCACGCCGCAGTCGCTCGATGGCATGGAGGTGATGGGCATGGCACCCCACCTCCACACCCCGTGCCGCAAGATAACGGTACTCGTCCCAACTCAGCATGGGCCGGCGTCCATCCCGCTCCAGCCAGGTCCCCACATGACTGCCGATGACCGAGATGGCGGCCGAGAAGCCATACTGAAGCAGAAGCGGATGGACATAGTCCAGGAACGAGGCATAGCCGTCGTCAAACGTGATAACCACCATTCTGTCGGCAGTTGCTCCCCGTGCGGCCAGGGCTTCCCCCACTGTCACGGCCCGGTAGCCGGCTGCATGGAGCCATTCCATGTGAGCGGCAAAGAGCGCTGGAGAAATGGTGAAGGGGTCGCGAAAATGGTTGGAGACATCATGGTACATGAGCACCGGCACCACCGTCTCCTTCCGGGCCGACACCGGCAGTGGCACGGCCATGGCGGCCAGCGCCGCGCCCCCGATGATCAGAAATTGCCTGCGGCTGACGTTCACGGCATCACTCCGGCATCCGGCCGAGCACGTCCCGGTAGAGGTAGTAGCTCCGCTTGAGATAGGTGTGGTACAGGGGGTGGTTCCACCCCTCCCATTGATAGCGCCGAATGGCATCCGGGCCGAGACCGGCGGGCAGGGCGTCGGCCAGATTGGTTCGCCCGCCCGTGGGAAGGGCAGAGAGCCCCTCACCCGACGGGCGATAGGAGCAGGCGATGGCGGCGACGCCGTCGGTGGTGCGGGTCTTGGTCCCTTGTTCCGCCATCCAGAGGACCTGCCGGGAACTGGGATCGGTGACGTTCAGGAGCCCCCAGGGCAGCCGAAGCTCCACCAGGGTACCCGAGACATGCCAGTCGGCCAGGGAGTCGAAGCGGGAACTCCGCGGGTCGAGACTGCCGAAGCGCAGCCCGCTCATGGAGAAGACCCGGGAGGGGTAGAACCGGGTGCCGTCCTTGCTGATGCGGCGGTGGTTGGTGATGTTCTGCATGACGACCCACTCCCCCGTGTCGGACGGCACGGGGCGGACCGGCAGCCCCTCATTGAGATATTTGTCGTAGAAACGGCTCACCAGGATGCGGCTCGTGCCCTCGCCGGCCAGATGGATCAGGAAGGTGAGCCCCAGCGGGCTCCGGACGTTGGTGGCAAAGGGGAGAAGCGTCTCTCCCGCCTTTGCCCCACAGGTATCGAGTCCGATCAGGTAGTGGGCCGCGCTGAAATCGACCGGTTCGGCCGTTTCGAGGCAGAGATAGAGATATCCTTCGTCATGCCGTGCTGAAAGCCGCACGAGGGTCCGCGCCCCGTCGCGGCCGTCGCCGAAGCGGTGCAGGGGGGCGCCTCCCCTTTTCTCCTGGAGAAGCGTGGCGTCATGCCATTCTTCACGTCGCCCGGCCAGGGTCACGACCTTGCCGGGATAACCGGGATAGGCGGCCATGAGACCGTAGGTCTGCTCGGCATCCTGGTGATTGAACCAAAAGGGATTGCGTTCGGCCGGGAGTTCATAGGGGAGAAAGACCCAGTTCCGCTTGAACCACTCGTCAAACCAACTGAAGAGCATCCCACCGGCCAAGCCCGCGTCGCGGATAGCTCCATCATGAGGCCGTTGATTCTTCCCTGCGACTCCTCGTCATGGCCGCCGTGGTGCCAGCCGTCACGCTGCCAGTGGGTCGCTTCGCGGCTCGACGGCACCCCGAACTCGGCGATAACGATGGGCTGCCGGCCATGGTGACGCCTGAGCCGCGTCAGATACTCCCGGTAGGGATTGTTGACATCCAGGAAGTCGTTGTTGAGAAAGTCGGGATAGTAGGGATAGACGTGATAGGTGGCAAAGAACCCCGCCCCCTGCCGTGAGACGATGCGCGCGGGATCGAACGTCTCCACGTCCTCGTCCTCGTTGCAGACGTCCACGTTCACCTGGAAGCCCTGGCGGATGAGCCCCTCCTCGTAGGTGGACTCCGACGGATGGGCCAATGGGTCCAGGGTCGGCCAGTTGATGGTGGTCACCGGGTGGGTGCAGCCATAGGTGGCCTGTTCGTAGGACTGGAGGTAGTCGCAGGTCTCGGCGGCCCACTGTTCGAAGGGGAGGCCGTCGTCAACCTTCAGGAACGAGCCGGCATAATTACCCCGCTTGCGGCCGTACTGCCCGTTGAACGCACGCACCGCGCAGCTTTCCCATTCGCGGCCGACCACATAGGCGGCGGTCCAGGTGGAGACGTCGCGGCGGTAGGAACCGTGGGGCAGGCCGGGTCGCTCGGGAAAATCGGCATTGCCGCAGACCGCGTCCACCGACTCGCGAATCTGCCGGTGGACGTACTCCAGAAAATCCCGGCCGCGGAAATTGCCATCATCGGGCAGCTCCAGCCAGATTCCCTGAAAGAGAAAGAGCCGCCCCCCCTGCTCGTTATGATCGGCCAATGCTTCGTAGAATCCGGGGGACTGCACCGCGTAGACCCGCAGCGAATTCACCCCCAGTTCCCCCATGAGCCGGAACCACCGGCGATAGGTTTCCCGGTGAATGGGGTACTCGCCCGGGAAATACCCCGGCAGGCCCAGACCCAGGTTGATTCCCTTGATGAAGAACCTGCGCCAGGATCCGTTCTCCCTGATCTGCAGGAAGTCCTCGCCGGCCCGGAAACGGCATCCGCGCCCCCCGCTGGTCCGCGCCGGCACGGCAGGTCTGCCGATCCGTTCGATCCACTCGTTGGCATCCCGGTCGGCAGGCTCCAGGTCGAGCGCCTTGGCAAAGGCCCAGCGGGCTGCCAGCGGATCGCCGAGCCGGTGAAAGGCCAAACCGAGCCCCACGAAGCTCCGGGCGGTCGGCCCCGTCTCCTGGGCCCGCCGGAAGATGTTGACCGCCTCCTGGCAGTCGCCCCGTTCCAGGGCCGTGAACCCGAGGGCCACATAGTCGGTCCGCGGCTTGCCCGTCATAGCCTGCTCCACAAGCCGGCCGTACCCCGCACGAGTTTCGCAAGCGCCCCCTGGACGGCCACCTCCACGGGACGGAACCATTCGTAGGGAGACAGGAGCATGAACGTCACGTAGGTGAGAAACAGGGCCAGGAGCAGCACCCGCGGCAGCAGATAGAGAACCCTGCTAGGCAACCGAGCCAGACACTTCACCTTCGATCTCCTTTCGTTTGGGCTTGCCCCATCCCTTTTTCCAGAACATGAACGTGGCGATGAGCCGCTCCACCACGATGATCTGCCGGTACCCGAAGAATTCGAGCAGGCCGAAGAGGCAGAGTTTCAGAATGTCGCGCAACCCCTTGTAGCGCTTGTAGATGAGGTTGTCCAGAAAGATGGAGCCGAGATTGATCCAGGTTCCCCAGAGAACGGCCAGGAGGAAAAAGAGAATCGCAAACTCGCGATTCACCTGACCCAGAAAAAAGAGGAGCACGAACCCGAAGTAGCCGATAAATTCAACTGCCGGCCCTAACAGTTCAACCGTGACGAAATAGGGGAACCCGAACAGGCCGACCATGCCGTAGCGTGGGTTGAGGAACATGCCCCGGTTGTGCCAGAGGCTGTCGATGAGTCCACGGTGCCAGCGATTGCGCTGTTTGAGGAGCGATGCCATGTCCGAGGGGACCTGGGTCCAGCAGACGGGATCGGGCACGAAAACAACCTTGTAGCGGATCCGGTTCTGCCGGCAGTGGCGGTGAAGCCGTATCACCAGGTCCATATCCTCGCCCACGCTCTCCCGGTACCCCTTGACGGCCATCACCATGTCCTTGCGGAAGATGCCGAAGGCCCCGGAGATGATGAGCAGGCTCCTGAAATAGTTCCACGATGTCCGCCCCGAGAGGAACCCCTTGGTGTACTCCACGGTCTGGAAGCACTCCAGCATCCCCCGGGGGGCTCGGACCCCCTTGACAATGCCGTCTTCCACCTCGCAACCGTTGAGGACCCGCACGATGCCGCCGGTGGCCACGACTTCCCGGTCTTCCACGAAAAGCCGTGTCGCACGGATGAGAGCGTCGTCCTCAAGCACGGAATCGGCATCGATCGAACAGAACAGGGGGTACTGGGAAGCGTTTATCCCCGCGTTGAGAGCGTCGGCCTTGCCGCCGTTCTCCTTGTCCAGCACGAAGAGCTGGGGATGGTCGACGGAAACGTACTTGGCGAGGATCGGCCGATGGGAAACATGCAGGCCGATGGGCTTGTCGATCCGGACAAGACGGAATTCTCTGATGAGACTTTCAAGAGTGCCGTCGGTTGACCCGTCGTTAATGACGATGACTTCGTACTCGGGATACCGCAGGGCAAGCAGCGACTTCACCGAGGAAACGATGGTCTTTTCCTCGTTGTAGGCAGGCACGAGGATCGACAGGGGCCGATAGAACATCCCGTTGAGCACGTTGTCGATGCTCTGGCTCGTGACGGCATTCAGATAGTTGCGGATGTCACGCAGGGAGATGATGGTGAACAGGGTGTAGAATCCGTTCAGGACGATGAAATAGATGAAGATCACCGGCTGGATCGCCAGCAGGAAGGCAACGATGTTATGAAGCATAGATGAGCCTCTTCAGCACGTACTGGGAAACATCGCGCACGAACCGGTCGTCGCTGCGGGTTGCGTCCACAAGAACATCGAGCCCTCCCTCTCCCATCCTGGACAGGGAGATGGCGGAGTTGATCCGCACGTGGTAACTCTCGTCGTGGAGTAACTGCCGTAGTGATCCCGCCACAGCCGGCGAGTAGAGGTGGGCGCTCTTGGCGGCAACTCCCCTGATCCGCCAGTCGGAGTCCAGAAGGCACTCTTTCAGGAGCACCTCCGTGTCCACCGCAGAAAAGCGCTGCAGCGTGCGGATGCAGGCGATCCGCATCTCAGCCACTTCGTGGAAGCGGCGGAAGCAGTCAGCCGTAAGATTCTTGGCAATGAGGAACATCTCGCTACCGCATGCCTGGATGATATCCCGCTTGAGAATAACCGGCAGTTCTTCATCTGCCATGAGCGACGCGATCAACTCCAACAATTCCTGTTCCTGCTCCCGTTCGCGGAAGGCACGAATAATATTGGTGTAAATATATTCATTGAACTTGGCGGACATGAACAGGGGATCCTTCAGGACCCGGTTGATGAACGGCACGTCATCCCGGTCGGCAATCACGCTGAGGGCCCACACCAGCTTGGGGATGATCCGCGTATCCCGCTCGGTATCGAGCAGTGAACGAAACAGGGGCTTCAACTCGGGAAAGCCGAAGTAGCCGAGCTTCTCGACCGCCACATATCTTCTCACCCACGAACGGGACCGGACGCGAGCCCGGTAATAGGCATCAATGCCCAGCTCGCGGATGAAGCACCTCACGCTGGCGGCCATGGTGCCGGAGACGTTCACGAGCATGGTGGCGAACACGGCGCCAAGGGCTTCATGTTCCAGCGCCGTTGTCGGCTTTTGGATCGTCAGGGACGGTTCGTAGCACTTGCGTGTCAGTTCTTCGAGATACCGCTCCTTGAGGAGCGCAAGGCGTCGGGTGCGCCTTTCCACATGAATCTTGTGGAACAGCAGTGTCAGAAAAAGACCGAGAGTAACGGCACATAACAGGATATTCACCGCAACGATAAAATCCCTGATCATGCCAGTATTCAGCAGATGAAAGTAAAGATCGACCATGCCTTGAATGCCCCCGATTCGCTAATCCGCCCCATGGAAAAGTGAAAAGTTTAGTAAAAATTTTCTCAGAATGCAACCCAAACAACGGATTCATTCACCGGCCTGGCCATTGACAATTCCAGAAGATTCCTGTTTAACTGGGGGCATGAACAAAAAACGCCCCCAAAAAACCGTACTCGCAGCCGGCCCCTCCTCCAAGCGAGGCGATCTGATCGAGCTTGCCGTCACCGCCCTTGACGAGGATGGAAACGGTATCGGCATCCACGACAGCACCAACGTCCATGTGACAGGGGCTCTGCCTGACGAACGGGTGCGGGCGCGCCTCACCCACGTGGGCAAGAAGCACTTCCATGCAGAAACGGTCGAGGTGCTCCGTCCCTCCCGGGCACGGCTTGCGCAAACGCCCTGCACCAGAACCGGCAGGTGCGACGGGTGCCCGCTGATCGTCATGCATTATCCGGACCAGTTAACCTGGAAGCGTACCTTCACCGAGCGCCAGATCCGCCGCTACCAGACCCTGGGCGCTGCGGAGGTGCTGGCGACGCTCCCCTCCCCCAATCAGCTTCACTATCGCAACTCGGCGAAGCTGGTGGTTTCGGGAACGTTCCGCCGTCCGGTCATCGGCATTTACCGGCGCAACAGCCACCAGGTCATGGATATCGGCGAATGCCCCCTCCATCACCCTCTCATCAACCGGATCGTTGCAGCCGTGAAGGAGGGAATCGCCAAATGCAAGGTCCAGGTCTACAATCCGCGGACCGGGAGTGGCATTCTCCGCTATCTGGCGATCCGGGTCTCGGAGCGGACAGGCACTGCCATGGCAGTGTTCGTTACGGTCGAGCGCAATTACAACGAAATCCACCACCTGGCGAAACATCTGCAGCAGAGCGTCCCCCAGGTTGAGGTGGTTGCCCAGAACGTCAATCCGTCAGAAGGGAATGTCATCCTCGGACAGCGGGACTACTTCCTGACCCGCCCCCATGCCCTTACGGAGGAGTTGGGCGGCATCCGCTTCACCATCTCGCCCCGGTCCTTTTTCCAGGTAAACAGCGGCGGTGCCCGGATCATATACGAGACGGTCCGCCAATGGAGCAACCTGACCGGCAAGGAGACCGTTGTCGATCTCTACTGCGGCATCGGCGGCATCGCCCTTTTCCTCGCGGGAACGGCCCGGGAGGTTCACGGCATCGAGGTGGTGGAAGCCGCGGTGAGCGACGCCGAAAGCAATGCCCGGTTAAACCGCATCCACAACTGTACCTTTGAGGCGGGCGATGCGGCCGGGTTGCTTGAGGAACTCGTGGACGACGGTGAACGCCCTGACTTGGTCGTGCTCAATCCGCCGCGCAAGGGATGCGACGCCGGCGTTCTCAAGAAAGTCGCCGCTGCCGGGCCATCGCGGATAATCTACGTTTCCTGCGCCCCTGCAACCCTTGCCCGCGATCTTGACATCCTCGCCGGCCTTGGGTATGCCACCCGCCGGGTTCAGCCCGTCGACATGTTCCCCCAGACCCCCCACGTGGAGAACATAGCCTTGCTGATCAAGGAGTTGCCGCGCCATGACCGGCTTGAGCCTCCTGCAAAGGAGCGCAATCGTCCCCGGGCTCATCGCAACGCAAAAGGGGGAGCCGTCTGAGGCTCCCCCTTTTGGAGACATCGCTATGCAGCTTTTTGTAGAAGCTGTTATTTTCTGAGCACCTTCACGACCGAGGAGAAGTCCTCCTCGCCCCGCCCGTCCTTGACGCCCTGCTCATAGGTGGCGCAGGCCACCTTGGCTGCCGGCAGTTCCAGACCGAGCTTTTCAGCCTTCTCCAGGACCAGTTCCAGTTGCTCGTGCACGTATTTGAGGGCCAGGTTGCGCGTGAAATCGCCGCGTGCAATGCTGCGCCCCTTGGAGTGGAAGAGCGGCGAGGCCACTCCGCCCGAATCGAGCACCTCGAGAATCCTGTCAGCGGTGAAGCCGAGCTTCTCACCGAACACGACAGACTCGGCAAGGGCCTGCATGAGCTCGGCCTGGACCAGGTTCACCACCAACTTCATCCGGGTGGCGTCACCAATGCTTCCCACATGGATGATGTTCAGCCCGAAGAACGAGAACAGCTCGCGGCAACGACCGACCAGGGAGGGGTCCCCTCCCGCCAGGATGGTCAGGAGGCCGTTGGCGGCATGCTCTTTGGTGCCCCACACCGGGGCGTCCAGGTACATGACGCGATGCTTGGCCGCCTCATCGGCCATTTCCATGGTACTCGTCAGGGAGTGGGTCCCCATGTCGACGAGGATCGTACCGGGATCAATGCCGGCAAAAATCCCGTCGGGCCCGTAAATGTCCGGACGGAGCCGCTCCTTTTCGGGCCGGATGTGGATGACGATATCCCTTCCCTTTGCAGCCTCGCGGGGTGCGGACGCGCCCGTGGCGCCCAGAGCTGCCAGATCGGCAACCGCTTTCGGGTCCGAATCATAAACCGTCAGTTCGTAATTCCCCTTCAAGAGGTTGGCAGCCATGTGCCGACCGACCGTACCCAACCCCAAGAAACCGACTTTTCTCAGCATAGAATGCCTCCTGGTTCACATGATAAAACACTGTCACGGATGGTTCACAATACTACATGCTCTTGTGCGCCGAGACAATAGTCCAGTTTAAAAAATACGGCACAACAAGCTGAAACAAAGATACCGTTGAATGCTTCATCCGGCAAACGATATTCGCACAGTACCGGTCAGTGCGGCATCAGCGATGTTTCACAACCCCCACGCGGTCGCACCACGGGACAAGAACACAGGTTGAACAGCGGGGGGAGACGGGAGTGCAGTGATTCTGGCCGAAGGTGACGAGATAATCGTTGATGACCAGCCAGTAGCGGTGCGGAAGGATGCGGCGCAGGGCAAACTCCGTTTGCTCGGGGGTTTTGGTCCGGATGTATCCCCAACGGTTGCAGATCCGGTGGACGTGGGTGTCGACGCAGATACCCGGCTTCCCGAAACCGAGGGTGATCACCAGGTTTGCCGTCTTGCGCCCCACCCCCTTGAATGCGAGAAGCTCGTCGAGGTCATCGGGGACCCTGCCGCCGTACCGCTCCAGAAGGAGACGGCAGATATCGAGGATCTGTTCGGCCTTGGTGCGGTAAAAGCCCACCGGATAGATGGCCTTCTCGATGTCCTCCTTTGACAGCCGCACCATCGCTGCCGGCGTATCTGCCAGGGCGAAGAGGCGCTCCGACGCCGGGCCGGTGGTCCGGTCCTGGGTGCGCAGCGAAAGGATGCAGGAGACGAGAACCTTGAAGGGATTGCCTTCTCGCTGCGAAACAATGGTCACCGCCGGGGACGGCCACTGTTTAACGACCTCCTCCAAGCCGGCCATGACGACGTGGATGTCGTCTTCCTTCATGAAAGTCCCCGGTTCCTGAAGATGCGCATCAGGAGCACACCCAGGATCGACAGCGATATTCCCACGCAGAAAAAGAGATACCCGAGCGTTCTTCCGTCTCCCCAGCCGAAGAAATCACGGCCGTCCATGAACCCGATCAGGTACAGCCCTGCAAACGTCAGCAGCCCGCCGACCACATACAGCCCCATCGCCACGACCGCCAGAGCGATCCCCTTATCCTTGACCATTAACCGTCTCCCCTTCCTTCCGCGCCTGGCCCTGCGTGCAGCCAAGCTACAGTCGGGCATTCTATCGAAATGGGCCAACCATGCAACGCCAATGTGAAAACGCTCCCATGTATACGTCTGCCCCTTGCCAAGGCTGTCATGGCGTGGTTTAGTTGACAGGGAGGCTGTCACATCATGAAACTGGTCGATCTTCACGTTCATTCATACCATTCCGACGGAGTCCTTGCCCCGGCCGCGCTGGTTGCCATGGCTGCCGAACGGGGGCTCGCATCTCTTGCCATTGCCGATCACGACGCCGTTGACGGCATTGACGAGGCAGTGGCGGAAGGCACGCGGCTCGGCGTCGACGTCATCCCCGCCGTGGAGCTTTCCGTTGAATTGGGACGCTTCAGCGACGTGCATATTCTCGGCTACTGCATTGATCACCACGACCCCGCTTTTCGCGAACGCCTCGCCGGCTTCAGGACGGCACGCGACAACCGGGGCAAGGCGATCCTCGAAAAAGTCAACCGCCGCCTGCTCCACTCCCGCAAGGCCCCCCTCTCCTACGAGGAGGTTCGCTCCATGGCCGGCGGCGCCGTGGGGCGGCCCCACATCGGCCGCGTACTGATCGAGCATGGACATGCACGGGACATGGAAGACGCCTTTCGGCGCTATCTGATTCCCTGCAATGTCCCGAAGCGCTACATGCCGGCTGGCGAGGCAATCGCCGAAATCCGCCGCATAGGCGGCGTGTCGGTATTAGCCCATCCTCCCACCATCACCGATAACCGCCGCCGGCTGCGGCAGGTTGTCGAACAACTGGTGCACCTGGGTCTTGACGGGCTCGAAGTGTTCAACAACCTCTGCTTCAAGGACGACATGCTCTACTTCGAACGCCTCGCCGAGGAATTCGGGCTGCTGATGACGGGGGGATCCGACTTCCACGGCTTTGAGGACGACGTGGAACTGGGGAGCGGCCGCGGCGGTCTTGCCGTTGCCCACGGTCTGGCGGAAAAGGTGAAGGAACTGGCAGCGCAACGAAAACACTCCCACGCCTGACAACCGGCATCACGGGTGACGCCCATGGCCGACGCACGGGAAGTTCTCGAAATCATGAGAGAAGTTGCCAAAACTCGAATTGCCATGCTGCGGGACGGCACGACATTCCACCAGGGAGACAAACGTGCCTATCTTCTCCAGCAATACGAAGAGAAGCTCGCGCAGATCGAACACCTCATCCGCAGAATCAGCATCCATATCGTCGGCCCGGATGAAACGGACCGGCCGCGCCCCGCCAAGTAACAGGCTCCAGCGAAAAAACGGGGAGTGTTACGCGCTCCACTCCCTCACACCCGCAGCGCCTCAATCCGGGTCGCCGTCCGTATCGGTGCTATCCTCGCCCGGCTGGTGACGATACTTCACCTCGAGGGCGAGAAACGGCCCCACAATAGCATCGAACAGATCCCGGCCGCAGGACACGCGGTCGATCCTGCCGTGCTCCAGGTAACCATAATAGCGGCAACCGCCGAAACAGAGGGGCAGATAGGCGCAACTCAGGCACTCCTCGTTCTTCCAGCCCCCAAGGCCATGGCTGGCGGCATGGTCGGACGGGCCGTCATTGAGGCTGCCTGCCGCGAGCCCTTCGATGCCGATAAAGGCGGGACAACGGTAAAAGGTCCCGTCATGGTTCACAATGAGCGAGTCCTCGGCCTCAATGGCGCAGAAATGCGGGGAAAGCCCCGGTGCGGGGAATCCTCGGCGCAGAAGCTCCTCGCGGATGAAAAGAGTGGCATCCTTGAGCCAGGGTTCATTCACCGATGCACATCCCCCGGTAAACTCGGGGAGTGCCCGGTTCTCTCCCGCCGACATGACCGCGTTGAACCGCATGAGAGCGAGCCGTTCCGGGCCGAGCCCCTCCGCCACGAGCAGATCGAAGAGACGCGGATATTCACGGTAGGTTTCTGGAGTGAAGTTGCCGCCGATCTCCAGGGCAATGAGGTCCGCAACGGCCTTGAGGTTGGCGAGAATGACAGAAAAACTTCCCTCGCCTCCCACGAACGGCCGGGCCGCATCGTGGACATCCGGAGGGCCGTCAAGGGTAACCGTTGCGCCGACGAGACCCAAGGGGATGAGCTCCTCTACCAGTTCCCGGGTCAGGAGCGTTCCGTTGGTGGTCAGGGAAAAACTGAAGGACAGGCCGCGGGCATCCATCACTTTCTTCAAGGGACGGGCAATGCGCCGAATGGTGGGAACGCTCAGAAGCGGTTCGCCGCCGTAGAACCTGAGCGACAGCGATCTCCCCTCGGCAACGGGCCCTGAAACGAGGTACGCCACCAGGCGATCCGCCGTGTCGTCGTCCATGAAATGCGCCCCCCTCCTGTTTCCCTCGAAACAGTAGGAGCAGGCCAGGTTGCAGCTCAGGTTCAGGATGACCAGAGCGCTGAACGATCGGCTCACCCGGTTGCTCTCATCGATGAAGGAGCGCATTTCCTGCTGTTCGCTGGCGTGATCGGGCACGAGAAACCCCAGTTCGGCCAGGATCTGCTCCTCGTCGGCGTCGAGCCTCCGGCACCGATGGCAGCAAGCAACTCATCATCCACCAGGATGAGTGCTCCCCGCTTGGCGGAAAACAGGATGGACGTGCCCGGTCGGTCCGGGCAGGGAGTAATAATCACATGGCGCGACAAGACCACAAATCACCTCATCGGGCAGTTCCGACCGCCAACAATGTTGCCGGATGGCACGGGTTCACCAAAAGAAAAAGGGGAGATTGCTCTCCCCTCTTCTTGAAATCCGACTACGAGTGAAACTATGCAACCCGGCCAAAAATAACAACACACATGTATCCGGGCTGGTTCGGGTTCCGAATGGACCCTGCGTTGAGGACGGCGATTCGAGTTGACTTTTTCATGTCTGTTAACTCCTCCCTCCTGGATAGTGGCACGACGTTTGGTTGAACGTAATTGCAAACGCACCACATTGTCAACTAGAATTTTAAGCAATGTGCACGTGTCACAACAATTTTACTTTAACAATCAACCTTAAATCATTGCGTAACATTAAAAATCGAATTTTATGCCTCCCTCAAACCAGCGACCAGGGTTCTTAAGAGTTGCATCCATATACTGTGCCCCATTAAACAGATTGCGGGCCGCCAGAAAGAGCTCCACCCGGAGCCGCTCGCTCCGAAAAATTTGTCGTGCCGCGTTCAAGTCCCAGATCATCGCATTATATCGACCCTGATTGGAACTGTCCGCATTCCACCAAATATAGCGTCCCACGAGGTTTGCCCTAGTATCCCTCAGGTCGTCGTACTGTATAACAGCATTGACCGTCTGCCGAGCTGCCAAGGGAATTCGTTGATGCGCGTTGCGATCTGTCGAATCCACAAAGGTATAGCCAACTCCCAGCGTTGTAAAAAGAAACGGGATGGTCTTCACCTCCACTTCAACCCCTTGTCGCCGCTGCTTTTCCTGGTTTTCATAACGAACCCGGCCATCATCTGTGGGCGTGGCAACCAAGGCATCAGAAACATCATGCAGGAAAAAGGTCGATTTGAGCCAGAGGTAACGAAGAAGAGACGTCTCGAATCCGGCCTGCCAGGAGAGAACCTTTTCCATCTTCAAATCGGGGTTGGGGACTAAAGCAAAACCGTCGCCCATCGTATGAGTTACCGGGGGCACCGTAAATCCCCGCGCCACGGCGCCACGCAGCACCGTGTGCTCACCGATGCCCCAGGTCACCCCGAGGCTGGGGCTCAGAAAGTCACCATTGGTGGTCGTGTAATCGAAACGGATGCCCGGGGTTATGGTCAGAGGTCCCAGCACAATGGTGTCATTGGCAAAGATGGCCGATTTTGCAATGTGTGAACGGACGGAAGACTGTCCAATTCCCGCGACATTCTGCTCCAGCCTGAAATCACCCCGGTCAAATTCGGCCCCAACGGTGAGGCTGTGGTCGCCGGTACGCCAGACGAGCTTGGTGGTGGCGCCGAAGGAACGGTCATCCAGCAGCGAGGCATCAACGAGGCCGGTATCAAGGGCGTGGCGGAGCTGGTCGTATTCCAGCCACTGGGAGCGGAGCGAAAGGTCCCAGTCGATCCGCTCGGTGAGGGGGAGCGAGATGGAGAGCGTTGTCAGCAGGTTGTCGAACGTATTGTCATAGGACGCACGGGCGACAGGGTCCATTTGGTCGCCACGGTCGCCGGCACTATAGCCGAGAGAGAAGCGAATATCGCCGCCGTCGGGCAACTGGTGGGTCAGTTTCAGGTACGCCCGGTCGGTATCGACGCTGTTGTGGGGAAGAAGACCGTCGGAGTGGAGTTTGCCGCCGTAGAGATAGTAGCCGAACTGTCCCACCGTGCCGGTGAGTTCGCCCCGGTAGTCACCGGTGAACCGCTCGCCCAGGGATGCCGATGCCATGCCGGCCGCGGCCTTTTCCTCCTCGGGGGACTTTGTGATGACGTTGATGATGCCGCCCAGGGATGAGCCCCAGGAGGTGGAGGCTGGACCCTTTATAATCTCGACCCGCTCGACATTCTGAACCGGGATGGCGCCCACGTCGGCGAAGCTTGAGGAGGCACTGGTCTGGGAAACGCCATCAATCAGGACGAGTACCTGATTGGGATTCGACCCCTGGATACCGGGGAAGGCGAGGCTGCCGGGACCGCCCCGCCAGTCCTGCTGAACGCCGGTTATGGTGACCAGAACGTCTGCCAGGGTATGGGCGTTCAGGTTCCTGATCTCTTTGGCGGTAATGACGGTAATGTTTTCAGCCACCTGGGAGACGGGTTTGGGATCCCGGGTGGGGGTCACCACCAGTTCCTTGTCCTCGTAGAACATCTCAAGGACCCTCATCTCCTCGTTGGCCTGGGCCCAGGCGTACTTTTGGCAACCTGTCGGGACAAGCAGCATCGACAGGCCGAGCAATCCAATCACTGGAATAAGGGTTCGTCTTCTGTTCTCAACGCGTCGAATGTCCATCCGCCCCCCAGCCCCGGAACGGGATATGCGCTACCTGGTGTCGCACTGCGCGGATTGAGCCATGCAAAATAAATTCCGACCCTGATTTGGCGGTCACCGCGTCTCACATCACCCGTTGTCAGCAGAAATCTCCAGATTAATAACAATTCAAAATTACTGGCTTATCACCTCTTCATGTGGTACAAAATTGATCAATCAACGTACGTTACAAACAAAATGGCACTGAAATGGCAAAATAATACCTCATTCGAACCGTTCAATTCCGGGGTATGCCCCCCAAGTTCTCATGGATATCAGGGGCAGACGAGTACCACATGCATTGAATCTGTCCAGAAACACTGTCAAGCAAATGACACGCGCACCGTTTCATTTGCTGCATATTTGACGAATGCCCCGGAGTTCCATGTGAAGGCCACGTTTTGCCGGGGCAACGGGGCAATGGCGAGGTATAGTATACACCAGGTTATCCTTTGTCGCACAACCTAACAGGATCATTACCATTTGTCTACTATAACCACATGACTCGAAGAATCCTTCTCATTCTCGTCATCACCCTTCTGGCCGCGCACTGCGAAGCGGCCCAGAAGATTCTCGCACTTCAGAGCGTGAGAGTAGTCCCTTACGAAGAGGCTCTCCGGGGGGTGAGAAGCGTGGTGAGCGGGACCGTCAAAAGGGTCGTCATCTCGGAGATGGAAGGGGTCGATGTGGCGCGGATGGTGCGTGACGAGCGCCCGGACGTGATTCTGGCAATCGGGGCCGAGGCCCTGGCGAGGGTCAAACGGGTTAAGGACACCCCCATCGTCTACCTGATGGTTCTCGACCCCCAGAGCACCCTCACCAGCGGCGAAAACCTGACCGGCGTCAGCATGAACGTCCCGCCCGAACGGCAACTGGCGGCGCTGCAGAGCCTCATGCCGCGACTGAGGAAGATAGGGATTCCCTATAACCCGTCCCGGTCGGGCATACTTGCGCGCAAGGCCCAGGCCGCGGCCCGCTCGCTGGGGATCGAGCCGGTCGCCCGCGAACTCCGCTCCGCCCGCGATGTGGTCCCGGTGGCTGAAGGGATGAAGGGGGAAGTGGACGCTCTCTGGATGCTTCCCGACACCACGGTGGTGACTCCCGAGAGCATAGAGTTTCTCCTTCTCTTTTCGCTCACCAACAGAATTCCCATTCTGACGTTTTCCGACAAGTACGTGCAGATGGGAGCCATCATGGCGCTCGATATTGATCCCTACGACCTGGGGAGACAGGGAGGAGACCTGGTCAGGAGAATACTGTCGGGAACCCCGGTGGAACAGGTCCAGCGAGCCGAACCCCGCAGCATTGTCATGACGGTTAATGCTAAAGTTGCGCGCAAGCTCGGTCTGACGCTATCCGAAGAGGCCCTTGGCAGGGCCAGGGTCATTCGATAGGAGAGACCATGGGCATGCGCGAGACGCTAAAACAACGGCACGATAGTCTGGGCCTCAGTTTTTTCCTCCTCTTTGCCTCAACGATTGCCGTTATATCCATATCGTTCACCGTTATGTTCTACCAACAGCAACGGCGTATCCTGCGGGAGAACGTCACCCATGAGGGACAGATTCTCGCGCGGCTTTTGGCCCACAACGCCCGGCTGGGGGTCTTTGCGGAGAACGGCGAATTGCTCAAGGACCCGGTGGAGGGCATCCTGCAGCATGAGGGGGTGCTTTTCGTCTCAGTCATTTCGGCAGCCGGGACCCCCATCCGGGAACAGGCCCATGGGAAAATGCTCAAGACGCCGGGACGGAAACTGCCCAACTGGAATGCACACTTTAACGATGTGCGCGCGAGCTGGATTCCTCACGCGTTCGAGGAAGCCGATCTCTTTGAATTCTGGGCGCCCATCGTATCCATCGCACCGTTTCAGAGCGCCGATGCGCTGATATTGGGGCACGAGGCGCAAGACAAGGAAAAAATCCTGGGCTATGCCCGCATCATTGTGGACAAACAGCCCCTCAAGCGGCGTCTTGACACGTTCCTGTTCACCTGCAGCATACTCGCCGGCGGATTTCTGGTGCTGAGCACTATTCTCACCTATCTCGTAGTCCGCCGGATCACCAACCCCCTCGACCGGCTCACCGTCGGCATCAAGGCACTGGAACAGGGTGGCGGCTTTGTTCCGGTAAAGGTCGAGCGCAATCACGAAATCGGGCGCCTCGCCAATGCCTTCAACCACATGGCCGAGACCCTTAAAAAACGCGAAGCGGAGAAAGAACAGCTGGCCGAAGAGCTCCGGCACGCCCAGAAGATGGAAGCAATCGGCACCCTCGCGGGTGGCGTGGCCCACGACTTCAACAATATTCTTACAGCCATCGTCGGCTTCGGCACACTCCTGCAACGCAGCCTGAACAAGGACAACCCCTACCAGATTTACGTGGACCAGATCCTTAACGCTGCCGACCGCGCCACGACGCTGGTAAAGCGGCTGCTGGCCTTTGGCCGCAAGCAGGTCATCACTCCGTTCCCCACCGATCTGAACGGGATCATTCAGAGCATAGAGAAACTTCTGGCCCGCCTCGTGAGTGAAGATGTGGAGTTCAAGGTATCACTCTTCCAAGAGCCTCTCGTCTGCCACGTGGATTCGGGACAAATCGACCAGATCCTCATGAATCTCGTAACCAATGCCCGCGATGCCATGCCTGCGGGAGGACGCCTCACGCTGACGACCGATGCGACGGTTCTGGACGAAAATTCATTCGGCTCGCTGGAACAGTGCCGGCCGGGACGTTATGCCGTTTTGACCATCAGCGATACGGGTTTTGGCATGGACCAGGAGACGAAGGAACGGATCTTCGACCCCTTTTTCACGACCAAGGAGGTCGGAAAAGGCACCGGCCTCGGCCTGTCGATGGTATATGGCATCGTGCGGCAGCATGAAGGGTTCGTCACCGTTGATTCCGAGCCGGGCACCGGAACCACCTTCCGCATCTATCTTCCGATCGTGGCATTGTCGGCAAGAGTTGAAGAGGAAGCACCGCCGGTCGTCACAAAGGGGAACAGGGAAACCGTGCTGCTGGCGGAGGACGACAAGGCGGTCAGAAAGCTTTCCCGCCACGTGCTCGAACGCAACGGCTACGAGGTAATCGAAGCCACTGATGGAAACGACGCTGTCAAAAAATTCACCGAAGCCGCCGGCAAGATCGATCTTGTTCTGCTCGATGTGGTGATGCCCGGCAAAAACGGCCAGGTCGCCTACGCGGAAATGAAACGGATCCAGCCGGCTGTCAAGGCGCTCTTCATCAGCGGCTATACAAAGGACATCATCGGCAGCAAGGGCTTCCTGGCCGAAGATATCAACTTCATCGCCAAACCGGTCAAGCCGGATCAACTGATCGCACGGGTGCAGGAAGTGCTGAAGAACTGAACGAAAGAAGTGCACAAAAAAGCCCGCTTTCGCGGGCTTTTTTGTGCATGCCGTCCGAAGTGGAGAGCTTCTATTTCTTGCCGTCCATGAGGACTACAGTTCCGTCGTCCAGATCGTACTTGGCTTTGACGATCTTCAGCGTGCCTTCTTTGACGAGGTGCCGGATAACGGGCGATTTCTTGGTCAGGCTGGCGGCAACGAGATCGAGATTGGCATCGGTGGCAGCCTCGACGATCTCGGCCTGCGACTTGCCCTTTCCGTCCTTCAGGGCTTTTGCGGCAGCAGGGGCAATGGTCTTGACAATGGATCCGATATTGCCCTCCGCCTTTCCCTTCGCCTCGACAGTGGCGGTCACCGCACCGCAACGCTCATGCCCGAGGACCATGACAAGGGGTGATCCGATATGTTCGGCCGCATACTCGATACTGCCCAGGACCACTGGGTCGGGAATGTTTCCTGCCACGCGAATCACGAATATTTCACCCATGGTCTTGTCGAAAATAATCTCGGGCGGAACGCGGGAATCTGAGCACGAAAGGATTATCGCGTAAGGCTGTTGCCCCTTGGCCAATGACTCGCGCTTGGCCGTGTCGCTGGCGCTGCACGCCTTCATCTGCCCCGCCACATACCGCTTGTTGCCGTCCATCAGCCGTTGCAGGGCCTCGTCCGCCGTCACGCCCACGCCGCCGGAGCCGAATGCCAGGACCGCGGATATGACCACCACGCCGGCGCTCAGAATCATCCCTTTGATCATGGTACCTCTGTTTTTCATGCCACTCCCTCCCTGGGTGTAATGATGTGTAATCACTAACTATCAGCCACACATTATCATGTCAATCCCGAAATTCCGCCCGGCACGGATCAGCAACACCCTCCGCCCTTGTTGCCGACAACGCCGGCCAGCCACTCATTGATCATTCCCGATGCACAGCCGACCCCGGCGTCCACATGGATCGCCGCTGCCGGACAATTCACCGCGCAGGCCCCGCACTCCATGCAGGCGTCGCGTGTACCGATCTCGGCCTTTTTGCCTGCAAGGCGAAACACCTGGTGCGGACAGACCTCAACACACATGCCGCAGCCGATGCAGCGCTCCGGGGCAAGCTTCAGAGTGGCGACATTGGCAAGATACTGGAAACCGATCATGCTACCTCCTGGTCAAAACGGCAGGAAACCGCCGAACAGCCATGACGAAAGACCGGCCACGAGCGCGGCGGTCATGATGGGAAGGGCAACCCGCATCTCCTTCCTGACGCCCGAACGCGAGGTAAAGGGCGTGCTTCCGGTAAACGTCAGGGCCAGGAACGAGCAGACGGCAGGGGCAATAAAAAAGAGAGCTGCAGCCTCATGAAAGGAAACAATGCCTCGTCCGAACCAGGCAAGGAGGGCGGAGAGCACTAGGCCGAGCAATGCCCCCTTCACGGCAAAGCTTCGGCCGGGAAGCCATGGCAGCAGAAATGGAGCGCCAACGGCTCCGGTCACGATCGTCGCCACCCAGGCAATGGCCGCAGGAACCGCCCTCCCCGGCGAGAAGGCTCCGCCTGAAAATCCCGCGGCCAGGACGACCAGGGCCAGGACGGGCAGACCCCATGTGCAGGCGGCAACCAGTTCGATGGGGGTGAGAACGAGCCGTTCGGCAGTCGTGAACGTGAGCTGCCGCATGGCAGGCGTCGCTGTCATGCCGTTATCGAGATAAGCCGGCAGGTCTGCGGCCCGGATGGTGGCATACCTGACCTGAAAGCCGGTTCGCTGCCGCACCAGATGGGCAGCCACGCCGGGAGCCCCCAGCATGGGCAGCAGCAGCGTGCGATGGCTCACGAGCAGCGGCAGGCCGGTGAGGGTGATGCGTTTGACGATCTCGTCGGTGCCGAAGGTTCCCTTGCCGGCAGCGCACCAGACATTGATGCCGTGGGTTTCCAGGACCAGGAGCCAGATGTCTCTGCCGGCCAGTTCCCGGCGGACGATATCATAGCTCATCTTGTAGTTGGCAGTGACCACCACCGGGTCGCCGGGGCCGGGAGCGCCGATGGCGTAAACACCGGGCGGTACCAGGTACGACATGCGTCCGATACCCCAGCGGGCCTGCCAGGCTCCGAGGGTGTCGCGCGCCGTCAACTGCGCGGAGATGGCCGGCACGCGCCCCGCAGGGGTATCGACCCAGCGGAGGAAACCAGGCACCTTTTCGTCAATGGCCCCGCTGACCGCGGGCGTCCTGGGACCTCAGCAGGGGGGGCGGTCCACGTCGGGTCCGGGCTGACTCATGCCTCTTTCTCCAACATCTTTGTCATGGTTTTTCACGGTCGTACCCATGAACCATAGCTCCGCATGCGGCCGTCAAAGGTCATCGAGCCTGACACCGAGCCGCCCGGCAAGATCATCGATGAACTGACGGGCAGCGCGTCCCGACCGGCTCCCCCGGTACATGGCCCACAGATGCGCTTCCTTCCGGAGCGCCTCCCGCTCCACGGGGAGGCCGAATTTCTCCGCATACCGCTCCACGATGGACAGATACACGTCCTGGCTGAACGGATAGAACCCCAGCGCCATGCCGAAGCGATCGGCCAGGGAGAGCTTTTCGGACACGGCCTCTTCGGGATGGATCTCGCTGCCCAGGTTGTCCTCCATCCGCTCGGGAAGCAGGTGGCGGCGATTCGAGGTGGCATAGAACAGAATATTCGTCGGCTTTGCTCGATGCTGCCTTCCAGAAGGGCCTTGAGCTCCCGGTACCCGCCCTCCCCTTCACCGAAGGAGAGGTCGTCACAGAAAAGGATGAAGCGCCGCGGCACTGTTCTCAGGGCGGCAATGAGCGCCGGCAGGCTTGTCAGGTCGTCCCGCTGGACCTCCACGAGCCGCAGCCCCCGGTCCGCGAACAGCCGGAGCATCCCCTTGACGCAGGTCGATTTGCCGGTGCCCCGCTCACCCCACAGCAGGACGTTGTTGGCGGGGTAGCCGTCCATGAACTGGGCGGTATTCCGGATCAGGTCCTCGCGGACCAGGTCAATGCCCACCAGATCGGCAGGATCGGGCAGATGGGGATGCGCCACCGGCTCGAACGTGCCCCGCTCCCCCGACCGGCGCCAGCGAAAGGCTATGGCTCCGTCGAAAAAGGCGGGATCCCGGGGAAGAACCGGATCATGGCGGTCAATGATCCGTTCAAAGCGTTCGAGCAGCCGCTCCAGCCTGGCGGCGAGATTGCTCCAATCGGTGTCCATGGTTACTTCAGCCGCCCCTTAATGTTCTTGAATTCCGTCTCATCCGTCAGGTAGCGCTGGGGAGGAAGCTTGGCGATCTCGGCCTGGACCCGCTGAATCCGCTCCGACGTGAGGGGGTGGGTCGAAAAGAACCGGGCCACGTTACTCTGGGTGCCGCCGCCCATGGCGTTCAGCTTCTGGAAAAAGCTCGTCAGGCCGTTGGGATTGTATCCGGCCTTGTACATGGTCTCCACACCGAGAAAATCAGCCTGGTTTTCGTATTCCCGGCTGTAGGACATCATGCCCGCCTTGCCGAAGAGCTGGCCGGCCAGTTGCGCCAGCATGTTGGGGTTATCCCCCAGGACAAGGGAAAGGACCAGGGAATAGCCATACTCCTGGGTCATCTGACGGGTGCCGTGGCGGGCGACCGCATGGTTGATCTCGTGGGCCAGGACGCCGGCCAGCTCCGTTTCGTTGTCCGCCGCCTTCAGCAGGCCGGTGTGCACATACACGCGCCCGCCCGGGATGGCGAACGCATTGACGCTGTCATCCTTCACCACCTTGAAGACATAGTCGAATTCCACGGTACGGGCGCCGGCCAGCAACCGCCTGCCCACCTTGTCCACGTAGCGCTGGACCTCCGGGTCGTTCACGGGCTGCTGCTGCTTTTCGATTTCCGCGGCAAACTTGTTGCCCAACTCCTTCTCCTGCTCGATGGAGATCATGTTGAAACCCTTGATGTCGGTCATGCTCGTGGCACAACCGGCAAGGATACCCAGGGCCACCAGCGGTCCAAGCAACCATTTCGCCACCTTCATAGCCATCCTCCTTGGTTTGTTTATCAGCTCACAATTGATTTCAGGGAACACTCCCGCTCCCAGGCGAGATAACCGTCCCCTTCGATGGCCCAGAATGCCTTGATCCGCTCTTCATAAAAGGAGAGATCAGAGCACTCGCGGTCTATTTCCTCAAAAAAAAGTCCGTCCAGCAAGTCCCGCTCCAACAGGAACCGGAAAAAGGCCCGCACCCCTGCCAGGTGGATCGCCAGCTCATCGATGGAGGGCTCCACCGTATGAACGATGTACCAGTTGCCCCCGAACCGGCGGACGATGCCCGGCTGCTCGTCGAAAAGACTGCGATGCATGAATCCCACGACGAAATCGCGGACGAAATGGTCGGCCCCGCTGGCGAGCAGGGTGGCCTCCCGGGGATCAACTCCCTGTTCGAGCAGGGAAAAGTAGAACCGCGAGAGAAGCTTGCGGCAGAGGTTGTCGGCACGGATCTCGTCATCCACCGAAGTAATGACGAAATCGGCCTTGTCAATGACGAGCTCGCCTTCAAGCTCGGCGGCCGGTGAATAGGATGTTGTCATGCAACCACCTTTCGCTTGTGAAAATGATCAGACCCGCGGGTCAAGGGCGTCCCGAATCCCCTCGCCCAGCAGATTGTAGGCCAGTACGGTCACCAGGATGGCTCCGCCGGGGAACAGCGAAAGCCACCAGGCGAACTCGATGTAGTCCTTGCCCGAGGTGAGGATGTTGCCCCAGCTCGGCGTGGGGGGCTGGACCCCGATGCCGAGAAAGGACAGGGCCGATTCGGTGAGAATGGCGCCGGCCACACCAAGGGTGGCGGACACCAGGACCGGCGATACGGCGTTCGGCAGGATATGGCGGAACAGTATCCGCACATCCGATGCGCCGAGGGCACGGGCCGCCAGCACGAAGTCCCTCTCCCGCAGCGACAGTACCTCGGCCCGCACGAGCCGGGCCACCCCCATCCAGCCCGTGAGGCCGATGATGGCCATGATGTACCAGATGGACGGCTCCAGAAAGGCGATCACCGCGAGGATGAGAAAAAACGTGGGAAAGCAGAGCATGATGTCCACGAACCGCATGGTGACCGTATCGACAAGCCCGCCGTAGAAACCGGAAACCAGACCGAGCACCGTGCCGATGATCACGGCAATGCCTACTGATACGAATCCCACCTTGAGCGAGATCCTGGCTCCGTAGATAACGCGGGTAAAGACGTCCCGCCCCAGTTCGTCGGTGCCGAACCAGTGTTCGGCCGACGGGGGGAGCAGGACGCGGTAGGCGTCGATGGCGTCCGGGTCCCAGGGGGTGATGTAGGGAGCCAGAAACGAGATTGCAAAGAGCACCACCACAACCATGCCGCCGGCCAGGGCGAAACGGTTGCGCCGGAAACGTTTCCAGAAGACCGTATGGAACCAGCTGTCGCGGAAGGCCATCCCCTACCCCCTTCCGTGCCGGATGCGCGGATCGGCCATGGCATAGCAGACATCGGCCAGCAGATTGCCGATGAGCGTGAGGAATGCCCCGATGACGAGAATCCCCATGACGAGCGGATAGTCGCGGGCCATGACCCCTTGATAGAAGAGCTGTCCCATGCCCGGGATGGCGAAAATCGTCTCGAAGATGACACTCCCTCCGATGAGCCAGGCAGGGAAAAACCCAGAAGCGTGATGACGGGCAGCAGTGCGTTCCGCAGGGCGTGGCGGTAAATGACCACGCGCTCGGACAACCCCTTGGCCCGGGCGTGGTGATGTAGTCCTGGCGGATCACCTCCAGCATGTTCGAGCGCATGTAGCGTGACAGCCCCGCCAGACTGCCGAAAGTTGCCACGAACACGGGCAACACCAGGTGCTTTACCATATCCGCGAACCATGCCAGGGGTGAAAGGTTCTCGCTCCCCAGGGAGTGGAGCCCCGAAATGGGAAGCCATCCCAGCTTGACCCCGAACAAGTACATCAGCAGCAGCGCCAGCCAGAAGGTCGGCACGGCGAACCCGAGAAAGACGAAGAGGGTTATGCCCTTGTCATAGATGGTGTCCCGGTGGGTGGCGGCAAAGATGCCGATGGGGATGGCAAGGCCGAATTCCAGGATCAGGGCGATTATGTTCAGGGAGAGGGTCACCGGGATCCTCTCGGCGATCTTGTCGGTCACCGGCCGGTTGTCCGGGGCGAAGGAGCGGCCGAAGTCGAGCTTCACGATGCGGCCGACCCAGGACACGTACTGCTCATGGAGCGGCTTGTCGAGTCCGTAGAACTCCCGGAGCCGCTCGCGGGTCTCGGCGGTGATCTTGGGGCTCATGGCGGTCATGGCCTCCACCGGCTCCCCGGGGGCGAGCCGGATCACCACGAAGGTGATGAGGGTGATCCCGAACAGCAGCGGGATCATGGCCAGGAGTCGCTTGAAGATGTAAACGGCCATGTCAGTGCACCTGCTCTTCTTTCGGCACGTACCAGCGGATGAAGTTGTACATGATGCCGGCCGGCGCGGGCTCGATTCCCCTGAACCGGGCGCTCACCGCGGGCAGGGCATCGGGGACGTAGAGAAAGGTGTAGGGCTGCTCCTGGGCCAGGATCTCCTGGATGCGCCAGTAGCAGCGCCTGCGCTTCTCCTGGTCGAAGGTGCGGCGCCCCTCCTCGATCAGGCGGTCCACCTCATCGTTTTTGAAGCCGACGAAATTCAGTTCCTTGGGACCGGTCTTGCTCGAATGCCAGACATCGAAGATATCGGGATCCTGGGGGATCGTCCACCCCATGATGAGGGCATCGAAATTCCGCTTGTCGATGAAATTTGTCAAGAGCGACGCCCATTCCAGCACCCGGATCTTCACGTCGATCCCGACCTTGCGCAGCCGGCGCTGGATGATCTGGGCGGTCTTGAGCCGCTGGTCGTTGCCCTGGTTCGTCAGAATGGTGAAGCTCAGCGGCTTGCCGTCCTTCATCAGGATGCCGTCGGGCCCGGTTGCGCGCCACCCCGCCTCGGCAAGCAGGTGACTGGCCCGCACCGGGTCGTAGCCCGGGTCGCGCACCGTGGGATTGTGGGCCCAGGTCCCCGGCTTGAAGGGGCCCACCGCCACCTGGCCGAGCCCCAGGAGCACACCGTGAATGATCTCGTCCTTGCTGAGGGCATGGGCAATGGCCTGGCGCACGCGACGATCGGCAAAAAGCGGATTTTTCAGATTGTATCCCAGGTAGGTGTAGGCTGAGGCCGGATAGCGGTACTTGGCGAAGCGGGAGCGAAACTCAGGGGTATCCGTCTGCCGGGCGTACTGGACCGGCGAGAGTCCCATCAAGTCCACGCCGCCTGCCTTGAGTTCCAGGTACATGGTGGAATTGTCGGGGATGATCCGGTAGATGTAACGGTCGATGTACGGGCGGCCCTCGTAGTAGTCGTGATAGGATTCGAGGACGATCTTCTGACCGGCGACCCATTCCTTGAACCGGTAGGGCCCGGTTCCGACGGGACGACGGGAGAGTTCGCTCTTTGTGATGTCCTTCCCTTCCAGCAGATGAGCCGGGAGAATTCCCATCCCCCAGGAGGCCAACGCAGGGGCGAACGGCTTGGCATAGGTAACGCGGAAGGTGTAGGGATCGGGTGCCTCGGCGGTCTTAACCTGCTTGAAATCCTCGGCATACGCAGTGGGGGTCTTCGGATCCACCGTCACCCGGTAGGTGTAGAGCACGTCACGGGAGGTGAACTCCACGCCGTCGTGCCATTTCACCCCCTTGCGGAGATGGAAGGTGATGGTGAGGCCGTCGGGAGAAACCTGCCACGACTCGGCCAGTTCCCCCTCCAGATTCAGGTTCTTGTCGTAACGGACAAGGCCATTGAAGACATTGCCCGCCACCTCGTGGGATGCCGAGTCGGACGCCAGCAGGGGAAGCAGGTTCGACGGCTCGCCAATGGTACCCACCACGATGGCGTCACCGTAAGCGGGCGTGCCCGGTCCGCGCACGGCAGGGGCTCTCGCGCGGTCTTCGCCGCTGCACGATACGACCAGCAGCAGGGCAAGAAGGCAGCCGATCCACCGCAACGTCATCTCTCCTGGCTCTCCCCCCTGACCTTGCGCTTCTTCTCGATAATATCCTTGCGCCCGGGCTCCGTTTCGAGAATCTTCCGGTAGAGTTCAAGGGCCTTGCGATGCTCGCGCCGGGCCGCATAGGCGTCGGCCAGATGCTCCATGATGGTGAGATCGTCGTCCACGAGCTTTGTCGCCCGTTCCAGGAGCGGTATGGCTTCATCATAACGCTTCAGCTTGAAATAGACCCAGCCGAGACTGTCGAGGATGAACCCGTCATTGGGGCGGAGTTCAACCGCCTTTCTGAGATACTGCAACGCCTCGTCCAATTTTATGCCGAGCTCCGCATAGGTATACCCCAGGTAGTTCAGCGCCTGGGCATCATCCGGCGCGATGGTCAGCACCTTCTTCATCCTGGCAATGGACTCGTCCTTGTTCCCCATCTTGTCGTATAGGGTGCCCATGCGGAAGTGCAGGCGCGGATCACCCCCGAACTCACCTTCCACCGCCTTCAGCACCGCCAGGCCCTCGGTGTAGTGGTCGAGGGACTCGTATAGGCCAGCCAGATAGAGGTGAAGCTCCAGATGGCTCGGGTATGCGGCAATGGCATCCTTCAGGACGGCAATCCCCTTTTCGGGATTCCCCATATCCTTGTGGATGAACGCCATGTGCCCTACTGCCTCGAAATAGTTAAAGGAGCCGGGAGGTATCCGGCCGAACTCCTCCAGCGCCCGGCCGTATTCTTCCTTTTCTTCATAGGCGGTCGCCAGATAGAAGCGGATTTGCAGGGCATTGGGCTCACGCTCCAGAATTTCGCGGAATTCGGCGATGGCCTCGTCGTACTTCTCGCTCTCAAGGTAGATGAGGCCGATCTTGCGGGATGTTTCCAGCCCGCCGACCCCCTTCTCCTTGAGGCCCCGGAGAAGGGGCAGCGCATCGTCGAACCGCTGCTGCTGGAGATAGAGCTGGACCAAGTGCTGCAGGACGTTCAGGTTGAAGGGATTGATATCCAGCAGGCCCTTGTAGGTGGCGATGGCGTCATCGTGAAGCCCCATCCCCTCCTGGACGATTCCCAGCTCAATGATGGCCTGCTCGAAGTCCGGCTTCAGCTCAATGGCCTTCCTGTAATAGTTGGCGGCCTCCTTCTGGAGCTTCATCTGATCATAGGTTTTGCCCAGGTAATAATAGCCGAGGGACGAGTCGGGCTTGACCTTGACGAGGGACTTGAGCGTGTCCACCGCCTTCTCGTACTCGAACAGCTTCAGGTAGGATACGGCCAGATGGACGTAGGCCTCTTCCCGGGAAGGATCGAGCTCGATGGCCTTTTCCAGGTGGGGAACCGCCTCCCTGTCGCGCTTGAGGCTTGCCAGAATGGCACCTGCCAGCAGACTGGCCTGGCGAAACGAGGGGTCGAGCCGGATGGCGTTCTCACACGCCCTGAGCGCGTCTTCGGCGCGCCCCGTCTTCATGTAGATTTCAGCAACCGCGGTATGGAGATACGCAGAGCCCGGATCGGCTTCGATGGCTCCGTTGAGCAGCGTGAGGGCGCCCTCCACGTCTCCTTCCAGCAACTGCAGCCGTGATCTGGCATAGATGTACAGGGCACGCGACCCGGCGATGTCTACGGTCGGCGTGAAACTCGCCTCGTTGGCGTGAGGCGTTCCTACCGTCCCACTGGTAGCGCAGCCGGGAATAGCAAGGAAAAGAGCCAAGAGCGCTGCAACGGTTGTCATATTCATGGAGACACCTGCCGTGACGGTCGGTCGCGGGCACGCGACAACGGACGGGGGCAGTCGAAGCCCCGCTCGCCACACAATGGATTCCGTTGTCGTGGAATGATCCTTAAGTCGTGATCCGCACCGCCCCTAAAGACAGTCGACGCCGGAGGAAACATGCCTGCAACCCAGGAAGAAAGCTAGCACATTAACCCCACACCGTCAAATGTTTCTCTGGGCTCCGGAGCCTTGCGCGGACCGGGTTTTGTGGTATTATTGACATTACTTTTCTTCCCATGGAAGCGGTATGGAACAACATCACGTCCGGTCACTGCTGAAACCCTCCGCCTACCCGGATCCAACCGGATCCGTGGAGTTGGTCCAGACCCACGTCTCGTACATTTTTCTCACCGATGACTTCGCCTACAAGGTGAAAAAACCCGTAGACTTCGGCTTCCTCAACTTTTCGACCCTGGATCGGCGCCGTTTCTACTGCGAGGAGGAGGTTCGCCTCAACCGCAGGCTCTGCCCCGACATCTATCTCGGCGTGGCAGAAGTCCGCGAAACCCCGGCAGGTGCCGCGTTCGTCGGCGATGGACGGGTCATCGACTATGCTGTCAAAATGAAGCGGCTGCCGGCGGACCGCATGTTCGACCGGCTGCTTTCCGCGGGCCTGGCCGGAGAACCGGAGGTCCGGGCCGTGGCGCGCGTTGTCGGCATCTTTCACCTGGAGGCGGAACAAAGCCCGGAAATAGACACGTTCGGCGGCCTGGACACCATTGAAGCCAACTGGGCGGAGAATTTCCAGCAGACCCTTCCCTATTGCGGCATCACCCTGAGTGCGCGGGATCACGGTTTCATAAGGGAATGGGTGGAACGGTTCATGACCGAGCGGGCCGGCCTCTTTGCCGCGCGCGTCGGGGCAGGCCGCATCCGCGACGGCAACGGCGACATCCACATGGAAAATATCTGCCTCGGCGCCGACGGCGGAGTCTGCATTTTCGACTGCATCGAATTCAACAATCGGTTCCGCTACGGCGACACCGCGGCAGACATCGCGTTCCTGCTCATGGACTTCGACTTCGTCCTCCGGCCTGACCTGGGAGCCGCTTTTCTTGACGAGTACACGCGGATCACCAACGACGCGAGCGTCGTTGAGGTGATCGACTTCTACAAGGTGTATCGGGCCTTTGTCCGGGGCAAGGTAGAGAGCATGCGGCTCGCGGATCCGCAGATTCCGGAGAACGAAAAGCAGGCCGCGGCGGCACGGGCATCCCGCTACTTCCGGCTGGCACGGGGTTATACGGTGAGGCCGGGACTTCCGCCGACCCTGTTCATTACCTGCGGACTGACCGGTTCCGGGAAAAGCAGTCTGGCAAGGGAACTCTCCCTGGACCTGGGGCTGGAAATCGTCTCCTCCGATGTGGTAAGAAAGGAGCTTGCAGGACTGCGTCCCACGGATCGTCCGGGTGAAGGTTACGGCACAGGGATTTACACGGACCGGGCTTCGGTGCGAACATACGGGGAACTGGAGCGCCGGGCGCGGGCCGCCCTTGGGGGCGGCCACAGCATCATTGTGGATGCCACCTTCCGCCGGCGCGCCGACCGGGCCCGGTTCGGGACCCTGGCCCGGAACGCCGGGACGCCGTTCGTCATCCTGCATGCGGTCTGCCCCGAGCCGACGATCCGCAGGCGGCTCGACTCGCGGCAGAAAGACCGGAACGAGCCCTCGGACGGGACCTGGGAGGTCTACCTCCGGCAAAAAGACGGATTCGATCCCCCGTCGGACCGGGAGGGGACCCTTCTGCGCATCGACACGTCGGGCGCCGCGTCAGCCATGGTTGACGCGGTGCTCCACGGACTGGAGCTGCTTCCATGTGGAAAAAGCTGAACGGCGCCATCCTCAAGCGGTTGAGGCTCAGGGAATCATGGGTGATCTTCTTCGTGCTGGGAATCATCATGATGAATTATCCCTTCATCCAGATATTCAACAAGCCGTGGCGGATCTTCCACATTCCGCAGCTTTACCTCTATTTCCAGGCCGGGTGGGCGGTTTCCATCCTTGTCATCTACCTCTTCACCAAGGCCATTGACCTTCCCGACGACGACCACGACGAAGGAGATCGCCGTTGATCCTCAGCATCGAACTGGTGGTCGGCATATCACTGCTCTATATTGTCTTCCTCTTCACGGTGGCCTATTACGCCGACAAGAAAAGGGAAGAGGGACGGAGCATTATCGCCAATCCCCTGGTCTACGCCCTTTCCATTGCCGTCTATCACACGTCCTGGACGTTCTACGGCAGCGTCGGCAAGGCCGCGACCACGGGGATCGACTTTCTGCCCGTCTATCTGGGGCCCACCCTGGTCGCATTCTCCTGGTGGTTTTTACTGCGCAAGATCGTGCGGATCTGCAAGGAAAACAACATCACGTCCATCGCCGACTTCATCAGCTCCCGCTATGGGAAATCCCAGTGGCTCGGCGCCGTGGTCACGGTCATCGCCACCGTGGGGATCATGCCCTACATTGCACTTCAGCTCAAGGCGGTCTCAACCACCTTCGACATCATCTGCGGGTACCCCTACGTCCAGCTCCCGCTTCTGCACACGAACTACCCGGTTTCGCTCCACACCAACTTCTTCGCCGCGGTGATCCTGAGCGCCTTCAGCGTCATCTTCGGCGCCCGCAAGCTGGATTCCACCGAGCGCCACGAGGGGCTGGTCGCCGCAATTGCCGTGGAATCCATCGTCAAGCTCGTGGCCTTCATGGCTGTGGGCATTTACGTGACCTACGGGCTGTTCAACGGTTTCGGCGACATCTTCTCCCGCATCGATGCCCGGGGCACCCTGCTGGATAACCTGACCACCCTGGGGGGGACCACCGCAATGTCCCATGCCCACTGGTTCACGACGCTGTACCTTTCCATGGCTGCCATCATGCTGCTCCCCCGCCAGTTTCACGTGACGGTCATCGAAAATTCGAACGAGAATCATATCAAGAAGGCCATGTGGCTCTTTCCCGCCTACATGTTCCTGATAAACATCTTCGTGATGCCCATTGCCCTGGGCGGAATACTTCAGACCGGCGGCGTCATGGGCGCCGACTTTTTCGTGCTTACCCTCCCCCTGCAGGCCGGCCATTCCTGGCTGGCACTCCTGGCCTTTCTGGGAGGTTTTTCGGCTACCGCAGGCATGGTGATCGTGGAATCGGTCGCCATCTCCACCATGTTCCTCAACCACCTCCTGATGCCCATCGTGGTGAAGCTCAGGCCTCGCTCCTGGTTTCCCACCATGCTCATCAACCTGAAACGGCTCTGCATCTTTGTCGTCATTTTTCTCGGCTATATCTACCAGACCGTGGTGGGCGAAACGTTCATGCTCGTGAACATGGGGCTCATTTCCTTCGCTGCCGCGGCGCAGTTCGGCCCTGCTCTCCTGGGGGGACTCTACTGGCGCAGGGGCAACAAAGCCGGCGCACTGACCGGCATCGTGCTCGGCTTCATCTTCTGGTTCTATACCCTGCTGCTGCCGTCCATCATCATGTCCGGCTGGCTCCCCCGCTCCATTCTCGATCAGGGCCCCTTCGGCGTGGCCCTGCTCAAACCGACGGAGCTCTTCGGCCTCTCAGGATTCGACATCTGGACCCATTCCCTCTTCTGGAGCCTTCTCTTCAATATCGGGGGATACCTGACCCTGTCCATCGTCCTTCACCAGAAAGACCGGGAAAAGGAGCAGGTGCGGAAATTCGTCGACGTATTCACGGCCAGGAAGAACGGCGTCCCCTGGGAAACCAAACGGATGTCGAAGCCGGTGACCATCATGCAGTTCGTAAATCTCATGTCCAAGTTCATCGGCGAACAGCAAGCCCACGCGGCAATCACCGAGTATGTGGGTTCGCGCGAGATCGACGCCCAGGGAGGGGTCTCGGAGTTCGAGCTGCCCAAGCTGAAACGCTTTACGGAAAAAACGCTTGCCGGCTCCGTGGGGGCAGCCGCGGCAGGCGCCATTGTGGAGAGCTATCTTTCTGACCTCGGTTCGCGCATGGAGCCGGTCTACGACATATTCAGCACCGTTCAGGCATCGCTGGCCGAAAGCCGCGAAGCGCTCTACGTGCGGCTCCGGGCCTCCGAGCTCATGAACCGGACCCTTGACCTGCAGATCATCATGGACGATCTCCTCAACCTGCTTTTGAAGGAATTCAAGCTCGACCTGGCGATCATTCGACTGGTTGACGAACAGGGAGTGCTGCGGGTCCGCAGCTACAGCGGCAAGGGGATTGCCGGCATCGCCGGGAAAGACTGGGAACCGGAGATCGAAACCTACATCGGTGAGGCGTTCCTGAGCAACCGGCTCCAGTTCGTGAACGACACCCAGTACATGACCAAGCCGCTCACCAGGGAACTGATGCAGAAGGAAGGGATCAAGTCCTTTGCCCACATCCCCATCTCCCGCAAAGGGGAACCCCCCTTCGGGATCCTGTCCGTCTTCTCCAGAACCATTGTCGGCCTGTTCAACGAACCCTTCCTGAACCTTCTGGAGAGCCTTGCCGGCCAGTTGGCCCAGGCGGTTAAGATCGTCATGGAGATGGAGGCAAGGGATCGCGAACGGGAAGAGAAGGAGCGGATTCTTCTGGAGAATGCGCGAGTGGTCAAGGAGATGGAAATCGCCAAGCAGATCCAGATCTCGCTGCTCCCCTCGGCCACCCCGGCGCTCCCGGGCATGGCCGTGGCGGGCCGGTGCAAGCCGGCCACCCATGTGGGGGGAGACTACTACGACTATTTCCAGCACGGAGAATCCGGGGCGGACATGGTCATTGCCGATGTCTCCGGCCACAGCGTCGGCGCAGCTCTCATAATGGCGGAAACCCGCAGCGTGCTGCGCGCCCAGGCGCGCTCCGACCGCACGGTCTGCGAAATTCTCGAAACCCTTAACGAGCTCCTCCACGACGACCTCTCCGGGGCGGAACTCTTCATCACCATGTTCTACATCCGCTACGACACCCGTCGCCGCCTGCTCTCCTATGCGAACGCGGGGCACAATCCGCCGCTTGTTTTCCGAGATGGCCGCGCCTCGTGCATGGAGCTCGACGCAGAAGGGCTCATCCTGGGCGTGAAGCGCCAGGTTGAATTCGAAGAGAAACAGATTGAGCTCCGGCCCGGCGACGTGGTTCTCCTCTACACCGACGGCATTACGGAGGCCCGGAATCCTGACGGGGAATTCTTCGGTTCTTCAAGGCTCTGCAAGCTCCTGTCAGCTAACAGCGACAAGAGTGCCGACGGCATTATCGACGTCATCCTTGCGGAGGTCGAATCGTTCAGCAGCGACAACGTCCTTGATGACGACGTCTCCATGGTTGTCCTCAAGATCCTGGAAGGGTGAATTTCATGAAAATGTGAGCGTGGGAGGCCTAATTAGTGTAAGATAGCTTCTGAAGATCACCATGAAGGTCTTTCAGAATGAAGGACTGATATATCAAGGAGCGGACCATGAACCTGAAAATCGAGACGAAAAACGACATTCTCATCATATTCGTACGCGAGGAGCGGCTCGACGCCCATAACTCCAACGACCTCAAGACAAAGATGCAGGAACTCTTCGCGGCGGGGACGAAGAACATCCTCGTGGACCTGACCGACGTGCGGTTCATCGACAGCTCCGGCCTGGGAGCCTGGTATCCGGTTTCAAAAACGCAATCTCCCATCAGGGGAGCCTGAAACTCACCAGTCTCCAGCCCCAGGTCAAATCCATGTTCGAATTGACCCGGCTCCACCGGGTATTTGAAATATTCGGCTCCACGGCGGAAGCAGTGGAAAACTTCTAGGAGTGAGCGGGATGGACAAAAACGAGATCGAGGTCGACATCAAGGTACCGAACCAGACGCGCTACCTGAGCCTCATCGGAAGGATCGGCGAGGACATTGCCAAGGAACTGGACCGCTACGGCGGTGACCGGGAAACACTGGCATACCATATCAACCTCGTCCTCACCGAGGCCATGGTCAATGCCATCAAGCACGCCAATGCCGGCGATCCCGACAAAATGGTCCACATCTACATCAACATATCGGACCAGGATCTGATGATCCGGGTCTACGATTCAGGGCAGGGATTCGACATCAACACGATCCCCGCTCCCGACTTCGACACCCTGGAGGATCGGGGACGGGGCATCTTCATCATCAAGTCGCTCATGGACACGGTTCGCTATGCAAAGGTCGCCGATGGCAACGTACTCGAGATGACGAAATGCCTGCGTACCTCCTTCCCCCCCCCCGCCCAGGTAACCCCTGGCCTATGGCCCGACCTTTCTGCGTGAAACAAGGACGGCCATGACCAAGCCCAGAAGAAACATGGGAAAACTGAGCAACTGACCCATGGAAAAGGGTCCGGCAAGAAGCCCCAGTTGAGCGTCCGGTTCCCGGAAAAACTCCACCAGGAACCGGAACAGGCCGTAGAACGCGATGAAGGTCCAGAATACCACGCCAGCCGGACGCTCCCGCCTCCCCACAACCATCAGGATCAGAAAGAGTACCGGCCCCTCCAACACTGCTTCGTAAAGCTGCGACGGATGCCGGGGCACTCCGCCGCCGCCGGGGAAAATGATTCCCCACGGCACGTCGGTCACCCTGCCGTAAAGCTCGCCGTTGATGAAATTGCCGAGCCTGCCGAGTCCCAGCCCAACGGGGGCCGCCGGTGCACAGATGTCGGCCAGCAGCGGAAATCCGATCTTCTTTTGCCGGGCCACGTATGCACCTGCCAGAATCACGCCCAGGAGCCCGCCGTGAAACGACATGCCCCCCTCCCACACGGCGAACAGCTTGAGCGGGTGGGAAAGGTAGTAGGACAGGTTATAGAAGAGAATGTATCCCAGGCGTCCGCCGAGGATAACGCCGATTGCCAGCGAGAAGATCACATCGGCCACGTCGTCCTGGGTCAGGGCGAGGCCACGACGGTTGGCGGCACGCCTGACAATGAAATAGGCGGCGATGAACCCGAGGATGTACATCAGGCCGTACCAGCGGAACTCCAGATGCCCGATACGGAAAAAGACCGGGTCAATATGCGGGAACTGCATGTCGCTCCTCTTGAATTCGAAGTTCACTTAACCTATCAGACGGGGGGAGTACTGTCAATTGACGCTCCACTGACAACGGCATTCCTTCACGGCAAACCGTATTCATATCATGCTGATATACTTGGATAATTTTTTACCCCCTTCCACTTGACAGCCCGGAGAAGGCGTTTACAATTCATAGTAAAAGGTCTTTGAAAATTGCTCTGGGAGGCAGGTACTGACCGGTTGAGGGACCTGACGGTTAAGCACACCATTACGCATCCGGGTTCAGACGTGTTGAGCATGCCCGCAGCACTGAGCAAGCCTGAAACGTTTCCCCGGGGGAATCTGTACTCAAGGTCAGAGGGTCCAGCGGTTTACGGCTGTCCCGGAGCAAAAAACTGATTGGCGTTCAGGGAATGGCGCCTCGCGTGTATCTCTCATCCGTCAGGCGCGTCGCAACCGCCACAAAGAGGGGAAGCACCAGCTGCAGACCGTGACGAACGGTCGCCAAAGAGCGTTCGCCACGGCGTAGCCACGGCTTTCACCGACGGACATGGGAAAGCATCCCCGCTGAACGCCAATTGCAGTGAAAAGCCCGGAGTGGTATCTCCGGGCTTTTCTTGTAGAAGGTAATTGCGTCGCCACACGGGTCTGGGTGTGGGTGGCCTATTTACGCAGTTCCAGCGGCACCCCTGCCCTGGCGGCGCTCTCTTTCAGGGCCGCGAGTTTCTCCCTGAGCCCTGCCAGCTTTTCCTCGAACCGCTTCACTTCGGTCTGGGTTCCCAGGTATTCGCCGCGGCTCATCTTGGCGGGATTGGCCAGTTTTGCCTTCCGGTCGGCGAGCTCATTCTCGTAAAGGTGGATATCGTTCCTTAGTTTGCCGAATTCGGCTTTCCAGACATCCTCCGGCGTGCCGCCGTAAACCGGTTTTTTCTCCTTTTCGGGCTGCTGAGCCGGTTTCTCCTGCGGCTCGGGCGCCCCCCGCGACGGGACGCCTTGCCCCTCCGCCGGCGCCTTCGGCTGAATGCCCTCCTCCACCGATTCGGTAACCTCGGGCGACACGGAACCGGGATCGGAGATGACCGTCACCTTCTTGCGGAACTTCTTGGGAACCTTGCCCGGATCCTCGGTGAAATTCACGGTTCCCCGCTCATCAATCCACCGGTAGGTTTCGCCCATGGCGGGCTGGGCCAGAACGGCGACAAGAAGCAGCATCATAATGCTTTTCATCAATTGTCCCCCTCTCGCGGAGCGTTTCGTGGACCGCTATCCCGGCGGCCATCCCAGGTGGCGACCGGCCAGCAGATGAAAGTGAATGTGGAAGACCGACTGACCGGCGTCAGCGTTGGAGTTCTGGACGATCCTGAAGCCCCGCTCCTCGACGCCACGCTGGCGGGCGATTTCTGCGGCAACGCGGAACACGCGGCCCACCAGCCGGTCATCCTCGGGCGCAAGGTCAAGGGCATTGACCACGTGTTTCTTCGGGATCAGGAGAAGGTGATGGGGGGCCACGGGATTGATATCCTCAATGGCGATCATGTCCTCGTCCTCATACACTTTTTTCGCGGGGATCGTCCCGTCGACGATCTTACAGAAGATGCAGTTGTCCATCCTGCTGTCCTTTCGTGTCGATCTTGATCCGGTGCCAGAGATCCGCACCCCGTGCCTTCAGGTAGCGTTCGTCGTGGACCAGGAGGATCACCTGGTGATCGGAGGCTGCGAGGTTGAGCGCCGTCAGGGCCGCGGCCCTGCGCTCTTCGTCGAAATGTACCAAAGGGTCGTCGAGAAGAAAAGGCAATTTTCGGCTGCGGGAAAGGATGCCGCCGAGGGCGAGCCGCGTGGCGAGATAGGCCTGATCCTGGGCACCGCAACTCAGGGCGCCCACCGGGCGAGGAGTTCCTTCGACGCCGATGGACAGGGTAAAGCCGTCATCCAGGATCGCCTCGCGGTATCTGCCGGCGGTGAGATTGTACAGCTTTCCGTTGATCTCGCTACCGAGGCGCGACAGATAGGTGGCGCGGTACTCGTCGAGGGTTTCGCGCAGGAGGTCGACCGCGAGCCGCAGCGCTTCCACCCGCCGCACGAGGCGGATTTCGCGGGCCTTCAGCTCCTCGCCCTCTTCCGCGATGGCCTCCGGATCGAGACTCCCCCGGCGCACCACCGCCAGTTCCTGCTCCTTGACGAGGCACAGCCTCTCCTTTTCGGCCACCTCGCTCTCAAGCCGCCGCATCTTTTCCTCAGCCCCGGCGTACTCGCGGGGGGACATGACCGGAAATCCCCGCCCGATCAAAGTCTCCATGCTTTCACGGGTCACGGCCAGTTCCCGGGCCAGTTCGGCCTCCTGGCTCCTGATGCCCTCCAGGGGCGGAAGAACCCCAAGGGCGCTCTCGATCCGGGACAGCTCCCCTCTCACCTCTGCGGCGCGGTCGATTTCGCGCAGGATATCGTCGACCCGCAGGGGGTCGAATGTTCCCAGCCGCGTTTCCAGTTCGGCCTCGGTCCGGTCGAGTTCTTCACGGAGCCTGACCGCATCGGCGGAGAGGCCGTCGATGCGCCCCTGAATGCGGGCCGTCTCGGCGGATCGAGCCTGACCGGCGCGCACCGCGCGCACAACAAGGAACACCGTAACGGCAAGGGCGCACCCGGCAAGGGGCAACCATGCCAGGGGCAGCAGAAACCACGCCCCCGCAGCAGCCCCCCAGAGAAGGAGAGCCAGGACCAGCGCCGGCGCCTGCAGGACGGGGCCGGCATGCGTCCGGTCGGCGCTCAGGCCCGCCAGCTCCCTCTCAAGTACCGCCAACCGCTCCGAACCATCGGTCCATGCTTCCAGCGTCCTGGCAAACCCGTCGGGAAGTCCGGCCGCCTCGCCCAGAGATGCAAGCCGCTCTTCAACCGATTGCCGCTTCGCAATGAGAGCCTCGACCTTTTCCCGTTCAGCCCGGATGCGGTCGTAATCCTTGCGAAGCGCCTCTTCCCGGGCGGCTGCCTCGTGATATCTGCTCACCCGCTCCAGATAGCGCTTTCCCTTGTCCAGATCCTCTCGTCCCGCTGCCACGGCGGTCCGCAACTCGGCAATCGTCCCATCCAGGGCGGCAAGCTCCGACACGGCACGACTCGCCTCGCGCCATTGCTCGGCCAGGACCGCCATGCGCGCACGGACCTCTTCAAGCTCCCGGTCCCGCGAACGGCCGCCGGGGCGCCTGGTCAACTCGAACAGTTCCTTCTCCAGGCTCTCCACCACCGCATCGTAATCGAGCTCCGCAAATCCCGACAGGAGCTGCTTGATGCGGGTGGTAAGCCCCGCGTCACCCTCGATCCGCAGGTCGCGCTGCCCGACGTAGACTGAATTGCGGAAGATGTCCCCTTCCGCAAATCCCCATACGTCCTCGATCTTCGACAGGTATTCCTCGCGCTCGCTGCTTCTGCCCAGGGGGGAGACCTTGCCTTCGAAGCGCCAGAGGGTCCTCTCCCCCCCGCGCTCGACAGCCTGAACCCGGTCGGAGAGAAAATCGCGGGCAATGGTCATTTCGCGGACGTTGTAGGCGAAGCTCACCCGGGCTTCGCACCGCTCGCCGCCTGCCCAGGGCACGAAGCGGTCCCGCTCCTTGCGAAAACCGAAGATGGTTCCGGAGATTGCCGCCACGAGCGTCGACTTGCCCGCCTCGTTGCGTCCGTAGACCAGATTCATGCCCGGCCGAAAGGTGAACGACGCACCCCTGAACCGGCCAAAGGCGGGGAGTTCGACCCGGCTGATCCAGAGCATCAGTTCCCCCCTCCGCGGCTGAACCGCCCCATGACGAGCTTGAGGGCGTCGCGGCACAGTTCGCGCTCGGCGTCGGAACCTGCGGCGTCGTACCGTTCATGGATCTTGCGGATGAACAGCCCCCGGATCGAGTCCTCCCGCTCCATCCGCTTCACGTGGCCGCTGTCGTAGAGATCGGTTTCGTCCACCAGTTCGAGCCAGGCGAAGTTTCCCTTTACCCGTCCGGACAGATTGGCCGTGTCCAGGGGCTCTTCCACGGTCCCGCACAGCCTGACGCGCCCGATGGTATCGGAAGAGCCGAGACGCGCCAGTTCCGCTTCAAGGGCTGCCGGCTCGGCAAAGAGCGAGGCGTCGACGCTGAACTCCCGGATGATCCGTGTCTGCACCTCGACCCGCTCGACCGAGGCATTGCCCGGCGCCGCCTCCACGATCAGGGCGTAACGGGGACCGTTCTCGCCGAACTTCTTCCCCTCCGGCGAGCCCGGATAGCAGGCAATGACGCGCCCCCCCTCCTCCAGGCAGGCGGCGTCATGGTAATGGCCGAGCGCGATGTAGTCCAGGCCGAGTTCGGCCAGGTCGGCAACGGAGAAAGGGATGTCCTTCTTGCGCATCTCCCACTCGGGGTTCCCCTTGAGGGAGCCATGGAGGAGCCCCACGTGGATGCCGCTGCCAGGGCGGCGGCGCATGGATTCGAGTGCCTCCCGCGAACGGTCGGAACGATAGGCGAAACCGTAGAAAAAGACCGTCTCGCCACGGATGTCCAGCCGCAACGGCTCGCCCACCACCGGTTCCCGCAGGATATGGGTGCCGGAAAACTGGTAGCGGCTGTAGACGCTGTCGGCCGAGATGATGTTGTCGTGGGTGCCGGGGATCAGGACTACCCGTACCCCGCGCCCCTCAAGCCTGGCAAAGGCGTCCTGCACGTGCCCCACCGTCTCGGCGCCCGCCGATGCTGAGTCGAACAGGTCGCCCGCCACCAGCAGGCAGTCCACCTCACGCTTGATGGCGAGATTTACGATCCGGTCGAAGGTTTTGAGGAAGTCGCGACGACGCTCACGGCTGAGATCCCCGAACGTGCGCAGGGGTGAGTCGAGATGCAGGTCGGCGGTATGGAGGAATCGGATGGGCATGGCTGATAGCGGATTACCGGTTATGGGGCGGGGCTTCCCCGGCCGCCTTTTTCAGGTGGATCAAAAACTCGCGATTTCCCTTGGGTCCGAGGATGGGAGATTCGGTCACGCCGAGAACCCGCAGGCCCAATCCTTCGGCAAGGGCCACCACGTCGGCGATCACCCGGCGATGCTTCTCCTCGCCGCGCACCACGCCTCCCTTGCCGACCTCTCCCCGTCCCACCTCGAACTGGGGCTTGATGAGGGCGACAATGGCGCCCTCATCCCCGATGAGCCGCAGGGTGGGGGGCAGGACCTTGTCGAGGGAGATGAAGGATGCATCGATCACTGCCAGGCCGGGAGTCTCCGGCAGGGAGCCGGGCTCCAGATAGCGGATGTTCGTCTTCTCAAGATTCACCACACGGGGGTCCTGACGCAGTTTCCAGGCCAGTTGCCCGTACCCCACGTCAACGGCATAGACCTTCCGGGCGCCGCGCTGGAGCAGGCAGTCGGTGAAGCCGCCGGTGGAAGCACCAACGTCAATGGCGGTCATGCCCGTCACGTCGATGCCGAACGCCTCCAATGCCCGGTCAAGTTTGAGTCCGCCCCGACTCACGAAGGGGATGTCCTCACCTTTGAGCCGGATTTCGGCGGCCACGGGAACCTGGAGCCCGGCCTTGTCCGCCAGGTGATCGTTCACCACCACCTGGCCGGCCATGATGAGCGCCCGGGCCCGCTCCCGCGACTGGACGAGCCCCCGGTCGACCAGAAGCTTGTCGAGGCGCTCCCTGTTTTTTGCGGCGTGCGTCGGTGATGAGGCTGTCATGGACTGAAGTTCTACGGCTTGCTGTACGAGGGGCAATCCTCGGCGGCCAAGGGAAGAGAGTCAGCGGGCGATTGATATGCTTTTTTCCGCTCCGCCCTCCGGTGCCGGTTGAGCAGCCGGATAATTTCCACCACGAGCGGCAGATCCTCGGGATGAAGCAGGCACAGTTCCTTTTCCAGCTCCCCAGCCATGCCGACCTGTATCGCCCGGGACCGGGCAGCTTCGGCTGACGGCTCGCCCTCGAAGAAGAGGCTCGCGGGCACGCCGAGCGCCTCGCTTATGCCGAGCAATATCTTCAACGACGGTAACTGTTCGCCTCGCTCGATCTTACCGATATAGGTATAATCGAGACCGCCGCTCACCAGCGCAGCCAGCTCCTTCTGGGTCAGCCCCCGCTCGGTCCTCAGCCTTTTCAGCGCACGTCCTATATCACAGTTCAACGGCAACTCCCACCGGTTTGCCCCGTGACCGGAACCCACGGAGAATTCCGGCCAGGCGCGGGTTTATGCCCACCCGGGCGCACGTTTGATATACCCCCTTTCACCCCCGTGTGTCAATGCGATTAACAATACGACTGCCAGTCATATTTAACATTGACATTAATGACTATTTATCGCACTATCATTCCAATCGCCGTATCCGGAGGTATCGTGGACAAACGCTTTTTGCTCAAAACCCTGTACGAGACGGGCAGTAGCGCCCTCCTCTCCGGAGAAGAGCTCAGGCTGTATGTACTGCTTCTGGCAGCAGCCGGCACCAACGGACGGGGGTTCCTTCCATACGGTGTCATTGAGGAGGCACTTGGCCCGATTCACCCGCCCGGACGGCTGACGTTCATGTGCAGGAGGCTCGAAGAGCTGGGGCTCATTCACCTCCACGGAACCTCTGCCATCACGGCCGGTGTCGGGTATTGCTTGAAAGAACCGGTCCCCGTCACCCACGACGCCCCCATGGAGCCGAAGTCCGGTGCCGGCAATGGAGACCCCCATGACACACAATGAACTACCGACGGGCAGACGTAACCTTACGGCGCACACGAGGGCTCGCGTACTTGTAGTGGACGATGATTGCGATATTCTCTTCTTCGTGAAGCTCGTTCTCGAAAACGAGGGCATCGGCGTTCTCTGCGCGGAAGACGGTCCTCAGGCACTGGAGCTGCTCGCGAACAATGCGTGCACTGTCATGATCACCGACCAGAACATGCCGCTCATGGACGGTTTCGAACTGGCACACCGGGCCCGCCGCCTCAGGCCGGGGATAGTGATTTTCATGGGCACGGGCCATATCTATCCGGGAATCCAGGCCAGAGCGCAGTCGGCTGGCATCCGACAGGTCTTCGGCAAGCCGTTCAACTTCCCGTATCTCTTTGCCGCTCTGAATGACGTATTGTCCGGAGAGACGCAGAATCAACCGGCTGACCGGGAGGAGTGATGGTACGTATGGGCGACGAAGCGTGGCACGCAAAAAAGTGCTTGCAAACCCGAATGGGGGGTGCTATAAGTTCAAGTCCAACGCCGAAGTGGTGGAATTGGTAGACACGCAAGATTCAGGATCTTGTGCGGGCAACCGTGTGCTGGTTCGAGTCCAGTCTTCGGCACCAGTCAACAAAATTAGCAACTTAGCTGGTTAGAACTGAGAGAACCCGTTTTTGTCACAGTTTTCGTGCTGTGAAGAAAGCGGGTTTTTTCATGCCTAGACACCTCTTCATCCGCAATGGCAGGTACTACTTCCGCCAATGGATACCCCTCGATCTCCGGTCCTCGTTTGGCGGTAGAACAGATGTAGCGAAGTCCCTCAAAACCAGAGACAGGAAAGAAGCGCTTGCTCTTGCCGGTGGCCTTCAGCAAAGGTACCAGCTCACATTCTCCCTTCTCAGAACCGGCTTACTGTCTCCCGAACAGGCTTCCTCCCTCCTTGACGGTACAACAGCCCAAAAACTACAGAGGCTTGCACAGGAACCGCTTCGCTCCCCCCCTCCCCCTACACCGGCCCCTTCCCTTAGTGCTTTGATTGATCTATTCACCCAAGAGCACCATCCAAAATGGACTCCCAAGACTCAACAGGAATTTTCGGGCCAGTTCAAAGTCTTGGTTAAAGTCCTCGGAGATTGCCCTGTATCGTCTTTTGACCGTCCCTCTTGCGTTTCCTGTCGGGATACCCTCAGAAAATTGCCACCGGGATTTACTAAGAAAAAACATCTCATGGATAAACCCGTGTCTGTGCTCGTCCAAGAGGAATCAGTGGGGATGCAACCCAAGACAGTCAACAAGTATATTACCCTCCTGTCTACCCTCTTCAAGTGGGGAGTCAAGCACGGGTACATGAAGAGCAATCCAGCGGAAGGATTGACCTTGGAGCTACTGCACAAACCCGATGAGGAGCGCAAAGCCTATGAAACGGAAGACATTAAACGAATCCTTGAGCATCTTCCCAATAACATCGCCAAAGAACCTGAAAAACGGTGGGTACCTCTTATTGCCCTCTATAGTGGCATGAGGCTAGAAGAAATTTGCCAGTTAACAGGAGAGGACATTAGGAATGTAGATGGAGTACTCTGCTTTGACGTGAACACCAACGGTGACAAGAGACTCAAAACCAAGGCGAGTACTAGACTTGTTCCCGTCCACCCCGCCCTCTTGAATATGGGGCTTGAGGAGTACACGAAGTCAAGGTTGCCATATGAGAACCTATGGGGACTCTCCAAAGGAAAATGGGGATACGGCAAAAAGGTAACTAACTGGTGGAGTAGCATTTTCAATCGAAAGTACGTCACCAACGACCCCCTGAAATGCTTTCATTCTTTCCGACACACCTTCGCGGATACCCTGAAACAAGCAGGAGTTGAGGAGGTCATCATATCAGAGCTAATGGGGCACGCCAACCACAGCATTACCACAGGAAGGTATGGTAAGAGATACAGGCCACAGATGTTGCTGGATACCGTATGCAAACTGGATTACAGATTGTAAAAACAGATAGTTAAATTTAGAGGCTTTTGTAGCCGAGCAAGCCCCCCCATCCCCTACAGAGTGCTCCGGTGATTTCATAGCTACTCAGTAGGAGAGGGGGATTTAAAAGTACTCAATTCCCTAAAAGAGTTTTCCTTATTAGGATTTTGATTACTTATTATAAACTTACTTGAGCGCCATAATCAAAATTATCGCTCACAAAATAGTATCTATTACTAATTCGCTCAATAAATATATTGTGCAATCCCAATATATCATTGAAATTGTTATTCTTAAGTATATCTCTCTTAAAGTTAGATTGTGGTAGTCCTAATAATTTTCTCACCTTATGAGCTGGAACTAAAACTTTACAGTGAACATTGCTATCAACAAATTTATTTTTTATCAATTCAAATGCTCTTAATCGCACGCCTTTGAGTGCATCTGGCGACGTGTTCCAAAGTTCCATTTTGCAGTGAGGAAAGACCGTCGGCAGATTACTTTCAATCTTCGTCGACGGTGAAGCAATAAGCCACACTTTAGCCGGGGGGCACCCTGCTCCTTCGGACCTCCTCACCAACCCCCTGCATACGGCCTGAAGAAGGTGATGAGCGTTCTCTCCTAGCCTCATTTGATTCAGTTGCTCGTTCGTGAGAGCCCCATCGGTGGTCTTCAGGGTTGCTGAAGCCCTTCCTGTCGCTTCATAATCTGCAAGACGGTAGTTTAGAGGGCTACTGATTATTATGTTCGGAATATGGGAAAAGTCGTTGGTCGCTGTGTGTCTTCCCCAATGAATGAATTTGACCCGATCAGGGACAGAGACTTGCTTCTTGATGTCCGTCTCCAGATCATCATGCTCTAAGTGCCGCACCACAAGAAACTCTTCGTTTGGTCGGGAGTCAATAACCTTGACAATTTCCTCAGCGTAGACCTTGTGTCCGTTCTTCTCGTAGGCACTCTTGCCACTCCCCTTTCGCCATACGGAAATGGTCAGATTGCTGTACTCCTTTGCCGCATCAGGCCGTAGTCGTATCAGATCTCCCCTGTAGTGGTGCTGAAGGTTGTATGTCTCTCTCACCCTTCCCGAAGCATCTGTAACAAGACAGGGTGCAAAATCTTCAGGGATTGCCTCACCACAATCAACCGCAACGTGTCCACGATGATCCGTTCTTACCGTGATCGCTCTCCCCAAAAACATCCCCAAGATTTCCGCAACGTCCCTCTTTTCTTTGGAGGCCCACGGGAGCGAACACATAATGTCATTCAGAGTCATTCCCATGTCAGGCATATGGAATACCTCGCCGTTATTACAGCCTTTAAGCTGACTGGCGATGTCTTCAATTTTCAAGGCTATAGAAGGATTTGTCTTTGAAACCTCTTGCGTTAACCCCAAAAGCTCAAACCTGTCGAGAGTAAGTTCCCTGCCAACTATCAAACTTTCATCCCAAATGCGGACCCGCCGGGGTCCTCCTTGGTAGTGGAACGCTGCCGTGCCCTTGAAGCCCTTTCCTTTACATTTGAGCATGATTTGCTGCTTTGTGGTAAAGAGAACAAGAGCATCGTTTACAGATTCGGTTCCGAGGCCCATGTTGTTTAGGTCACGTCCTAATTGATCAGAATTGGAAACCTTCACAGCAAAGGTGTCATATGGAATTTTGCACTCGTCCACGAATCTGTTTATTTCGTCCAATCTATCGAAGCAAATGATTATGCCATGCTTGCCGTATATCTCGCGACACTGAAGGTAAGTGTCAATCCATTTAATAATTGCTGTTGACTTCCCAACTCCGGGATCAAGAGATGACAAGTAATAAGAGCTTTCAGCCTTACCCAACACCATTTTCGTCAAAGTGTCCTGCAAGCTCCTTAACCCCTCCTGCATTGCCTCAGATGGTCGGTGATGCCGTCCATCAAAAGTTTTCATCATGCTTTCAAAAGATTGAATATTGAGCGCTCTTCCATCCATTCCTCTAATCACCCCCTAATTGTTGTAGTTCTCATTTCCGTTCAAACCCGCTCATTTTTTGTCCGAGTTCCTATCTCTATAGTACGGGTTAATTCCCGAGCGGAGTGTCTGAGTTTTTCTATCTACAGAACCACTTAATTCTATCTAGTTGAAATAGTTAATTGTTTTGCACTTGACTGAGTTACTCCGATATGTATAATATCCTTAATCGTTCAATTGGTTTTTATACAAGAGGAGGTGGGGCCATGCGGTATGTTGCTTACTACAGGGTTAGCACTCAGAAGCAGGGTAAGAGTGGTTTAGGCCTTGATGCACAGCGGAAAATGGTTCAGACTTTCGTGGCCTGCAATGGCGGGGAGTTGGTGGATGAGTTCACAGAGATTGAGAGCGGCAAGGTAAGTGGTCGCCCGGAGTTGCTGGAAGCAATGAAGCGGGCCGACCTGATAGGCGGAAGACTCCTTGTAGCCAAACTGGACCGTCTTAGCCGTGACCTGCATTTTCTCACGTCGCTACAGAAGAGCCGAGTAGATTTTGCAATCTGTGATCTTCCCGGCTGTGACAGCTTTACGATTCACCTTTACGGAGCACTAGCACAGAAGGAACGGGAGTTAATATCGGAAAGAACCAAAGCGGGTCTTGGAGCCGCCAAGGCAAGAGGAAAGAAGCTTGGGACCAACAACCTACGACCTGAGCTGATACATGAGGCAAGCGCCAAGGGCGTTAAGGTATTGAAGGAAGAAGCTGATGCCTTCTCAGCTAAGGTGGCCCCTACGATCTTAGCACTGCAAGCTCAAGGTAAGAGCCTTCGGGCCGTAGCTGCTGAACTGGAACGCTTAGGGGTTAAGACAGCAAGAGGTGGACAATGGACAGCAGCAACGGTAAAGAACGTAATCGAACGACAAAAGCAAACGGACGGCGGCAGGGAAAATCGATAACTACTCTTTTCATTTCCTATTCATTACCCTAAAAGACATAGCGCCCAGAGTCCCCAGCACCCCCGACGGGGGGAAACGCAAAAGAGGCGGACAGACAGGGCGCGCTCACACACCAACATCAATTTTTGACTTTGAGTGCAACACGCCCCAACCCTCTAGTTTCCTTTATCAAATCGCCTCACGACTACTCATTTACTTAAAAACGTGAAGCCGGACAGAAGTAAATACAACATGGTCACTCTAATGCTTGGATGACAGCCGTAAACATAACGGGAATGGGTAAATAAAGATCATCTCTAAGCAATATGAATTACAATTACCGTACATGACCTAAGCGGCTATATGTTGTAAGCTTACAATTTTTTCTCTGGTGAGAAGAGACAAGTGCCTTTTCCTTGAGTACACAAAACGTTTCGAAGAATTTTTTGGGTATAAAGCTCTATTTTTTACATATTTGAAAGAACGTTTGTCATGTGATGCGAACAACAAACAGCCAGATACTGACAAAATAGCAACAATATGCGCATCATCAAAATCAGGTTCTGACACTAAATTAACCAATCGCAATTCTTCTGAGTCCACTTTGTCTTTATCTATTTCTATTAACTTACGCATTTTTTTTAATTCAAGGAGATAGCCGTAATATTTTTTTAGGTGGCTCATTTCTTTACGAAATTTGGTGCCACCGAACACCATCTTTGGTCCAGTGTTATCATAAAGCCAGCCGTGTAATGGTTCAAAATCAGCATGGTCTTTGCAATTTGGGTCGAAAAAACTATGAAATGAGTTTACATCTAGCACAAAACACATAATTAAAATCCCAATAATTTACGTTGCTCTTCAAGGAAGAATGACCTGAAACTCTTTGGCTGCGCATCAGGGTATTCCCCATCTGGAAGTATTTGTATAGGATTGATTGTATTTACACCTTCTACACGTTCAAAATAAAGAATCTGAGCAAAGTCCTCTTTTAGTTCATTGGTCTTGTAATTTAATCTAAATCGGTCAAGCAAATAATCGCTATGCGTCTCAACAAAAAGAACTTTGTTGTGTTTAGCAGCAACTTGAAAAAACAAATCACCAAGAGCAGCTTGTGCACGAGGATGTAAATGGACTTCAGGCTGCTGGACCGTAAACCAAGTATTATCTGGTCTGGCCAACAACTCTGCAACTACAGGGAGGGCTTGTGACACACCATATCCAACACTATTCATCCGCAGTGAAGAGCTTTTAGACAAGTTAACAAGTAGCTCAAATGGAGCTGAATTATCCCGGCCGTATTTTGAAACCATTACTGATGAAAAAAGACCGCTTTCTCTACCAAATGAATCAAGAGCAGTACGGAATGGAGATGAACCTTTGTAAGCTAAATTTGCACGCAGTAGGTAAGGGGTATGATTTCCTTCTGAACTATATCTTTGAGCATAACCATCGTATGTTCGCTTAGGTTTTGTTCTAATTGGAGCTAATGACGCAATTGGTTTTATAGTTAATGCAGGGAATGGAAAATCATTATCATTTCCCTGCTTCGCCCCTTGAAATACATACTCTACTACGTTTGAAAACATCAATACAGGAGTACTTATTACCATACTAGCTAGATCATTTGGTAAAGTCTTGTAGCCGCGAGTATGGGTAGATGGCAGTTCTTTTAGAACTTTGAAGCATTTAGACACATCAGAACAATCCGTACACAAGTTTAATTTTTTAATACCTAGCGCATATACTTTATTTTTTTCAATTTTAACAGTTAATATATAATCTTTTCGAATCTGACTTAATCTAACAAGCTTAGGAAGTCCATTTTTATCTTCTCTAAAATGCATCATATAGCATGTATTATACTCATATTCATTCTGCTTTTGTTTGTGCAAACCAATTTGAAATTCTAGATTGTCAGACGATTCGACACTGACAATGTCGTTATATCCACCAAATTCGTAGTCTCCAGTATTGAAACTAAGGTTAATCCAAAAATTAGGTGACGACAACAAATTTAGAATACTCAGTACTGACGTCTTGCCAGTACTGTTTTCGCCAACAAGAAAATTTACTGGACAAAATTGAATAGTAGTATTTGAAAAGCCTCTAAAATTATTTAAATAAATTGAATCCACGACAATAGCCTCCTTTTTGACTACTCTGCCCGATCCTGTTCATAACCCGATCAACCTTTACAGGTGCAGGAATAGCGAGCAAATGCTTCATAACACATTAAATCTCCCTCAGCAATACAAATTACTAGAGCACTATCTATGTATGGACAGCGAAGAATGGTGCAGATTTATCGGTAAGAAATGGATTGACAAGGAGTCATCAGAGGGGTAATTTTGCCACAATTTTTGTCACAGTTTAGAGCCTAATAGAGGCTACGGGTTCTCTCTTGTTCACATTAAGAAGGTGCTTCACTCTCCCGTAACTATACGGAAGAACAAGACTTGGCAGTCAGGTTCGTGTAAACGCAACCCTGTGCTGGTTAGTTTCCAGTCTTCGGCACCATAACAATAAGGGGTTGGCAACTGCGGTTGCCAACCCCTTTTTCGTTCCGGTTACTGCAAAACACCACATGTCTTCTGGCTTCAATAGACACCCGGCAGTCCTGCTGCCCCTTTTCTCACCGCCCGCCAGATGTTTGTTCATTTAGAGGAACAATGCCGGTTCCTTACGCTCGCTGCACTGGTTGACCAGCATCTCGCGCCGCGCGTCAACCGTGGGGTGATGCAGCGTCCTGGCCCCTGGGGGACAGCCCTTGGTGCAGGCGCAGCACTTCAGGCACCTTTCCGCATCCGTCAGGACCCTGTCATCAACCCTGATGACAAAGGTCGGGCACAGACTGGCGCAGGTACCGCACAGGGTGCAGAGCCCGGGATCGGTCTCTGGTGCGACACCGCCCAGCGACATCCGCTCCTTGTAGGGCAGGTCGCCTGGAATCACCGGCAGTGCCGCGCCGATGCCATCACGCAGACGGCTGGCGATGAGCGATCCAAACTCCCGTGCCTTTGCCAGATCGGCCAGATCCGGACGGTGGGCGGCAACCGGCTGGGTGGTCGTCGAATATGAATGTTCACCGATGAACGCGCCGGCGGCGATCACCGCAAATCCCTTGGCAACAACCACATCCCGCAATTCGATCAGCGCATCCTCGAAGGCACGGTTACCGTACAGCACAACCAGCACAGCGGGAACACTGGAGGCTGACAGCCCGTCCAACCGCTCCAGACAGATTTCCGGCACCCGTCCCGCATAGACCGGAACGCCGATGATGGCAAGACCGTCACCAAGCCGCAGATTGAGCCCCTCTCTCAACCGGGTCAGGTCATGGTGCGTCACGCTGGTATCGCCAAAACCGACAGCAATCTGTTCGACGATTTTTTTCGTGGTACTGGTGGGAGAAAAATAGATCAGGCGGGTCATGGCCGGCATGGAAACCTTTCTTTGCGTGATTGGCGTGATTCTGCGTCGTGCTTCATGGTGTCCCGATGGCCTCGATCAGCAGTGAGATGTCATCCTCCCTGAATGGTTTCGACAGGATGCCCCGGATGCTGAGACGCTCTATCTCCACCTGATCGAGGAATTCCGGACTGCCGCTCGATATGAAGGCTATCAGGTCCGGGTCTACTTTAGATATCCGGGCAATGGCTTCGAGCCCTCCCATTCGGCCGGGAACGGATAAATCCATGATCACGGCCGCATAGCGCCTGCCCTGGGAAAGGGCAGTGCCGTACAGTTCCACGGCCTGCTTGCCGTCTTCGGCAAAGTCAGCGGAAAACCCGCACCGCTCAAGGTAAAAGCCCGCGATCATCCGTATGTTTTCGTCATCATCCATCACCAGGACCCTGCCGCGTAACTGGTCATTTTGCATAGTTCACTCCGGTAACACCAGATTAGAGCCCATCAGACCGCTCGCGTCCCCTGCGGGATGCCAGCGCGGAAATTGCGGGTGATCGCGTCCCGGCGGCACCGCTGCGAAGGGACCAACGCCGGGACTGGAATGCGAACAGGTACTGCCTGTACGGGACATCAGCTTAACTATAAATCGTTTTTTTAGTTGTTCAATCAAAGAGTCTTCCTTGCTCGCTTGCGTCCCGATTGGTTGGTTCCCTTTCGCACTTGTGACCTTTGTGACCGCTGCCGACATTGCGGCTCCCTGACCTAGCCGGGCCAGGCCTGCGTTGCCGCGCCTCGGCAGCAGCCGCAATGCCTCACGGTTCCTTCCAAGAGCTTGCCAAACGAGACACTGCATCCTGGCCTCATCATCACGCTTTGCACGAGCCTCACCGTTAATTTAATTTGTACACAAATCTATTGACATTCAAAAAACCGGATGTAATAGTGTGCATATGCACACAACAAAAAGGAGGCGCACATGAAACTCTGCTTTCCCGTGACATCTGACGATGGGCTCGACAGCAAGGTGCATGACCATTTCGGATCCGCACAGCGCTTTATCATGGTGGACACTGAGACCGGAGCAACGTTCTCCATCGACAACACCGACAAACACCACACCCACGGATCGTGCAACCCACTAAAGGCCCTGGCAGGAGCGCCGCTCGACGCGGTCGTGGTCGGAGGGATCGGCGCCGGCGCCCTCATCATGCTCAACCGCGCAAAGGTCAGGGTGTTCAGCTCCCAGGCGCCCACGGTGGGGGAAAACGTTGCCCTGTTCAGAAGCGGCGCATTCCGGGAGATCGTGCCGCCCACCTGCGGTGGCCACGGTTGCGCTCACTGACAGGAGAGATCGATCATGAACTGGGCGGAACTGTATCAGACTACCACAGACAAACCCCTCGGCGAATTCGTCGCGGCGCTGGCCAAGGCCGGCAACAGGCGCGGGTTCGTCATTCACAATGGAGAAAAGATGGCAATGGCCCATACCTTCGGTGCCCACGGTCTGGCAGTTGCTGAGGGGTTCGATCTCCACATGATCCAGATCTGCAAGCCGGAAAAGGCGGCCGCAAGCCTCCAGAAGAACCCGGAACGGGCCGCGCTGATGCCGAAATTCATCACCACGTTCACCCGCCACGGCAGGACTGAGGTCCGGATGCTCCGCTACCGCAGGCCCATGATCGAAGCCCTGGTGGATGACGCCGAGTTCGCCTCATCCCTGGAGGAGAGCTTCGATGCCATCGTGGCCATGATCGAGGAGGCGCGCTGAGGGCGCGCAGGGGGAGTCAAGGCCATGTGGCAACTTTTGATCAGACTCAACAAGAACTTGGTGCTGGCCATTCCCGCCATGATGGCCGCGGGCTTCGCCTTCGGTCTCGCGGCTGAGACCGGCTTTCTCAAGGAGCTGATCATCCCCTTCACCTTTCTCATGGTCTACCCCATGATGGTGACCCTTAAACTGAAAAAAGTACTGGAGGGGGGTGATGGCACGGCCCAACTGTTCACCCAGTTCATCAACTTCGCGGTGGTGCCCTTTGTCGCCTTCGGGCTGGGAAGGCTTTTCTTCGCCGACCATCCCTACATGGCCCTGGGCCTGCTGCTGGCGGCCCTGGTCCCCACCAGCGGCATGACCATCTCCTGGACCGGCTTTGCCAGGGGGAACCTCGAAGCGGCAGTCAAGATGACCGTGGTGGGCCTCATCCTGGGCTCGATCGCAACCCCCTTCTACGTGCAGACCCTCATGGCGCCCATGTGGAGGTGGACATGACCGGCATCATGAAGCAGATCGCAGTCATCGTCTTCCTGCCCATGGCGGTCGGGTACGCGACCCAGCGCTACCTGACAGCGAAACACGGCCAGAAGGGATTCCAGGAACAGTGGGCGCCCCGCTTTCCCTGCCTCTCCACCCTGGGCGTCCTGGGCATCGTTTTCATCGCCATCGCCCTCAAGGCCCAGGCCATCGCGGCACGGCCCCAGGATCTGCTGGCAATCCTGCTGCCCCTGGCCATTCTCTACGGCATCAACTATAGCCTCAGCACCGTTGTGGGCAGGCTTTTCCTCCCCCGGGGCGATGCCATCGCCCTGGTCTACGGCACGGTAATGCGCAACCTCTCCATTGCCCTGGCCGTGGCCATGAACGCCTTTGGCAAGGCCGGTTCCGACGCGGCATTGGTCATTGCCCTGGCCTACATCATCCAGGTACAGTCAGCCGCCTGGTACGTGAAATTCACCGGAACGCTCTTCGGAGAAGCCCCTGCGCCGTCCTGTCCCGCACCGGGGCGAGACTGACCGGCATACGGAAAGGAATCCATGTCGCCACGCAAGAAAAAACAACGCAATTGCATCTGCCCGCTCCGCGAAAAGCTGGGACTCGTCTTCAAGCCTGCGGGCACGCCGCTGAAGGAGATGGAGGTCATCATCCTGGATCACGATGAACTTGAGGCCCTGTTTCTCTGCGACAAGCAGGGCCTGAACCAGGAGGCAGCGGGCGAGCTGATGGGAGTTTCCCGGGGAACGGTCCAGCGCCTGCTGGCCCAGGGGAGGAAAAAGGTCATCGAAGCCCTTGTGGAGCAGAAAGCCCTGGCCGTGGCCGGGGATGTGACCGAACAGGGCGCACCGGATGACAACGGCGGACTCGGCGAACGGAAAGGAACCGAACATGACTGAGATCTATTCGGCAAAGGTATGGGACCACGTGCGCAACCCGCGCAATGTGGGGTCCCTTGAGGATGCCAACGTGGTGGTGCAGGCCGGCGACCCCACCTGTGGCGATGCAGTGCTCTACTTCCTCAGGATCGAAGAGGATATCGTGCGCGACATCAAATTTCTCATCAAGGGATGTGGTGCGGCCATCGCCACATCGTCAGCGGCAACGGAGCTTGCCATGGGCAAGGGGCTCGACGAGGTCATGGGTCTCACCGACCAGATCATCGCCCAGGCCCTGGACGGGCTCCCCGAAGAGAAGATGCACTGCTCGAACATGGCGGCTTCGGCGCTCCATGCGGCGGTCGAGCAATACCGCGCAACAGTGGCGGGTGAAAAACCCAGATGATACCGCGAGTGCATGCCACGCCTCAACTGACGTGGCGCCATAGCCGCCCCTCCTACGGGCGGCGGAAAGGAGAAGGCGTATGCCTGCAGGCGACAGAACAGGACCCCAGGGATTGGGACCACGGTCGGGAGGACGAAAGGGATGGTGCTTGGGCGGAGGCGGTCCGGGCTATGGTGCGGAGTGCGGCAAAAGGGGTGGATTCGGCCGTTTTTGGGGAAACCTCTGCCACCCTTTTCGGGGCGTATTGGGAGATCATGCTTTCGATGAGGCAACTGTCCTGAAGGAGAAGATAGCCGATACCGAAGGAACACTGGCCGTCATGAAAGAGCGGCTGCAAACCCTCGGCAAAGAGTGACCGCACACGGCACCACACCCCCCGGAGCGATGGGGCGCGCCCCATCCGCTCCGCCACCGGGGCAGCGATAGATAGCCGACGGCATTCGACAGGAGGAGCAAGGTGAACGGCACGCAGCAGAGTGAGAACGTGGCGCAGAAATCGTGCAACAGCAAACAGGTGGAAGAACTGCACCGGCTCAAGGAGCAGATTGAGCTGCAGGAGGCCCTTTTCAACATCAAGCACAAGATCGTGGTGCTGTCGGGCAAGGGTGGCGTGGGCAAGAGCTCGGTGGCGGTCAACCTGGCCGTGGCCCTCTCGCTCAGCGGCAAGAAGACGGGATTGCTGGATGTCGATCTGCACGGGCCGAGCATCCCGACCCTTCTCGGCATCGAGGGCCGGCTTCCGGCAACTGCCGCCGCACGGATCGAACCGGTTCCCTACAGCGACACCCTCAAAGTCATGTCGGTAGGGCTGCTGCTGCGCGACCGGGCAGAGGCGGTAGTCTGGCGGGGGCCGGCCAAGCATGGCGTCATCAGGCAGTTTCTGGCCGCCGTGGCGTGGGGCGACCTGGACTACCTGATCGTCGACTGCCCGCCAGGGACCGGTGATGAGCCTCTCTCGGTGATCCAGCTCCTGGAAGGGGCGGAGGGCGCCGTCATCGTCACCACTCCCCAGGACGTGGCGCTCACCGACGTGCGCAAGTCGGTCACCTTCTGCCGCCAGATGAAGCTGCCGGTCATCGGCGTGGTCGAGAACATGAGCGGCTTTGTCTGCCCCCACTGCGGCGAAGGGATCGACATCTTCAAGAGCGGCGGCGGCAGGCTCGTGGCCGATGAAATGAACATACCGTTCCTGGGCAGGATCCCGCTGGACCCGGCCATGGTCAGAGCCGGCGACGAGGGAGAGCCCCTGGTGGAATACCGGGCCGACTCCCCCACGGCACAAGCCTTTGCCGCTATGGTGGCGACTGTCTCGGCCCGGTGCGATGCCGCCGGCAACGCGGCACGGGAGAGTGGACAATGAAGGTCAGGATCCTGTTCTGCCCCACCTGAAGCCAGTATCCCATTGCGGCCGGTCTGGCCCGCTTGATCGAGCAGACGGAAGGGGATGTATCGGTGGAACTCGACAAACAGGCACCGCGGAGCGAGTTTGCCGTGTACCTGGACGGAGAGATAATCTTCTCCCGCCTCGAACGGGGCCGGATGCCGGAGCCGCTGGACATCATCCCGGCAATCCGCGCCCGGCGCCAGGGCACCTCGGGCTGAAAGGACTGCGTACGAACGTCTTAGAAGAACTCAGAAAAATTACCCTCCGGCAGAATGCGAAGGTGAATTCCCGGAATGGCTGCCGGTCGATGTACTGAGCATCGCCGACGCCCCGAGAGGTATAAAGCAACCCGGCAAAAGCAGCGTTGCGCGATCAGGCCTTCCGCCGGCGCTGATCGCGTTTTTCGCGGCCGGCCAGGGCCGCCACCTCCGCCGGGCTGAGGGGCCGGTACTCCCCCGGTTTCAGGTCGCCGAGCGAGACCGCGCCGTATCTCACCCGGCGCAGGCGGACCACTGACAGGCTCACGGCCTCGCACATGCGGCGCACCTGGCGGTAACGCCCCTCGTGAATCACGATGGAGAGCCAGGTGTTGTTGTCGCTCTGGCTGGACACCTCCACCTTTGCCGGCGCCGTTGGTCCGTCGTCCAGCTCCACGCCGGCAGCCAGGCGCCGGACCTGCTCCTTGGCAACCGAACCCCGCACCCGGACCAGGTATTCCTTGTCCACCTCGTGGCGGGGATGGGCGAGCCGGTTGGCCCAGGCACCGTCATTGGTGAGCAGCAGAAGCCCCTCGGTGTTGTAGTCGAGCCGTCCCACGGGAAAGACGCGGACATCGAGTCCCTTGAGGAGATCGGTGACAATGGGTCTCCCCTCCGGGTCCCTGAGGGTGGTCATGTAACCGACGGGCTTGTTGAGGATGAGATAGACCTTCTTCTCCGCCGGACGGACCGGCTGCCCGTCCACGGTTATCCGGTCCCGCTCCGGGTCGGCCTTGCTCCCCAGCTCGGTAACGACCGTGCCGTTCACCGCCACCCGCCCCTCGGTGATGAACCGTTCCGCCTCGCGCCGGGACGCGACCCCCGCCTGGGACAGCAGCTTCTGCAATCGTTCTTCCATATGCCCCTCTAAAAAGACTAAAGGCCGAAGACCGGGTAATTCCCCGCAAACGTCTCCAGCCTTCAGACTGTCAGGTTGCCCGGAGGCGGTTGCCGCCCCCGGTGCGTCTCGGCCCTACCCCTCGATGAAACGGCTCATCTTGCGGAATTTCTGGTACCGCTCCTCCACCAGCTGCTCCGGGGGGATCGCCTTCAGCTCCTTCAACTGCCGGGCGATGGCGTCGTGGAGGGTCCTGGCCATGGTCTCATGGTCGCGGTGGGCGCCGCCCAGGGGCTCGGGCACGAGCTCGTCGATAACCTCAAGCTCCTTCAGGTCCCTGGCGGTCAGTTTGAGGGCCTCGGCGGCCTGTTCACCCTTGGTGCCGTCGGACCAGAGGATGGCGGCGCACCCCTCGGGGGAGATGACGGCGTAGATGGAGTACTGGAGCATGAGGACCCGATCGCCCACGGCGATGGCCAGCGCCCCGCCGGAGCCTCCCTCGCCGGTGACCACGACAATGATCGGCACGGTGAGGGCCGCCATCTCCCTGAGGTTGCGCGCAATGGCCTCGGCCTGGCCCCGCTCCTCGGCGCCGATGCCGGGGAACGCGCCGGGTGTGTCCACGAAGGTGATGATGGGCAACCGGAACCGCTCGGCCAGCTCCATGATCCGCAGGGCCTTGCGGTACCCCTCGGGGTTGGGCATGCCGAAATTGCGGTAGACCTTCTCCTTGGTGTCGCGCCCCTTCTGGTGGCCGATGACCACCACCGGCTCGCCGTCGAGCTTTGCCAGGCCGGCGACAATGGCGTGATCGTCGCCGAACAGCCGGTCGCCATGGAGCTCGGTGAAATCGGTGAAGATCAGGTTGACGTAGTCCAGGGTGAAGGGACGCTCGATGTGACGGGCCACCTGGACCGTCTGCCAGCGGGACAGGTTGGAGAAGATCACCTCGCGCATCCGGTCGACCTTCTTCTCAAGCTTGGTCACTTCGCCCGCCAGTTCGGCGTTGGTGCCGGCCAGCTCGGCCAGTTCCTGCACTTTTTTCTCCAGCTCAACCACCGGCTTTTCGAATTCCATGAAATATTGAGCAGCCATTGAGTGTTCTCCTTTGGGTATGCGTTACCTTCTCGCTCTATTCAAACGCAACGGCATGATAGCCGAAGAGATTCTTGACCTCCACCGTCAATTCGTCGGAGGGCGCAACCATGCAGGAATCGGGCAGGGCAATGGTGGCGCGGCACTGGTCCGGGATGTCGATGGTGAGGGTGGCCTTGCAGGTACCGGGATGGCGGAGCATGATCGCCTTGAGCTCCTCCAGGCGATAGCGGTCGAGGCCGTCCCCCTGCAGGGCGAAGATCACCCGTGAGGTCTGCCGCGCGGTCACGTCCCGGAGGGGAACCACGTCGCTGGCCATGATCTTGGCGCTCTTCTCCCCCTTGTCGATGGTGCCGGTGACCAGCAGCGGATCGTCAGACTTGAGGTATTCCGACGCTTGGCAAAGACCTCGGGGAAGACCACCACCTCCACGGAGCCCACCAGGTCCTCCAGGGTGGCAAAGGCCATCCGGTCCCCCTTCTTGGTCATGAGCTCCTTCATGGTGGCCACGATGCCGCAGATTTTGACCTCGCTCTTGTCGGCCCGCTCCTCCAGGGTGGCGGTGTCAGCGGTGGTGAAACGCCGGATGTCCTTCTCGTGGCGGCCCAGGGGATGGCCGGTGATGAAGAAGCCGAGGGCCTCCTTTTCCTGGGCCAGCAGGAACTTGTCGTCCCATTCGGGCAGATCGGGGAGCTGCACCTTTCCCTTGCCGTTGCCGTTGGTCCGGACGATCTCCTCGGCACCGAAGAGCGACACCTGGGCGCTTTCCTTCTCCTGCTGGATCTTCTGGCCCAGGGACATGGCATCTTCAAGAGCTGCCGTGAGCTGGGAGCGCCGCCCGCCGGTGGAATCGAAGGCGCCGCACTTGATCAGGGATTCCACCACCCGCTTGTTGACCTTGCGCAGGTCAACCCGCTCGCAGAACTCGAAAATATCCTTGAACGGGCCGTCGCACCGGGCCTCGATGATGGCCTCGATGGCCGACTCGCCCACGTTCTTGACCGCGCCGAGACCGAAGCGGATGGAGTTGCCCAGAACCCGGAACGACAGATCCGAGGCGTTGATGTCCGGGGGCAGCACCTCGATCCCCATCTCGCGGCAGTCGGCGATGTTCTTGACCACCTTGTCGGTGTTGGCCATGTCCTCGGTCAGGAGCGCGGCCATGAACTCCACCGGATAGTGGGCCTTGAGGTAGGCGGTCTGGTAGGCCACCAGGGCATAGGCGGCCGAGTGGGACTTGTTGAACCCGTACTCGGCGAACTTGGCCATCAGGTCGAAGATGGCGCCGGCCTTCTGGAGATCGATGCCGTTGTTTTTGGCCCCTTCCAGGAAGATGTCCCGCTGCTTGGCCATCTCGGCCGGGTCCTTCTTGCCCATGGCCCGGCGCAACAGGTCGGCGCCGCCCAGGGAGTAGCCGGCCAGGGAGCGGGCGATCTGCATGACCTGCTCCTGGTAGACGATGACCCCGTAGGTGTCCTTGAGGATCGGCTCCAGTTGCGGCAGGTCGTAGACCACCTTCTTGCGGCCGTGCTTGCGGTCGATGAAGTCGTCCACCATGCCCGAGCCGAGGGGGCCGGGACGGTAGAGGGCGCAGACGGCGATGATGTCCTCGAAGCAGGAGGGCTTGAGCTTGCGGAGCAGTTCCCGCATCCCCGAGGATTCAAGCTGGAAGACGCCGGTGGTGTTGCCGGCCTGGAGCAGCTTGTAGCTCTCCTCGTCGTCGTCCCCCAGGACGGCGATGTCGAAGTCCGGCTTTTTGTCGGCTCTAATGTGCCGGACCGCGTTGAAGATGACCGTCAGGTTCTTGAGCCCCAGGAAGTCGAACTTGACCAGCCCGATCTTCTCCACGTACTTCATGGAGTACTGGGTGGTGAGCGAGCCGCTTTTCTGATCCTTGTAGACCGGGCAGAACTGCTCCAGCACATCGGGGGCCACCACCACGCCGGCCGCGTGGGTGGAGGCATGGCGGGCAAGCCCCTCCAGGCGCAGGGCCACCTCCAGCAGCTCCTTCACCCGCGGATCGGCCTCGGCGGCCTCATTGAGCTTGGGCTCCTGCGCAATGGCCTTTTCCAGCGTAATGCCCAGGACTTCCGGCACCAGCTTGGCGATCCGGTCCACCTCGCCGTAGGTCATGTCCAGGGCGCGCCCCACGTCGCGGATGACGGCCCGGGCGGACATGGTCCCGAAGGTGATGATCTGGCAGACCTTGTCACGGCCGTACTTCTCGGTGACATACTGGATCACCTCCTCGCGCCGGTCCTGGCAGAAGTCCACGTCGATATCGGGCATGGATATCCGCTCCGGGTTCAGGAAGCGCTCGAAGAGGAGGTTGTAGGGGATCGGGTCCAGGTCGGTGATCCGGATGGCATAGGCCACCAGCGAGCCGGCCGCCGAGCCCCGGCCCGGGCCCACGGGAATGCCGTGGTCCTTGGCCCAGTTGATGAAGTCGGCCACGATCAGAAAGTAGCCCGGGAAGCCCATCTGCTTGATGCAGGCGAGCTCGATGGCGAGGCGGTCCCAGTAGGCCTGCTCCTGCACGGGAGTCATGGACGGGTGCTTGACCCGGATGGCGGTCAGGCGCGACTCCAGCCCCGTGCGGGCAGCCTCCTCCAGCATCTGATCAAGCTCAGGCCAACAGGGGGCTCGAAGCGAGGGAAATGATAGGTCTTGAAGTCGAAGGAAAGATCGCACCGCTCGGCGATCTTCACGGTGTTGGAGATCGCCTCGGGCGCATAGTGGAATGCGGCGGCCATCTCCTCGGGGGTCTTCACGTAGAACTCGTCAACGGAGAAGCGCATCCGCGACGGATCGTTCATGGTCTTGCCGGTCTGGATGCAGAGGAGCACCTCGTGGGCCCGGGCATCCTCCCGGTTGAGATAGTGGCAGTCATTGGTGGCCACCAGCGGCAGACCCACCTCCCGCGCCACCTCCAGCAGCCCCCGGTTGGCCTTGTCCTGCTCAACGAGGCCGTTTTCCTGAAGCTCGATGTAGTAGCGGTCCGGAAAGAGATCGACATACCAGCGGGCCACGTCCACCGCCTCGGCGATCCGGTCGCGTTCGCACAGATAGGCAACCTCGCCCTTGAGGCAGGCGGAAAGGCAGATGAGCCCCTCGGCGTTCTCGGCCAGGACCTCCTTGTCGATGCGCGGCTTGTAGTAGAACCCTTCCTTGAAGCCGATGGAGACCAGTTTGGACAGGTTCCGGTAGCCGGTCATGTTCTCGCACAGGAGCAGCAGGTGGTAGCCGGCGCCGGCCTCCCCTCCCCGAGCCTCCTTGACGAAACGGGAGCCCGGCGCGATGTAGACCTCCGCGCCGATGACCGGCTTCACGTCCTTGTCCTTGCATTTGAGGTAGAATTCCATGGCCCCGAACATGGCGCCGTGGTCGGTGATGGCCACGGCGGGCATGTCGTGGGACTTAACCTTTTTCACCAGGTCGCCCAGGCGGATGGCGCCGTCGAGGAGGGAGTACTGGGTATGGAGATGGAGATGGACGAAGCTCATTGATATCCCTGTGGACAGGCCCCGCGGCAGCACGCGGGGCCCTGAAGCACATACAACGATGGGAGCCGCGGTACCCTGCAACTCCCATTTTTACTCCAGCTAAAAATGTTCCCGATTATGTCACGAAACACCGGACCCTGTCAACACGCCGGGACTACCGGCCCGCCGGCGCAGCGATGTGCCGGCGGCCTGAATTTACCGGCAGCGCGCTCTCTTCTCCCGCTGCTGTTTTCCCATGCCTCCCTGGCGGAAATCGCCGGCGCGTGCTATACACTTAGCATAAACGGAACAGGGGCGGACACGCTCCGCCGCCCCGGAGGAACGATAGCTGATGAATCCTGACACGGTCTTCTACAAGGAACTGATCGACAATCTGTACGACGGCGTCTACTTCGTGGACCGGGACCGGCGCATCACCTACTGGAACCGGGGGGCCGAACGGCTCACCGGCTACGGGGCCGGCGACGTGACCGGTTCCCGCTGCCGGGACAACGTCCTGTGCCACACGGACTGCGACGGGCTCAGCCTCTGCGAGGAACTCTGCCCCGTTGCCCATACCCTTGAGGACGGCGTGTGCCGGGAAGCCGAGGTTTTTCTCCATCACCGGGCCGGCCATCGCGTACCGGTCAACGTGCGGGTTTCCCCCATCAGAAACGGCGCCGGGGCAATCGTCGGAGCCGTGGAGATTTTCAGCGACAACTCCGCCCGGCTCTCGGACCTCCAGCGGATCGACGAGCTTCAGCAACTCGTCTTTCTGGACCCCCTCACCGGCGTGGCCAACCGGCGCTACATTCAGATGTACCTCCAGTCCAAATTCGACGAGATGTTCCGGTACGGCTGGCCCTTCGGGGTCATGCTCCTGGATCTGGACCACTTCAAGGAGATCAACGACAGTTTCGGGCACCAGATGGGAGACGACCTCCTCAAAATGGCGGCCAGGACCCTGCGCAATGCCGTGCGCTCCTACGATCTGATCGGTCGTTGGGGCGGCGAGGAATTCATCGCTGTCATCACCAACGTGAAAGAAGACAGGCTGCACGAGATGGCCGAGCGGTTCCGCCGCCTGGTCGAGGAGTCGAGCATGACGGCCGGCGACACCATCGTGCGGGTGACCGTCTCCATCGGCGCCACCCTGGCAACCTCGGACGACACGGTGGGGAGCTGCTCAAGCGGGCCGACGAACTCCTGTACCGGAGCAAGGGGGCAGGACGCAACTGCGTCACCTGTGCATAGAACATGAAAAAGATCATCAAGCAGCGCTCCCGCAAAGCAGGCCTTCCTCCCGGCAGCCTGGTCCACATCGGCGAGCAGACCGGCGAACCGGTCCGGATATCCATTGTCGACTATGACGAAACGAGTCTCAGCGAGCGGGAAACGAACGACATCGCCGACTGTTTTTCCCAGCGCGACCAGCCGGGGGTGCGGTGGCTCGACATGGAGGGAATCCACCGGCCCGAGTTGCTCAAGGCCCTGGGAGAATGCTACGGCATCCACCCCCTCACCCTCGAAGACATCCTCAACACCGACCAGCGCCCAAAACTGGAGGACTTCGACGACTACCTCTTCGTGGTCCTGAAGATGCTCTCCCTCCAACCGGACGGCTCCCTTGCCGCCGAGCAGGTCAGCTTCGTGCTCGGCCCCTCGTTTCTCATCTCCTTCCAGGAGGGATTCAAGGGCGACCTCTTCGACCCCATCCGCCAGCGCCTGAGGGAGAACCGGGGCAAGCTCCGCAAAGGAGGGGCCGATTTTCTCCTCTACTCGCTCATGGACGCCATCGTGGATTACTACTTCGTGATCCTCGAAGACCTGGCCGAGCGGATCGAGGTGCTGGAGGAGGAAGTCATCGCCGGCCCCGGCCGCAAGACGGTCGTGAAGATCCAGCACCTCAAGCGGGAGACCATCTTCCTGCGCAAATCCGTCTGGCCCCTGCGGGAGGTGCTGGGACGGCTGGAGCGGCGCGAATCGCCCCTCGTGCGCGGAGAAACCGTCATCTACCTGCGGGACGTCTATGATCACAGCATCCAGATCATCGAAACCGTGGAAACCTTCCGGGACCTCCTGTCGGAGGTCCTCGACATCTACCTTTCAGCCATCGGCAACCGGACCAACGAAGTAATGAAGGTGCTCACCATCATCGCCACCATCTTCATGCCACTCACCTTCATCGCCGGGGTCTACGGCATGAACTTCCGCTACATGCCCGAGCTCGAATGGCACTGGGGCTACCCGGCCGTTCTCCTGCTGATGCTCCTGGTGAGCCTGGGCATGGGGATTTTCTTTCGACGCAAGCGGTGGTTATAGCTCAGGGCTATCACAATAAATCGTCTGATAAAAATATGTCGGGCGCTTTGGACAAACCACTAGTCGTCGGCTATGCTATTACGCAATCGTGATTCTATCGCAGCCTGTCAGTAATTCTTTTGACTCCATCCATCAGGAGGTCATGACACCTGCATGCGTACCTTCAAGAGCCTGCTTCTCCGTCCCGTCCTGGCCGTTGCCGTCTGCCTGACCCTTGCAGGCCACGCCAACGGCGCCTCCCGTTCCTACCAGCGCTCCGTAGAGAGCTACAGCATGCCCGACGTAACCCTCATCAACCAGGACGGGAAAAAGGTCCGGTTCAAGGAACTCGTCGAATCGAACCGGCCCGTGGTGGTGGACTTCATCTTCGGCACCTGCACCACCATCTGCCCGGTCCTTTCCGCCACCTACACCAATCTCCAGACCAAACTGGGCGCGGACATGAAAAAGATCCACCTGGTGTCCGTCTCCATCGACCCCGAGAACGATACGCCCCAAGTCATGCGCGAGTATCTCGCGCGCTACCGGGCCAAGCCGGGGTGGGATTTCCTGTCGGGGTCGCGCAGGGACATCGACCGGGTGATGAACGCCTTCAACTCCTACTTCCGCAACAAAATGGACCACAAGCCCCTCACCTTCATCCGTTCGCCGGCCGACGGCAAATGGACGAGGATCTACGGCCTCATCAGCAACGTCGAATTAATGAATGAACTTACCAAAGCGGGGTTGAAATGATCTGCGTGACCGGTAAACGTCTTGCACTTTCCGCTGTTGCCATGCTGCTCGCGCTGCTGTGCGGGACCGCGGCAGGCCGTGCCGCGGAGCCGCCCGCCGCGTTGTCCCCCGACGAGATGCGTCTGGGCGAACGGATGTACCGGGAGGGGGTTCTCCCCTCGGGTGCCCCCATGAAGGCGTTCGTGAGCGGAGACGTGCCGGTGGACGGCACGGCATTCACCTGCGTGAGCTGCCACCTGCACAGCGGCCTCGGCTCCTTCGAGGGAGAGGTGGTGACCCCCCCCACCAACGGCCGGGTGCTCTACCAGGAGCGCAAACCGTTCATTCCCGGCTCGGAATTCATCCCTTCCATTTCCAACTATGCCAAGCACCTGCCGGTCAGGCCGGCCTACACCGACGAAACGCTGGCAAGCCTGATCGCCACGGGGATCGACCCCACCGGCCGCTCGGTGCTCTACGTGATGCCGCGCTACGAGCTGGGGGACCGGGACATGGCGATCCTCATCGCCTACCTGAAGGCGCTCTCCGACAAGCCGTCCCCGGGCGTCGGCGCTTCGGAAATCAAGTTCGCCACGGTCATCGTGGACGGCACGGACCCCGTTGCAGTGGACTCGATGCTCACCCCCATCCAGTTCAGCATCGACCGGAAGAACAGCCTCGCCCTCGCCGCCCGGAAGAATTACCGGGTGGCGCGCATGGCGTACAACATGCTCGGCGACCTCCACAGCATGACCTTTTCCCTGTCACGCTGGATCCTGAGAGGTCCGCCCGAGACCTGGCGGGCCCAGTTGGACCAGTACTATCGCAATGAACCGGTATTCGCCCTGCTGGGGGGCATCTCCGGGGGGGAATGGGAGCCGGTTCACCGGTTCTGCGAGGAGAACCGCATCCCCAGCCTCTTCCCCGTGGTCGACTACCCGGTGATTTCAGACTCCGACTGGTACACGCTCTACTTTTCACGCGGCGTCAGGCAGGAGGGAGAAGCCGCCGCCCGCTACCTCAACGGCATGGCCGGCCTCTTCAACAGCCGCCCCGTGGTCCAGATCATCAGGGAAACCCGCAAGGGCGAAACCCTGGCCGATGGGTTCCGCGCCACCTGGCAGCAGAGCGGACACGCCGCCCCCCTCGACATCCGCCTGCCCAAAGGGGAACGCCTCACGGACAAGCGGGTCCGGGAGATCCTCGACACCCACCGCCCCGCGGCACTGCTGGTCTGGGACGACGATTCGGCCCTGCCGGCCCTGGCCGGTGCTGCCGCAGGCCAGGAGGAACAGCCGACGGTCCTCCTGGCCTCCGGCACCTATCTGGGCAAGACTCTCTGGACCATCCCCGAACCGCTGCGCGAACGGCTCTACCTGACCTACCCCTACCGGCTGCCCCAGGAAGACGTCCGCTTCGACATCGCCGTCAAAAAGGTATTGCCCGGCAAGGATATCCAGTCATTCGACCAGAAGATCATCCGGGAATCGTTCATCGCCGCCGAGGTCCTGGGCAAGGCATTCATGGAGATGCGGGCGGAATACTACCGGGACTTTCTCATGGACACCATCGGCATGATGACCGACATGTACTATCCCCTCTACGAGCGGGTCAGCTTCGGTCCGGGCCAGCGCTATGCATCCAAGGGGTGCTACATCGTCCAGCTCGGCAAGGGAGAATCGCCCAAACTCGAACGACGCAGCGAATGGGTCATTCCCTGACCCCACGGGAGAACGCCATGCTGAAAAACCTGCTTGCCCCCCTGCTCCTCCTGAGCCTCGCACTCCCTCCCTGCGGCCACTGCCATGGGGATGAAGGGGAACGGGTGTTCATCGTAAAAGATTACCGCTACCAGCCCGCAGAAGGCTCCGGGGCCGACCTGCAGGTGGGCCGGGATCTTTGCGGGACCCGCTGCAACGCCCTGTCGTTCAATTATCTGAACGTAATCGAGCCGGGCGGCTGGAGGATGATCAAGATCACCGACCACAGCGAAATCACCGTTGACCTGGGCAATCCCTTTCTGGACGGAGCGTGCGTCTGCATCGGCGACGAATACGTCGTAAAGATCGATGATCTCAACAGGGTGAGATAGAACGACGCCGGATGGAAGACCACCCTCGACACCACCGGCAGCGCTGCTGCCGACGCACATCCCGATCAGCCACATCGCGTATTAACAACAAATAATTTCTCAAAAAACCTGTCACCCGTTTACACGATATATACAGAGCAGTATACTTTTCGATACACAATCCGAACACCCAACCAAGCCAAACCGTTCAAGCCGTGCCTTAAAGCCGATTCGATGACGCCACATCCGTGTTGAGTATCACCTTTTCAGAAAAGGAGAACAGGTCATGAAAAGACTGATGGGAGCAGTAACCGGATTGCTGATTTCCGGCGTTCTGGTCGCGTCGGGCATGGGAGCTGAGCCGTCCAAGGCGACCCGTCACAAGCGCGCAAAGGAGAAACAGCCTGCGCACTATGACGTGAATGCCCCTGACAGCAAGGTGCCCCAGGCCCAGAGAAACGTGGTCAAAAAGCGAGAAGATGCGAAAAAACGACGCGATGAACTGCGCAAAGTGCGTGACGCAACCATGCGTGCGACGGACTGACACCCCCAGCTCGGCAGCCTATGGCTGCTCGCTGCAGGACTGCCGCATGACTGAGTAGCCTGAAGCCAGCCACACCCGGTTTCGACGGGTTATAGCCAGCACAAAGGAGACATTCGATCATGACTTCCGCACGCATGTTATTGGCCACGGCCATAGCAATTGTCGCTCTCGGGGCCGGGACCGGCACTGCCCTGGCGTTTCTCAAGCCGGACAAGACCCCGATCGGCCCCGGCGACACACCGGACTACCTGACCACGCCCAACTGGGCCTACAGCCCGCCCATGCGGAAATTCGTCGACACCCTGCCGGGACTCGGCAGCGGCAACGCCAACAACCTGGGGCAGTTCCTGCCCGTGGCCGTTCCCGACATCACCACCTACCCCGGCTCCGATTATTACGAAATCGAACTGCGGCAGTACACGGAGCAGATGCACACGGACCTGCCGCCCACCACCCTGCGGGGCTACGTGCAGGTGAACAACGGCACGAATACAGCCGCCTGCACCGATCCGTCGCTGAATCTGGCCAACCCCTGCACGGTCGCCAACAACACCGTGGCGCCGGCACCCGGCCCGCGCCATCTGGGCCCCATCATCGTTGCCCAGAAGGACCGGCCCGTGCGGGTGAAGTTCATCAACAAGCTCCCCACCGGCGCCGGCGGCAACCTTTTCATCCCCGTCGACCAGACGGTCATGGGCTCGGGTCTCTTCCAGATCGACTACGATCCGGTCACCAAGCAGGCAACGGCCCTCAAGTCGGGCACCTTCACCCAGAACCGGGCCGAACTGCACCTGCACGGCGGCCGTACCCCCTGGATCAGTGACGGTACCCCCCACCAATGGATCACCCCCGCCGGCGAGATGACCGACTACCCCACGGGGGTCAGTGTGGAAAACGTCCCCGACATGCCCGATCCGGGGCCCGGCGCCCAGACCTACTACTGGACCAACCAGCAGAGCTCCCGCATGCTGTTTTACCATGACCACGCCTGGGGCATCACCCGCCTCAACGTCTACGTGGGCGAAGCGGCCGGCTACCTGATCAGGGACGCAGTGGAGCAGGAGCTGATCACCGCCGGAACCATCCCTTCCACGGAGCTTCCGCTGGTCATCGAAGACAAGACCTTCGTTGATCCGGCCACCATCGTCGCCACCGACCCCACCTGGGCCTGGGGTAGCCAGCCCTGGACGGGAACCGGTCCCATGACCCCGGTCAAGGGCGATCTCTGGTGGCCCCACGTCTACATGCCGGCCCAGAACCCCTTCGACATCACCGGCATCGCACCCATGGGACGCTGGGCCTACGGACCCTATTTCTGGCCCGCCACCAACAACCCGTTCCAGCCGATCCCCAACCCCTACTACAGTGCTGCGTGCGATCCGGCGGGCGACCCCGCCACCACGCCGGGCCTGCTGGGCGGCCCTTACGGCCAGTTCTGCCAGCCCCCCGAGATTCCGAGCACCCCCAACCCTTCATGGGGAGCTGAAGCGTTCATGGATACGCCGCTCGTCAACGGCACCGCCTATCCGGTCCTCGACGTGGATCCCAAGGCCTACCGGCTCCGCATCCTCAACGCGAACCATGACCGGTTCGTCAACCTGCAGCTCTACAAGGCCGATCCGGCGGTGGACCCCAACGCCACGCCGGGCTCCGACGCCAAGTGTCTGGCGCTCGGCGGTTGTGCCACCGAGACAGAAGTGAAAATGCTTCCGGCCCTGGACTACTCGACGGATCCGACCTGGCCCGCCACGTGGCCGGCCGACGGCCGTCCCGGCGGCATCCCCGACTGGACCACCCGGGGTCCCGACTGGGTCATGATCGGTACCGAGGGCGGCTTCCTGCCCAAGCCCGTGGTCATCCCCAGCCACCCGGTCACCTGGAACAACGACGTAACCACCTTTAACGCCGGTAACGTCAACGGCGGCTCGCTCATACTTGGCCCCGCCGAACGGGCCGACGTGATTGTCGACTTCTCCCAGTATGCCGGCCAGACCCTGATCCTCTACAACGACGCGCCTGCCCCCTGGCCCGCAATTGATCCCCACTACGACTACTACACCGGCGCGCCGGACAACCGCGCCATGGGCGGTGCCGACACCACGCTGGCCGGCTTCGGCCCCAACACCCGCACCATCATGAAAATTCGCGTCGCAGCCGGCGCCGGTGCTCCTTTCAACCTCACCGCGCTGCAGGCAGCCTTCACCTCGGGCAGCAACTCCGGAGGCCAGCCCAGCGTCTTCCAGCGATCACAGGACCCGATCATCGTGGGTCAGGGCAACATGAACCCCGCCGGCGACCCCGCTGTCTTCAGCGCCTTCCTGTTCCCCGAAACCTATGATGCCTACAACAAGGCCTACGACCGGGTGTTCCCCACCTCGTGGCCCAACTGGGGCGTCTCCCGCATCAACGACAAGGTCCTCAACTTCATCGGCAGCGACGGGTCCACCACCTACCAGTACAACCCTGCCGACACTACGCCCCTGCCCTGGGATCCAACCAAGACCACCAAAGGCGGCATGCCCATGAAGTTCAAGGCGATCCAGGACGAGCAGGGCGAGACCTTCGACGACTACGGCCGCATGCGCGCCGCCCTCGGCCTCGAGCTGATCACCCCCGGCGCCGGCCGCGTCAACTTCATCGTCCAGACCTACAGCGACCCGGCAACGGAAGTGCTCCAGGAAGACGGCATCCAGATCTGGAAAATCACCCACAACGGTGTGGACACGCACCCGGTCCACTTCCACCTCTTCGACGTCCAGGTGCTCAACCGGGTCGGCTGGGACGGCTTCATCCGCCTGCCCGATCCGACCGAACTGGGCTGGAAGGATACCGTCCGGATCAGTCCGCTTGAGGACACCATCGTCGCCATGAAGCCGGTCAAGCCCAAGATGCCGTTCGGCATACCCAACAGCTTCCGTCCGCTGAACCCGGCAACCCCTCTCGGCGACACCACCGAGCTCTCCATGGTCGACCCGACCACCGGCCAGGCATGGGCAACGCCCAACATCAACCGCCTCTTGAACTTTGACTGGGAATACGTCTGGCACTGCCACATCCTGAGCCATGAAGAAAACGACATGATGCGGCCCATGCAGTTCATTCCCGTCACCAACCTGCCGGACGCGCCGACCCTGAACACGGCCATCGTCACCGTCAACAGCGTGGTGCTCAACTGGACCGATCCCACGCCGCCGAGCGTCCCGTCAACCCTGGGCAACCCGAAGAACGAAATCGGCTTCCGGGTCGAGCGCTGCACCGGCAGTGCCTGCACCGATTTCGCCCCCATCGGGACGGCCCTGGCGAACGCCACCAGCTATACCGACCTGGCCATCAACTCGACCACCACCTACCGGTATCGGGTCGTCGCCTACAACGCCCTCGGCGATTCACCGGCGTCCAACATACTCTCCGCCGACACGGCCGTCATCTCCAGGCCGATAATCTCGGTATCGCCGCTGACGGCCAACTTCGGCAACGTAACCGCCGGATTTACCTCTACCCCGAGAACCTTCACCATCCAGAACACCGGCCAGTTGCCCCTTCAGGTCACCGCATTCACCCCGTCGGGTGCCAATGCGGCCCTGTTCCCGATCCAGAACGGTACCTGCGGCACCCTGCCGGCAACGCTCGCCCCCGCCAGCAGTTGCACCTTCACCGTAACGTTCTCCCCCACGGCAGCGGGCAGCGTGACGGCAAACCTGCAGATCGCCTCCAATGACGCCGCCTCCCCCGTGCCGAACATCAACCTGAGCGGCACCGGCGTCGCGGCAGCCACCAACCCGGTCCGGATCAACACCATCTACTATCCGACCCTGGCGGCTGCCTTCACTGCAGCAGCATCGGGCAACACCATCCAGGCCTTCGGGATCCTGTTCACCGAACCTGCAGTCAACCTCAACAAGACCGGCACCATAACGTTCCGCGGCGGGTACGATGCGCTCTTCGGCACCAGCACCGGCATGACGACCCTGCAAGGGGTCCTCACCATCACCAACGGCGCGCTCGTCGTCAACAACCTGACGATCAGGTAGGAAGCGACAACTCGTCCGTAGACGCGCGGACTTGAACAACAAGAAGACGGCTCCCGATGCTGGGGGCCGTCTTCTTGTTTCCAAAGAGCGCCACCGTAACTACACGTTGCAGAAATGAATGGAGCCACCAGAAGCAGACATGCATCGTCAGGCTCCAAGCCATCCCTCCCGACCTGTGGACACAAGCCCTAGAACTCCGCATCCCCGCATGTGCGGGGAACACACAACTGGCGCATGATTGATGTGGCATAACGGCGGTTCATCCCCGCGCATGCGGGGAACACCAAAGTCCTGGCTGGAAAAGCAGGGGGACAAGCGGTTCATCCCCGCGCATGCGGGGAACACCTGATGACCCCCCGGTGATCAGGCGGGGTGTTCGGTTCATCCCCGCGCATGCGGGGAACACTGTCTTTTCGTCGCTCACAGGTGCCTCCTGTACGGTTCATCCCCGCGCATGCGGGGAACACCCACTCAGCCCCGGGCACAACTTCATCCCGCACGGTTCATCCCCGCGCATGCGGGGAACACAAAACGGTTTCGGTTCTTCTCCGCTGTCCGGCCGGTTCATCCCCGCGCATGCGGGGAACACCTACCGCTCATGGTGGCTACCGGGGGAGAGAGCGGTTCATCCCCGCGCATGCGGGGAACACTTGGCGGCGGCCTTCTGCTCGGCGAGGTACTTCGGTTCATCCCCGCGCATGCGGGGAACACGATGCCTTTGCCCTTTCCGGCAACACTGATGTCGGTTCATCCCCGCGCATGCGGGGAACACCACTGACGAGCAACACGTTTCTGACATCGGGGCGGTTCATCCCCGCGCATGCGGGGAACACTCCGCCCCGGTGGCGGTCTTCTTGTCCGGAATCGGTTCATCCCCGCGCATGCGGGGAACACGGCTGCGGGCCGATGTTTACCAGAGACGTACCCGGTTCATCCCCGCGCATGCGGGGAACACGGCAGCGGTGTGGCAGATGAGCTCAACCGGCTCGGTTCATCCCCGCGCATGCGGGGAACACGTGTACTGGCCATAGACCCCGGCCATGTTGCGCGGTTCATCCCCGCGCATGCGGGGAACACCTCACAGTGAAAACCTCCACGTAACGATTTCCCGGTTCATCCCCGCGCATGCGGGGAACACAAATGCTGTCGATTAACCGGGCGTATTTCAAGCGGTTCATCCCCGCGCATGCGGGGAACACGCTGGCAATCTCATTTACCTCAAGGTTCCCAACGGTTCATCCCCGCGCATGCGGGGAACACGTTTGCCAACGGCAGTATCGTGCAGCCACACAAGGTTCATCCCCGCGCATGCGGGGAACACCCGAGTAACGATACCCGATCATCACCGCCCAGCGGTTCATCCCCGCGCATGCGGGGAACACGTGACGCCGAGCATCTGGAGTCCTTTCCAGTGCGGTTCATCCCCGCGCATGCGGGGAACACCCTTTCAATTTCAATGCGAAGCCGCTCCGACGCGGTTCATCCCCGCGCATGCGGGGAACACTGGTTGCCCCGGATGCAAACACCCAATCGGCCCGGTTCATCCCCGCGCATGCGGGGAACACGGGGAGTGTACCCCTTTATTTTGGAATCAATTCGGTTCATCCCCGCGCATGCGGGGAACACCTTGATGATTTCCGCCGCAGGCTCGAACCGACCGGTTCATCCCCGCGCATGCGGGGAACACGGGCTACCCCGCGAGACGGCCGATGAGGCAGCCGGTTCATCCCCGCGCATGCGGGGAACACGTACACCAGAACACGTCCTGGTAGCCGGGGTTCGGTTCATCCCCGCGCATGCGGGGAACACATCGGGACATCTTCAAGATTATCCAGACCTGGCGGTTCATCCCCGCGCATGCGGGGAACACTCACCGATGATGTCCGCGGGGTGCTCGATCGTCGGTTCATCCCCGCGCATGCGGGGAACACGCCGCTCTGGACCCTAAAGGCAAGGCCAGGGGCGGTTCATCCCCGCGCATGCGGGGAACACAGCTCTGGCCCAAATGGGGAAAGTTCACCGCCCGGTTCATCCCCGCGCATGCGGGGAACACCTCGCTGGTGTCTCCGCTGTCGCTGTTTCGTCCGGTTCATCCCCGCGCATGCGGGGAACACCTGCTTATTGGCAGTCAAAGCTATATGAGTTGCGGTTCATCCCCGCGCATGCGGGGAACACTGTTATTGGCGTCCTCGAACGTGTTGTTTATCCGGTTCATCCCCGCGCATGCGGGGAACACAAAGTCCCTTGTTGCTTCTGGCTATGCTGTAACGGTTCATCCCCGCGCATGCGGGGAACACAATATCAGAAAAAGATAATTCCACAGACTACCCGGTTCATCCCCGCGCATGCGGGGAACACCTTGGTGCCACGCTCATCATCGGTGATGTACGCGGTTCATCCCCGCGCATGCGGGGAACACATGAACAAGGCACCGATGCGGCTCGGGAGCATCGGTTCATCCCCGCGCATGCGGGGAACACTATGCTGATTCACACATAATCCCTCCGCTGATCGGTTCATCCCCGCGCATGCGGGGAACACTCTCCCTCCGCCACCCACTGGACCTTGTCGACCGGTTCATCCCCGCGCATGCGGGGAACACAGCCCCCAGATGGTGTCGGGTATGATATCAACCGGTTCATCCCCGCGCATGCGGGGAACACATCTCACCGCAGTAACCGCACCGATAAACCGACGGTTCATCCCCGCGCATGCGGGGAACACTCCCGGAGCGTCCGGCCAATCTCAGCGTGTGGCGGTTCATCCCCGCGCATGCGGGGAACACCTTGGTTCATCTCGGCTTTTTTCCGGATGCCCCGGTTCATCCCCGCGCATGCGGGGAACACCACGATACCCTGGAGACGGCCCACGCCAGGGCCGGTTCATCCCCGCGCATGCGGGGAACACAGGGATTGCGGAACAGCTTGAAATGCCTGAGAGCGGTTCATCCCCGCGCATGCGGGGAACACTGCGGCGACCGGTAATTACATAGGTGACGTAGACGGTTCATCCCCGCGCATGCGGGGAACACAGTGGGGACGCGACAAATAACGGTGCCGCCCACGGTTCATCCCCGCGCATGCGGGGAACACTTCCCACAGTTCCTGTACGAAGGTGGAGCAGACGGTTCATCCCCGCGCATGCGGGGAACACTCACGGGAACGCGCTCATGGGCACGGTGTTACCGGTTCATCCCCGCGCATGCGGGGAACACTGCTTGTGTATCTTGGCGGCGAACCGGGCAGCCGGTTCATCCCCGCGCATGCGGGGAACACTTCGGCAACGGCTTCGACACCCTGGTAACGCTCGGTTCATCCCCGCGCATGCGGGGAACACCACATCATGGCCCTCAAAGGCCTGCGCATCGCCGGTTCATCCCCGCGCATGCGGGGAACACGGTCTCCTTTATGGGGGGTTCGGTGTTTGACTCGGTTCATCCCCGCGCATGCGGGGAACACTCGATAAAGGAGCCGCCCAGAAGGTTGGTGCCCGGTTCATCCCCGCGCATGCGGGGAACACTCGCGGGTGAACTTATCAAGGTCTTTCTGGAGCGGTTCATCCCCGCGCATGCGGGGAACACTCCTGTTTGGTATATATCCCTTATGGAATTTGCGGTTCATCCCCGCGCATGCGAGGAACACACTCCCCTGATCGACCTGACGTCCATGTTCAGCGGTTCATCCCCGCGCATGCGGGGAACACACCGCAAAGCCCACAAGTCGGCCGAGGACGCCCGGTTCATCCCCGCGCATGCGGGGAACACCTCTTCTTCCATGATCCGTTTGATCTGGGCGCCGGTTCATCCCCGCGCATGCGGGGAACACGCAATGAAATTGACTACCCAACCCCGATATACCGGTTCATCCCCGCGCATGCGGGGAACACACGATACGACGACCTCGTATTGTGTAATCCCCCGGTTCATCCCCGCGCATGCGGGGAACACTTTCTAAGCTGTGATGGCAATGGTTTCCCCTCCGGTTCATCCCCGCGCATGCGGGGAACACGTCGTCATCGGTTTTCTGACAGTGCTGGCAATCGGTTCATCCCCGCGCATGCGGGGAACACATGATGGCGGAGAGGATCCCGTTGCTGCCGCCCGGTTCATCCCCGCGCATGCGGGGAACACGCATTTTTCGCAATTCATCTCTCTGTTACCTCCGGTTCATCCCCGCGCATGCGGGGAACACTACATTTATTATCTCTGTAGTCAGTCTATTTCCGGTTCATCCCCGCGCATGCGGGGAACACGCAAGGGTGGTGTTGTTGCCGCAAATTTTAGCCGGTTCATCCCCGCGCATGCGGGGAACACTACGTCGCTATATCGCCGGTTTTATCGCGTTTCGGTTCATCCCCGCGCATGCGGGGAACACACTTCCTCTACTTCATTGAATTCACATGCGATTTCCAAACAGCTCAAACCTACCAACTTTTCTCACCGGATTCGTCATGGTTCTGCAGCCTGCTGCGCTCCATTCTCCGGCAGGAATGACACCAGCTTGATTCCATCCATCTCCACAGGAATTCGCCGATTGGCGCCGAGGGTTAGGAAGTCGAAACCCGACTCTGTGTTGGTACTCCAAGCCATGACGGCGTTACCGTCGTCAATCCCCTGCACGATGGTATTCCAGATCATCTCCCGCACCCGACGCGAGACTTTGCCCACGTAGACTCCGGCCCGCACTTCAAGCAGCCAGAGAGCCAGCCGGCCGCGCAGCCTCGGCGGCGCATTCTCAACCACGATGACCAGCATCGCCGATCCCCTCCTTGTTCGGAATTGCGGCTTCGACCGATTCGGGCGGCGGCGTGGGCACCGCCATGCCACCGGCCGCAAGTACCTGTTCGATAGTGGGAATAATCCGGTGCAGAATTTTTGACTGGCGGAAGGCATCGCGGCAGGCGAGCCGCACCTCCCGCTCCGGGTTCCGGGGCTTTTTGGCGGCAATCCGGAAGGCCACCGGCACCACGGTTTCGAACTTGAAGATGTCGGCGATGTCGTAGACGAACGATTGGGGTTTGCCGGTATGGATGAAACCGACCGCAGGGGCATAGCCCGCCGCCAGGATCGCCGCCTCGCAGATGCCGTAGAGACAGGCAGTGGCCGATGACAGGCAACGGTTCGGCACATCGCCGCTCTCCCACTGAGTGTGGTCGTAGTTGCGGGCCTTCCACGCAACGCCGTGCTGGCGGGCGAGAAGCTCATACATCTTACGAACCCTCACCCCCTCAATGCCGCGCAGTTGTTCCACGCTCCGCCGCTCGGGAGGCTCTTCCCTGAAGCGGAGAGCGTACATCTTGCGCACAACTTTCAGCCGAGCCGAATCGTCCAGGGCCAGTTTCGCCTGATAGAGGAGCCGGTCGGCCCGCGCCCCGCCCGGCTGGCCCGAGGCGTAGAGCCTGACCCCGGCCTCGCCGATCCAGACGAGGAGGCAGCCGATCCGGGAGGCGAGCGTCACCGCTGCATGGGATACCCGCGTGCCCGGCTCCAGCATGAGACACGCCACCCCGCCGACGGGGAGATGAGTACGGACGCCGGTCTTGTCCACCACCACGAAGGCGCCGTCAAGCACATCGAGGTTTCCCTTTTCCACGTAGAGAACTGAGATGCGGTCTTTTATCGGGATGGGTTTAAGGGGAGGAAGCTGTGGCTGCATTGCTGACACCTCCTTGGTAAATCAGGGTCAATCCCCCCTTTATGAAAGGGGGGTCGGGGGGAATTTATGCCCTAGCTAGTGACAGCAATCCGCAGCCGAAGGCCTTCGCTGGGCCGATGCCGGTATTGATCAGGGATATCAACCCGACGGGGTCCGTCACTGACAACACACCATGAAAACTAACCGCCTGAACCTTGCCGACCCGTTTTTCCCTGACCTTACGAAAATTCATGGCTGGACGCTTTTCTACCTCGACCGCCTCAATGACGGCCACGCCCTCAAGTTTCCGTTTCAACCATGCACGCAGATCCTCCTCACGAATCAGCGGAACGCGGCACTTTTTTATTTCATTGGCACTATTTAGTCTCGCGCTTTCGTCATTGATCGTCTTTACCGGGTTGGCGACTAGCATGAAGCGCAGCCGCTGATCTTGCTGGAGGCTGGGAATGTACGGCTTGCTCCCCATCAACCGTACGTCGCGAGTTACAGCAGTGGCCGGTTCGCGTCGAGACAGCATCAACACCTCCACGCTCTGTTGACCGGACCGCTCAACACGAAAGAGGAAATCACGCTCGGCGTCGGCATCTTCGGGAAAGAGCTTCCACAAGACTCGATGAATTTCGTAGGGATTGCGACAGGCTGTTCCGTTTATCAAGACTTTACTCAGATACATCGTCCCCTCCGTAAACATGGACGTTGCGGCTGGCAAACTGGCGCGGCTGGCGAACCAGCGGCACGTCACGAAGCCGTATGGTTCGCGTTTCACCCGGTTCCTCACTGTAGATCACCCCGCCATCCGAAGGAATCATTCGCAAAGCGGCACAAGCATTCGCTGCAGAAAAGCTCGTCTCGAACAGCGGACGGGACAATGGACAACTGCGCCTACCAAGATAGGGGGTGAAATGGGGCGACTTTACGGCCTGTTCCAGTTCAACCAGTGACATCGTCGCAACGTCGGTATTCCATACGGCCACGGTGTAGGCAGCATCGAACAGGTATTCGCGCCAAGTTTGGATGGTCTCATGGCTTTTCAGACCGGAATAATCCTCCCGCGCATCCCTCACCGTGTGGTAATCGGTTGCCTTGATGATCGGCAGGGAAGTTTTCCGGCCGTCGTGCCTAATTCGGAAGCGTTCTTCCTTACGAACGGCAAAGACAATGCTGTCTGCCAGTTGTTGCAGGCGACCGGCCTCGTTTCGCCTGATGCCCAGGCAGGCTCCGAGCAGGCCGAGGAGGGCGCTACGTGTGGGGAAGTTGCCGGACGGTCGCTTTCCCTCGAAAGTATGCTCCCCCCATGACTGCATGGGTCCTTGCAGCTTGAGGATCAGATAATCACGCATGGTTACCCCTCTCCGTTGTTCATCACCCAAGTTTTGAGTTCTTCAATAGTACTCTTCCGGGTGATCCCTTCAGGGACGCTACTCTGACCGAGGATGAACTCGCCGCACCGCTCGGAAAGGCCGTAACCTGTATGGATCTGCTGCCAGTAGTTATGCAGTTCAGCAATGGAAGGCTCTTTGAAGCCGCTGCCATTGACGCTACGGACAGGTTTTTCGAATGCATTTGCGAGCGATACCGGGATATCGGAAAAGGAAACCAGGGCAAGGTCGGCTAGGTTGTGAGCTGCGAAGCTCTGCTGTTTGGCTGAAGGGACAATCGTTGCCAGCATGTGAAGCAGATGAGCGCCGATCTCCAGTGCCTTCTCGCGCGGGGCATTGCCCAGGTTTTCCTGCAACTGCTTCACGTTGAGGCTGGCATAACGATAAAAGACCCCGCTGGAAAATTCCTGTGTATCGAGATGACCGGAGCCCAGTTCCTGCAAGTCGTCCACGGCAGTGAACCAGTCGATATCCGCATCAACGCTGTGGGTGGTCAAGACATGGGCAACGGCCAAGGCACCATCGACCTTGCCGAGTTCACTCATGAGACCTGACGTCGCCATGCGGCCGGCAAGGGCAATATCAACACCGGATGCCAGAGCCTGCCGCATGGCAGCCGTTTCATTCTTCAACAGCTTGCCCAGAGCTTTTTCGTCCTGTCCTTGCGCCAGCGCCCTCTTGACCTGCTCGCAGAACCATGCCACCTCTTCGATTGCCCACGGCGCCACGGCATCGCCTTCTGTCGCAACTCCGACACTCGATTCCTTACCGGCCAGCAGTGCAACGGTCTTCTTCACCAGTTCGGCATCGTAACGTCCGGCCAGACGATCATTCATGATCGCGACCAGTTCGTCCAACTTCTTGGTGCGCACGCTTGCCTCGCCAAGGTGCTGACGGTAGTAATCACTCTTCCGGATGGCCCGCTTGAGGCTTTGACTGGAAACGCGCACCCGTCGCTCACCACCAAAAATGGCCGATTTCTGCATGTTCATGTCGTCGCGGTTGAGGCAAGAGGGACTGTGGGAAATCAGGATGTGAAAGTTGATGAAGTTCTTCATGTAACTATCTCCTATAGATGTTTGAAATCAGTTCGAGTGATTGAGGAAGTAATCTTCGAGCAGGTCACGCTTGCTTCGATCATTCCAGTACCAGAGCTGTCGCGCCGCCAGATCCCAGTTCACGGTCGGTTCGGCCATACGCAGAATCCGGCGTAACTGGATCATGTCGTTGGGCTCGCTGCTGCGTACAACCTGAAAAAGACGCTTTTCGCCAACTCCCCTCCCCTTGGCCAACGCTCTGCCCAGGCTGATATTCTCGCCGCTGTGCTTGATGCACGGCAGGCAAAAGATCAGTCTCTGGTAGGCTCCCTTTTCCCACTCCGTCGTTCCCCGACCGCTGAAGAGCCGATAAAAAGCAGGCACTTCCAGTAGGTCGTCCGGGCATTCGACTCGGCGCAACTCGGCTCTAGGGCCCGGAGCCAGCCGCTCCCACGCCTGATAGAGGCCCATAAAATCATGCGTTCGTTCCATCGTCCCTCCTTCCATCCCGCTGTGGTTTGAGTGCATTTAAATGCTTGTACAGTGTCTTGCGCGCCACGGCTGTGGTACGAATTAATTCCGGATCGTTGCGGTAGGGTGCGACCGATTCGTTGAAAAGTTCAACGACAATGCCGTGGAGCTCTTCCCCCATTGCCAGCAATGCCTGGGCTGCTTGTTCAAAGTCGATGCGTGCTAAGGTATCGAGAACAGTATCTTCACTACGGCGGTAGAATTGCTCCTTAGCCAATTCATGGACCTTAACGCCGGCTCCCTTGACCTCTTTGAAGCCCGTAGAAAATACAAAAAGCGCCTTATTCAGTGCATCGCGATACCCAGCCGCCTGTCCGACCAGCGTGTGAACTACGTTTGTATGCCCACTCCAGCCGTCATTGAGAAAGATCAGTTCATGCGTCGCTCAAGAATCGATGCCTGATTATTGCGGTAGCCGCCAACCGTCAGGCGTAACTTGTTGAGTAGTCCCTGCGCCTGCCACACTACAGCGGCTGGCTCCTGCCCTTCCTCTTTGCTGTTGGTCGTTTGCCGCTGCACGACAAACCGGCTCAAGTGGGTCCAAGCTGGGGCTGAAGTGGTAAAGGAGACAAATTTTTCTTCCCGCTCTCCCTTCTTCACCGAACTGATACGGGGGCCGTGGGGGTGGGGCCAGAGTCCGTCGATGGTGTAGTTAAACTTTGCCTTGTTGAATCCCGCATAAACCTGTTTCTCGACAAAACCGCAACAGATACAAGCTTGTTCTCCCTGCGGCGGCATCAGTTCAAGATGTCCCGGCTGCCAGAAGAGCCCGCGCAGCACGCCGATTGCTTGTGATGGAATCGTCTCGCCTGCCTTGATTGGTGCAACCCAGGTCGGTTGCTGACTGCGTGTTGCGTGATGCCACGGGATAATTTGTGTCAGACGCTCCTCACTCAAGACATTGAGCCAGACGGTTTGCCTCAAATGTTCACCTTGCACCAGAGTTGTCACCGGCGCGCCACCACGCAGACTCCCCTTGAACCCGCCGCCGAAACTCGGCGCATTGGATGACTGGTTGAACAGGGCGATGGCCGTGCAACCACCGCACAAGCAGGCGCCCAACCTCGGTTCGTTCACAAAGCAACTGTTTGTCGCCCCCGTCAGTCCCGCCAGCAGCTTATCCATGGGAGTCGGGTCCTTGGCGCTGACATTGCGCACCTGCATGAACGGAAAGTCGGGATGGTCGAGCCGGAACCACTCGCGATAGGGCGCACAACCGCTCTCAAACTCATCCAACGGCAACGGAGCAACGATCCGCTGTTTCAACGCGGCAGTGTTCTGCGGCGGAAAGAAAACCTGCGTCATGCAGATCAGCAATTGCAGGGCCGCCAGTTCCATGTCGTCGCGCGGTAGGCACAGCTCCCAGCGACCGTCCTCACACAACAGTTGCCGCAACGTGAGTTTGCACGCCGCACCGGCCGGTAATGGCCGCACAGGTATCCATGCATCAGTCAACAGATTCATTTCACCCTCTCCAGTCCGGTATCGCGGTGATACCTGAAAGTAACCTTGTCCCCGTCGCGCACATAGCACCCCTCTCCTTGTTCCGTCATGGTGAGCCAGTATCGTCTTTCGTCGTCAATTTCGCACAACGCTCTCAGCCAACCACTCCAGCGCGCAGGGACATTGATGCTGTTGAGAGCCAACTCCTCTGCCCTGCGGAATTCATCCAAATCACCAAGCAATCCACCATCGAGGAAGCGCTGCCCCTTTGGCGAATCGATGACCGGGATCACCGTGAGCCCCATTTCATCGTCACGGGTAACAGCAGTGACATTTTCATCTGAATCCGAAAACGGAGTCACTTCAAACGCCCTCCTGACCATGTCCATTGCCTTGTAACGTTTGACCTCCAACTCCACTTCAAACATCTCATGACCTGTAACAACCGATTCTGGCTCGTTCCCCCACGGATCTCCGGCATAGACTCTTTCGATCCATTCCCGATAGGCGGCCGGGAACGGAACCTGACCGGCGGATGCGGAAGTCAACAATTGCTCAGTGCGCCAGAGCACTCGTGTATTAGCGTAGATTTTCCCGGTATAGCCGTAATTGCATTCGCACGGGAGGAGGACGGTACAGACTGGTTTGTCGTATCCAGCAGGTCGCGATGCGCGCCGATGACGATGCAGTCTCCCCATGCGCTGAAAGAGGAGGTCGACCGGGCACAACTGGGTGACTAGCCAATCGAAATCCAGATCGAGAGATTGCTCGACAACTTGAGTGGCAACCAGAATGCGACCCTGTTCGCGTTTGCCTCTGGGGCCGAAACAGTCGATGACCTCGTTTTCTCTGATTTGCCGATCCTTGAAGCGGTAACGCGCATGGAAGAGGCCGACCGGAGCGGATGTCGTCTCTCTCAGGACAGCGGCAATTCTCTGGGCATCGTTCACCATATTGCAGATCACCGCAACCTGCGCGCCGCTCTCTGCTGCCCTGACAATTCGAGCGAGCAAGGTCTGGTCTGGCTCCATTCCCTCAAGTTTTAGGGCTTCAATTTCAACCATAACCGGTTTTGGCGTTTCATGACGAGTCAACGAAATAGACGGGAAATCCACATTTCCGAGCCAAGTCAACAACGGATAGGCTGCCGATGGGTTGCATTCGGTGCGTTTGTCTCCCCAGGCCGCTGCGAGTTGTTGCTTCAGCGTTGCGGGCAGGGTGGCCGATAACAGGATGGCCGAGCCGCCGCACTGGTGCTGCTGACGCAAGACTTCTTCAAGCAGACCGTACATGTAGGCGTCGTAGGCATGCACCTCATCCACAATCAGCACGCTTCGTCCCACCCCAAGGCCACGCACGAAGCGATGCTTGACCGGCAATACGGAAATCAGGACCTGATCGATGGTGCAGACTCCGATCTGTCCGAGAAAAACCCGTTTGCGACTCTCCGCCAGCCATTCCCCACATTGTGTCCAGCCGTCCGGGTCGGTGGCGTCGCTATGCCCTCTGCGCTTGAGGTCCGTGAAGGTCCGGTTGAACCGGGCATTGCCATGGGCCAGTAAGAGGTTCGGGCTGTTGGTAAAAATACGTTCAGCCAGCGATTCAAGTCGGCCCAGCATGGCGTTGGCAGTGGCCTGCGTGGGGAGCGCGAAGATGATCGAGTCGGCTTGCCCGGCAGCCAGCAACCGCCAGGCATGGGCGAGGGCAGCTTCGGTCTTGCCTGATCCGGTCGGGGCCTCAATGATGGTCAAACCGTCCTGAAGCGGCAACTGATCGACCTTGGTTTGCAGCGGACAAGGCGTTGCGATGGCAGGGAGAAGGTCGGATATGCCACCGTAGCTCTTGGCTGTGCCGTTAAGCCCGGAGAAGGCAAGGATGGCAGGAGCGTCCTGTGAGAATTTTTGTGTGAAATAGTCCGAGATTGACAGCGGTGACTGATGGAAGGAGAAATTGGTGTCGTCGCAGCGGGAAGCCAGCCAGTCTGACACGGAACAGAATCCGGCCAGTAGCGGCGATGGAGGAGGCGGGGCGTTATCAAGGGAAAGACCGACCGGCCACAGGAAAAGTTGCTCCAATGCTGTTAGCCACTCTTTCCGGGCTGTTTGATCGATCTCGGCGAATCTGCCGTCGACCGAAACAGAAAGAGACGCATCACTTGCATATTCCGCCTGTTTCACATGGCCATGATGCCCCGTTACCGATTCGATCCACGGCTTCCAATTCGACCACAGAGGCGGTTCATCGTCTATAAAAAGTGAGTCGCCAGCGGTTTCGAATCCGTTGAAGGCGAAAAAATCTTTCTTGAACCAGAAGAGGCCACTCTCGCCGTGCTGGTATTGGTTGATGTCAAATTGCGGAGGCAGGCTTGCCCCCTGACCTGCCAACGGATGCAGCTTCTCCCACGCCTCCCTGACCTTCAGTTGGAAGCGCAGATCAAACTTGCCGTAATCGTGCAATGCGATAAAGAAGAGCAGCCAGGCGCGGATCTGAACCTCGGAGCAACTCGCATGACTGGAGAAGCTGCGCCGGATAGTCGGACTCGCATCCCACCAGACTGCGGCCACAGCCGCGACGTCAAGGCAATGGTACGGCAAGAGATGGTAACCGCCTGCATCCTTCTCAGCCTTCCCCCAATACCAAACATACTCCGAGACAGTAAGACTTTCCATTTCCCCCTCCAACGCAACCAAGCCAAGCAAGCCACCATCAACGCGTTCAGTTAGTATCATGTCATTATGACAAATTAAGTCACGACTACCACAGAGCACCACTTTTCATAGCCTTCCCACCCTCAACTCCCCCCACACCCGCGCCGTGAGCCGCGCGTCGTCGAGCGCCCGGTGGCACCTGGCCCCTTCGGGCACGGCTCCGAACAGGTGCTGGTAGATGGTTTCCAGGCGGTGGTCCGGCAGCTCCGGCAGCCTGCGCCGGGCCAGTTCCAGGGTGCAGGCGGACCGGCTGTTCAGCGACAACCCCAGGCGGCCGAACTCGTGCCGCAGGAATGCCAGGTCGAACCGGGCGTTGTGGGCCACGAGCAGGGCCCTGCCGATGAAATCTCCGAGAGCCGGGTAGACCTCTTCCGGCAGCGGCTGGTCGGCGAGCATGTCGTTGGTGATGCCGTGAATCATGGATACGTGACGGGGAATCGCCCTCGTTACCCTGATCAGGCTGCTGAATTCGGAGACGATCTGCCCCTCCTCCACAAGGACGGCAGCCACTTCGACGACCCTGTCGCCATATCCCGGGAAAAGGCCGGTGGTTTCCACATCGATCACTGCCTGGAGATGGTGGTTTTTCATGTCGTGTCACCGCCTGTGTGCATGCGTGCCTCCCGGAAGATGCATCTTTGTGCGTCTTTCACCATGAACTATCCTTCATATCCTTACTTCCCGATACCGTCAATTCAGGAAATTCCTTGATCTCTCACGTATTTTTCCCTAGTGTGCGCCGTCTTCCCCTGCGGCACGAAAAAACCGCCCGGTCGGATGGCTCCGACACGGGCGGTCTGGTACGGCTCAAGGGATGTTTCTTCAGCGTGTTGCGGGTCTGCTCCTACTTCCTCACGAAGATCTCCCGCGCCAGGTTGGAGTCGATGGCGAATTCGGAGTACCCCACCCGGAAAATGTACGACGGAAAAACCTGCATGAGCACGATGTTGTTGCCCGGCAGGACCCCCATGGCCATGAGCTTGCGCATCTTGATGTCGTCGCCGGTGGCCAGGTAGGCGATTTCGCCTTCTTCGCCGGCCTTGAGCTCGGTGAGGGGAACTACACCCAGGTCGCCGCTCTGGCGGGCCTCGTCGCAGCAGTCGCCCGGAGGGATCGGCTTGCCGTGGGGACAGGTGGCGGGGTGGTTGAGCATGGTGCAGACCTTGGCGTCGACCCCTTCGTGGAGCAGGTGCTCGAACTCGCACGCCTTGTCCTCGGCATGGTCGCCCCGGATGTTGAGTACGTCCATCATGAGCCGCTCGGCAAGGCGGTGCCGCCGGACGGTCCGCTTCCCCTCGTCCTTCCCCTCGGGGCGGAGGTAGGCCCGCCCCTCCCGGACCTCGATGAAGGCGAGCAAGGCCAGTTCGCCATAGGCGGGGTCAGCGGCGGGGACCTTGATTTCCTCCATCTCCAGATGGCTCTTCCCCTCCTCCTCGCAGGCGATCCAGAGGGCTTCGAGGATTTCTTCTGCCTTGTCGGACAACTTCATATGGGTGCTCCTTTGCATGTATGGTTGGGCCGGTTATTTCTTCAGCAAGTCTATCATCTTCCTTACCACTTTCGGCGCCTTGGCTTCAGGCGGATTCTCGTAAAAGCATTTGGGGCAGCGCACCATCCGGCAGCCGCCCGGCTTGCCGCATTTGCCGCAGGAGCGGATTCCCTCATCCTCGGCGAATTCGTGACCGCAAAAGCCGCAGCGAATCATAGGATCCCCGTGAAAAGGATGAAACGGTTGAGCGCCCAGCCAGAGCCAACGGCCACCACAGAAACGAACAGGGCGATGAGACCGGCGGTTTTGATTCCCCGCTCCTTCTTCATCATGAGGAACTGGGCGACACAGGGGACGAACAGGGTGAGAGTCACGGCCGCCACCACCAGTTGGCGCGGGTCCATGAGCCCCTTGGCCTGGAGGTCGTAGAGGCCGGCGGCGCCGTAGTCGCGGCGGAAGAACCCGAAGATGAAGGCCACGGCCGCGTCGCGGGGAAGGCCGATGAAGGCCATGACCGGCTCCATCCAGTTGACGAGCTTGTCGAAGAAGTTGGTGATCTTGCCCAGCCAGAGCAACACCGACGCCAGGATGAAGAGCGGCAGGATCTCCATGAAGTACCACTGCATCCGGGTGTAGGTCTTGGTGATGACGTTGGAGAGCTGGGGCAGCCTCATGGGTGGAAGTTCCATGTAGAACATGGGGGTTTCGCCGGGCATCACCTTGGCCGATAAAAGCCCCACCACCAGGAAGATCAGCAGGAGACAGGCGCTCCAGACCAGCAGCGCCCCCGGGGCCTTGGAGAGGAGCGCATGATGACCCCGAGCTGGGCCGAGCAGGGGATGGCCAGGGCCAGGAGCACCGTGGCTATGATCCGCTCGCGGGTGGTTTCCAGGGTGCGGGTGACCATGGTGGCCATCGTGTCGCAGCCGAAGCCGAGCACCATGGGGATCACCGCCCGGCCGGTGAGGCCGAACTTCTTGAAGATCCGGTCCACCAGGAGGGCCAGGCGCGGGAAGTAGCCGCTGTCCTCCAGCATCGAGAAGAACAGGAAAAAGGTGGCCACGATGGGGAGGATGATCCCCACGGCGTAGCGCAGCCCCAGGGTGATGACCCCGTACTCGCCCACGATCAGCTCCCGGATGATCTCCCACGGCACGATGCCGTTGACGACGCCTATGATCCAGGGGTTGAAATACTCCTCGAACAGGGTCCCTTCCAGGAAGTCCACCAGGGTGCCGGCCCCGAAGACCCCCACGAACTGATAGAGGCCGTAGTAGAGCACCGCCAGCAGCAGCGGCACGCCGGTCAGGGGATGCACCGCCCAGGACGAAAGCCGTTCGCCCGCGGTGACCCGGCGTTTTTCAGGGGTTCTGAGCACTCCGGCCAGGAGTCCCTTGACGATCCCCTTGCGCTCCAGGGACAGGTCCAGGTGGAAGGATTCCCGGCGCTCGAAGGTCTTCTCCCTCACCTTCTCCGCAATGGACGAAGCCCTCTCCCCCTCTTTGCCGGCCACCAGGGCAGCGATCTCCTCGTCCCGCTGAAGCAGCAGAAGGGCCAGGGATTTGCCGGAAAGGGTGTAGTCCCCCCGGAGCTGCCCGGCGATCTCGGCGATGTCCCCTTCCAGGCGCCGGCTGTAGCCGAAGCTCGCATGGCGCGCGGTCTCGTAGGAGGCGATGGCCTTCCTGATCTCGGGCAGCCCCCGCTTCTTGGCCGTGGCGGCGCCGATGACCGGGATGCCGAGCTTCTCCGCCAGGAGCGGGATGTCGATCTCCAGCCCCATCCGCTCCGCCTCGTCCATGATGTTCACCACCAGGATCACCGGCAGCCCCGCCTCCACCAGTTGGAGGGTCATGACCAGCATCCGCTCCAGGTTGCGGGCGTCGAGAACGTGGAGCACCACGTCGGGGCGCTCGGTCAGGAGAATTTCACGGGCAACCCGCTCCTCTTCGGTGATGGGCAGGATGGAATACATGCCGGGGGTGTCGATGATCTCCCAGGAGCCCCCCTCGAAGGCGGCACTGCCCCGGGAGACCTCCACCGAGGTGCCCGGATAGTTGGAAACCGCCACATAGGCCCCGGTCAGGGCATTGAAGAGCACGCTCTTCCCCACGTTGGGGTTTCCCACCAGGGCCACCTTCCTGGTGCCGGCGCCGGCCGGAGTGCCGTCAGCGGGGAGAGAGCGCTTCCGCTCGAATAGTCCCATGTATCAAACTCCTCATTGAATAGTTGAGGCTCGTGCAGAACTACTGCGGGGCCGGTCTGCGGAGCTGCCGCTCGCTCAAAAGCTCAACGCACCAACGGGTACGCCTCGCTTCCTCGCTCGCTTGCGCCTGCAATCCCGGCCTCCTTCATACCGTTTTGCATGGGCCTCTTGTGTTAGTGAAAATCACTTTCAGGCATCGTCGCGGGAAAAGTGCCGGACCGTTGAACGGCGCGGCACGATCAGCCCTCTTTGCGACAGGCGGCGCAGAGGCCGTACAACTCCAACTTGTGGGTAGTGATGACGAAGCCGTGGGCCGCGGCCACATCGTTCTGCAGCTTCTCGATGGCCTCGTTCTCGAACTCGATGATGGCGCCGCACCCGGTACAGACCAGGTGGTCGTGGTGCTCCCCTTCCAACACGTGCTCGTAGCGGGTCTGGCCGTCCCCGAACTGCATCTCCCGGGCGATGCCCGATTCCGCGAACAGCTTGAGGGTGCGATAGACCGTGGCGTAGCCGATGTTCGGGTGCCTGGCCCTGAGCCTGAGGTACAGCTCCTCGATGCTCAGGTGGCGGTCGGTGGAAAGGAAGGCATCAAGAATGATATCCCGCTGGCGGGTCGACTTGAGCCCGTGCTTGGCGATGTAATCATGGAAAATTTGCTTTTTTGCCCGCTTCATGGCCGACCCTCAACTGAAAGTGAATATCATCATAAACGACGGGACGGGACGCGTCAAGACAAATATCACCGCTTCCGCGGTCAAGGCACACCTGCCCGAGAGAATTCCCTTGATATAATAACTCATTCACGGCAGCATCCCGAACATGCCATTGACGCCAAGGGCATGGTTGCCGTGGGACTCTGCAAGGAGGCGGTGAACAACGGCCTGAACACTGAGCAGGCCAGACGAGGCCGCGCTTTGTGCCCACAGCTTCTCCACGGCTGACCAGAAGGTGGGGGTGGGCGCCTTTCTGGAAAAGCGCCCTACCCTGTTCCGCGACTGCTGAAAACAACTAATCGCCCCGGGCCGCCCGGGGCCGGGAGGATCAATGGAAAGCACGATTGGAAAAGCCATTAGACTGGAAACGGAACCGGTGGCAGTGCTCTTTGCCGATGAGAAGCCGGAGGGCGCCGGACAGTTCGCCACGGGGAGTTGGGGGTGCGTCATGTTCCTCCTGGCCGCGGCCAGCCGGGGCAAGACCGGCGTCTTCGACCGGGAGACCTATGGCTGCGTCGGCGGCGGGGTCGGCCTGGGTTTCGGCAATGCCTACGAGTCGTTTCCCGGCGGCATCCCCGGCTTCTGCCGCTTCCTCTCCACCGGCAACTCCTCGGACCCGGCCGGCAGTGCCATGGCTGAGGCCATGAAGAACGCCGGAGCCCGCAGCGAATTCGTCGAGCACTTCCTGCACGGCGAACGCTACAAAAAATCCCCGGAACTGGTGGAAAAGTTCGTGGCCGCAGCGCCCATCATCGAGGTTCCCGCCCCCTACGTGGTGATGAAGCCCCTGTCCCTGGTGGACCCGGAGCGGGAATCCCCGGTCTCGGTCACCTTCCTGGTCACCCCGGACCAGCTCTCCGCCCTGGTGATCCTGGCCAACTACGACCGCCCCGGCTTCGAGAACGTGGCTGTCCCTTACTTGGCCGCCTGCCAGGTGGTGGGAATCATGTCCTACCGGGAGGCCCAATCCTCCGCGCCCCGCTGCCTGATCGGCCTGACCGACATTTCTGCCCGCAACTACCTGAAGAGCCAGGGAGCGAGCGACAAACTGACCTTCACCATCCCCTTCGCCCGGTTCAGGGAGATGGAAGCCAACGTTGCCGGGAGCTTCCTGGAGGGGGAAACCTGGGGCTCGGTCATCGGCAGGGACTGAAAGAGACAGGCTCGGCCAGCAGCAGCCGGTTTTTGGGTGAGATATCCCCCGGAATCTGCTGGGTAAAGACCCGGTAGCCCCGTTCCCGCAGGCCGGCCGCGCGCAGCACATCCATGGCCAGGGGCCCGTCCAGCCACCCCTGCAGCCCGGCCAGGTCGGCCCCGGCCAGATCGTGGCAGCAGGGGAGCACCGCCACCCGCGCCCCGGCAGCCACCGCCCGCTCCAGCACCAGGTCAGTCAGCCCCCCGCAGGCATGGGCCGAGACGACCAGATCGTCCCGGCCCAATGCCACCTCCGCCAGATCCGCCTCCAGCAACCGGACGCGCCCCCGCAGACGCGGCCAATCGTCCTCCAGGGCCGCGGCCAGTGCCGTGGCGCTCGGCGGGACACGCCGGTCCACGGCCAGGGCTACGGGTGAACTGTCGTCCAGCAGCAGCATGATCCAGGCCAGCAGGCCGTGGCCGCAGGCCAGGTCCACCACCCGCCCGCCCCGGAAGCGCCGGCGCACCCGCCGCGCCACCTCCCACGCCTCGTACAGCTCCTTGCGCGGCAGACAGCCCGCACGGCAGACTGCCCGGGCAATGCCGTCGAACAGGGTATCCCCGCTGAACCGGGGGATATGCCTTTCCGCAAGCCGATTACGGGATGATCGGTCCATAATATCAGCATCTCCTTGCGTGTTTTTTCCCAAAGCAACGGCAACGGTTGTCTCTCGCCCGTCACCCCTCTGTCCGGACAATTATCGCATACGGCTTTGCAAAAATAGGGGCGCAAATTCATGATCGCCGGTCTTCAGAGCGAAGCGGGCATCGCCGGCAGAATCACGACCGTTCAACTAGGTACAATATCGGAATCAACACCCCATATTCATTACTACTTTTAGTCACAACCGGAAAAATTTGTACTACAACCACCTCAAGTAATAGTGTTTACGTCCGATAAGCATCAAAACGTCAAACCGGAGGAGGTCAAACGTGAAATTGACAAATCTGAGCATCGGAACCCGCCTGTACGGATTGATAGGCTTCATGTCGGTCCTGTTGATCGTTATCGGCGCCCTGGGGCTCAACAGCGCGAGATTGGCCAACAGCGGCCTGGACAGGGTTTACAAGGATCGCGTCGTCCACCTTCGCGACCTGAAGGTCATCGCGGACATGTATGCGGTAAACATCGTTGATGCGTCGCACAAGGTGCGTGACAGAAACATTACCTGGGCGGAGGGCCGCACGCGAGTAGACGAGGCGAAAAAGACCATCGCCGATCAGTGGAAAACGTATCTTGCCACGAACCTGGTCGCCGAGGAAAGGGAACACGTTGAAGAGATCAAGCCGTTGATGAAAGCGGCCGATGCCGCGCTGGAGCGGCTCTCCTCGATCCTGCACGCTGAAGATGCCGACGCTTGGCAGCATTTGCGGCTTCAGAGCTCTACTCTGTCATCGATCCGGTGTCGGAAAAGTTCAGCGGGCTGGTGAACGACCAGATGAACGTGGCCAGGGACGAATACGAGCAAAGCTCCCACATGTACCGGTTAAGCAGTATGATTTCCCTTGTCGCGACGATAGTGGGGGTACTGCTCGCCGGCGCCTTCGGACTGGCCATTGCCCGCTCCATCACCACTCCCCTGGCAGAGGGGGTTCGGGTGGCCAACAGACTTGCCGCCGGTGACCTGACCGTGGAGGTCGAGGCAACCGGCAAGGACGAAACGGCACAACTGATGGCGGCCATGGGTAACATGGTGGACAGCCTGCGGCAACTGATCTCCGAAGCCATAAGCATCTCCCACGGCATCGCATCCGCATCCAACCAACTCCATGCCACCTCCGACCAGATTGCCACCGGTTCTGAAGAAGTTGCCTGCCAGGTGGGCGCCGTTGCCGCGGCCAGCGAGGAGATGTCGTCCACCAGCCGGGACATCGCGCAAAACTGCACCCTGGCCGCGGAAAGCTCCAAGGGCACCAGCATGACCGCCACAAGCGGTTCCGCAGTGGTTCAGGAAACGAACAACGGGATGGTCATCATCGCCGAGCGGGTCAAGCAGACCGCCAGCACCGTGGATGCACTGGGCCGGCGCTCCGAGCAGATCGGCGAGATCATCGGCACCATCGAGGACATCGCCGACCAGACCAACCTGCTGGCCCTCAACGCCGCCATCGAGGCGGCCCGGGCCGGCGAGCAGGGACGCGGGTTCGCCGTGGTGGCCGACGAGGTCAGGGCCCTGGCCGAGCGCACCACTGCGGCCACCAAAGAGATCAGCGGCATGATCAAGGCCATCCAGAACGAAACCAGGGCGGCGGTCCAAGCCATGGAAGAAGGTGTCAGGGAGGTCGAAAAGGGCTCCGTCACCTCCCACAAGTCGGGCCAGGCCCTGGCCGAGATCCTGGACCGGATCAACGACGTGACCATGCAGATCAATCAGATCGCCACAGCCGCCGAAGAGCAGACCGCCACCACCGGCGAGATCACCTCCAACATCCAGCAGATCTCCGACGTGGTCCAGCAGACCGCCCGAGGGGCCGAGGAGGTCTCCGCAGCGGCGGCCCAGCTTTCCCAGCAGGCCCATCAGCTCGAGAACGTGGTGGGGAACTTCAGGATCGACTGATCGCAGTGACCGGCGGATGCGGTGCGGGATTGCCGCAGCATCCGCCGGTCAGCCCCGTGCAGTGTCCCGGTTGCAACACCCTTCCCCTGCCCCCCTGCTCCTCCGGCAGCGAGGGGGCACCCCCTTCCGTCACCGCGGCGCCCCGACCACCCCGGCCAAGTGCTCCCGCTGCATCATTCCCACCGTCCTGCCGTCCATGGTTGCACCTCCTGGCGGCCACAGCGAGAACTCCGCCCGACCGAAGCAACGTAGCAGACTTCAGCCGGAAACCGGGATATTTTCCGGCCGCCGACAGAAGCGGACACTCCTTCGGCAAGAACTGCTCTTGAACTCGATGCCGCCCGGGTCTATCCTCATACTCAACGATACCCGTGCGCTGCCCGCCCATCGGCGGGGTCAGGAAAGGAGCAGCAGATGACAACATACGGCTTTCTCGGGCTCGGCATCATGGGAGGCCCCATGGCGGCCAACCTGGTGCGGGCTGGATTCGACGTTACCGTCTGGAACCGCAATCCCGCCAAGTGCGCCCCCCTGGTCGCCCTGGGCGCCCGGCAGGCGTCAAGCCCCGCAGAGGTGTGCGCCGCCTGCGACATCACCATTGCCATGCTGGCCGACCCGGCCGCGGCGAAGGAGGTCTGCTTCGGGCCCAACGGGGTGCTGGAGGGGATCGGCGGCGGCCGCGGCTACATCGACATGTCCACGGTGGACGACGAAACCAGCACCGCCATCGGCGCGGCTGTCACCGCACGCGGGGGACGGTTCCTGGAGGCCCCGGTCTCGGGCACCAAAAAGCCGGCCGAGGACGGCACCCTGATCATCCTGGCCGCGGGCGACCGGAGCCTCTTCGACGAAGCCGGGCCGGCCTTTGCCGTACTGGGCAAGACATGCCTCCACCTGGCCAGGTGGGCCAAGGGGCGCGGATGAAGCTGGTAGTCAACATGATCATGGGCCAGATGATGACGGCCCTGGGCGAGGGGATGGCCCTGGGGCGGAAATGCGGCCTCGACGGCGGCCAACTGCTGGAGGTGCTGGATGCCGGGGCAATGGCCAATCCCATGTTCAAGGGCAAGGGGCAACTGCTCCTGAGCGGCGAGTTCCCGGCCAGCTTCCCCCTCAAGCACATGCAGAAGGACCTGCGCCTGGCCGTCGAGCTGGGCGACCGGCTCGGCCAGCCGCTCCACGGCGCGGCCACGGCCAACGAGAGCTTCAAGCGCGCCCGTGCCGCCGGCCATGCCGACGAGGATTTCGCGGCGGTCTTCCGGGTGCTGGAGTAGCGCCATTCCGGCCGGAGCACGCGCCCCGGTTCGCAACGGCGAATTCGGTGCTATGCTGTAACCAGGGCACCGGAATCACCGGCTGCCCGGACCGGGCGCCCTGCCCGCGAACCACGTTCCAAGGAGGCATGCCATGTCACATCTCTTCGAGCCCTTGACCATACGCAGCCTGACCCTGCCCAACCGCATCGCCGTATCCCCCATGTGCATGTATTCCAGCGAAGACGGCTTTGCCAACGACTGGCACCTGGTCCACCTGGGCAGCCGCGCAACCGGCGGCGCCGGCCTGGTGCTGACCGAGGCCACCGCCGTCACCCCC